>JBKPPP010000304.1:0-5772 GCA_046733615.1 Acidobacteriota bacterium | reverse complement strand
ACTGAGGCATAGAATGCGCCCCGAACTAACAATTCTTCGGTTGGAGGACGCGATGAAAACAAAAACGATTGTCCTAACAATCTCCCTCGTTTTTGTAAGCGTGGTAATGGGTTTTCAGGGCAACCCCAATATGGGCACCTGGAAGCTTAATGAAAGCAAATCAAAGTTTGCTGGTAAAGCGAGGAACCACACGGTTGTATACGAAGCCGTCGGCGATCAGATCAAAGTGACGGTGGATGGCGTTGATGAAAATGGTGCTGCCGTTCACAGCGAATGGACCGGAAAGTTTGACGGAAAAGACTATCCGGTCACCGGCGACGCGACTGGTGATGCCAGGTCTTATCGCCGCGTCAACAGGAATACGTTGGCGCTAACTAACAAGAAAGATGGCAAGCCGACGCTGACTGGCCGGATCGTCGTTTCGGCTGACGGCAAGACGCGCACGGTGACAACCACCACAACGAACGCGCAAGGCAAGAAGGTCACGAATAAAGCGGTCTACGACAAGCAGTAAGTGCGGTAAGTGGGCCAAAACATGCCCTCTCGTGATCCAGACGCGAGAGGGCGTATTTATCTGTGCCTCATCTCAGCGTCAGTCTTGGGTGGCGCCCCTATCCCTGTTCATCACGGTTCGTTTAGGTCTTTCTCGTGCGATGCTTTGCGGATGACCTTACCTCTTTGCAGCCTTGCGTCGCCTCCGCAAAATCCTTGTTGGCATCCATTTGCACCAGCTTCTCAAGATCTTCGACTGGAGGGCCAAAGTATCCCGGTCCCTTGAGGAGCCGGCGACCGTGATAGATGAGACGGCCGCTTTCATCGAAATAGGCGCGATGCTGTTCTCGTGTGCCGTTGATGGCATAAGAGGTCATTAACACGAACCGCAATCTACCAGCATCGTCATAGTAGTAGTTGTTATCCCAGGATGAATCTTCCCCCTCCTCATAATGCTGGTACCATCTGACGGTCCCCTTTGAGTCGCGGCTGATTCGAAGTCGACTAAACCAGCCTTGATCACAAATTCGGTGCTCAGTCCTGTACACGCCGTTCTTTATTTCGGTCTTGGCCGAATTGACTATTTTGCGGATCGCTACAATCTTGGGATCGTTCTGCCAACGCGGACTGGCTAAGATCCTAGTTTGCGTTCCAGTGGTTGCTATTGTCGAAATTACTCCGACAGTTAATACACGAGACCAGTAAGCAATACGTGTCGGGTTCATACGCTTTTCCCTTTCTGATACAGCCGTGCTGGACCTCAGGCATCATTTAGCATAAAACCCTCGCTTCGTTCTTGCCAGGGCGGCACCCTGTTTCACCTTCACGCCAACACTGCGCCACGTGCCGTCGTAATTTTTATCCGCCGGATTATAGGGTGCCGAAAGTGTTAACAGGGATTTACGAAAGCCAGCCAACAAGCGATTGGCGCGGACTCGCCATTAGGCGGGCTTCTTTGTTAAGCTGCGCGGGCCAGCCGTCAAGCGCAACGTTATGCAGCTCACTTACATCCGAATGCGAGTGCAATGAGACATCAACGGTCCATCCTGCTGCCTTTCTTTCTAGTTAGTTCGATCGTGCTTTCGGTCCTGCTCTTCTACCCAGCTAGCCGTGTCACTTCGCAGACGCCCAATAAGAATGTGACTGCGAACATCGGAGACCCAAGTCAAAAGGCGATCGAGCATCCGCCCAACCCCGCCCCGACGCCTCCTCCTGAGGCATCAGACGAAGTCGTCAAGGTCGATGTCGATCTCGTCAAAATCGATGCGCTGGTGCTACAGAAGAACACTGCCCGCATCGTCGGCGGTTTGAAGAAAGAAGATTTCCTGCTTTACGAAGACGGAATCAAACAGGAGATCACACACTTCAGCCAGGATGAGTTGCCGCTCTCTGTGCTGGTGGCGATCTATCGGGGGCCCGTGTGTCCGCATCGGATCGATACCTGGAGCGACGAAGCACATCGCGCCGCGCGTGAAGCAATTGATCGGCTCAAACTTGTCGATGAGGTAGCGGTGATGGCCTTCACCGACACCGCTAAGTTGATTCAGCCGTTCACGCGCAACCGCATACAGCTCGAGAACGCGCTCAATAACATTCCGGAACAGTCCAAAACTGTGACGGTTGCGCATTGCTTCAACCTCATGTTTGCGGATGCCGCGGATTACATGCTCAAGGCAAGCAATCCAGCCGGGCGTCGGGTCATAATCGTGATTACGTCCATGACGCGTCTTTTCGATTGCGCGAATGGTCCTTCCAATAAAGCGGCCAGCGCTGCGATTTACGAATCAGGCGCCGTCGTTTGCGCCATCATTCCCCAAGTCGTAACCCAACGTCTCGAAAATGGCCTCCAGACCCTCGCTACGCGCGTGAACAAAGTTGTCGCTGCCCGCTATATGGACGTGGAACAATTGGCGAACGAAACCGGCGGTGAAGTACTCGCGAACAAACCTGAAAAGCTCGACACCACCTTTCAGACGCTGATAGATCACCTGCGTAGCCGCTACAACCTGGCGTTTGTCTCCACTAATAAGAAGCGCGACGGCACGACGCGTAAATTGAAGCTGGAAACCGATCCCGCCCAACAGAAAGCGCAAGGCAAATTGGTTATCAAAGCCCGACGCAGTTATATTGCGCCGCGAAGTTGATACATGCCCTGGATCCCGGATCTCTCACCTTGCCTTTTCAAACCTGCAAAGTTTCCGTGAACCCTGAGAGGTTGGTAGGGCCACGCGGCAGTTTTTCCTGAGGCAGCATTCTTGCAGATAGAAACTTCCAGTTGGAAGCTCCCTTCGATTTCATCCGAGCCCGTGCGCGCGGTGGTATGAAGATAGCCAATGGTCAAATCTGCGGGCCGGCAGTTGAACTTCAACGGCCGGCCGCCGAGTTTTACGGGAAATGCGACGTGCGTTTCTTGAGCGAGCCGCCCTTCGCCGTCGGTCTCGATCAAAAGATCCCAGCCGCCCTCGGCGCTAAGCTCGATGTGATCCGGTGTTATCTTGCCGACCTGGGCGCCAGGGCTTGCCTGATCGAACCGCGGTCCATGATCGTAACCAAAGATGACACCAGGGATCTCCCAAGGTGCGCGCCCTGAATTGAAGGCAGGCATTTCGACCTGAACCTCGAAGGCCGGACCTCCGATTAACCGCGAAGTTTCCGACACGCTTGGGCCAACTGGCTTGTCCCTTCGGAGTCTCAGCGCGATGACACAGGCAAGCAGCAACGCCAGCGCGATGATGATCACTAACATCTTCCTGCTACGCATTATGCTCCCGCCGCGTACAGCTCATTGCGAACGACTCAATGTGTAACTGAAATCGATAGTGCCCACGAGCGGTTGCTTGCGTTCGTCGAGAAGGAACAGGACGTTGTCGTCTGCCTTCCACAACAGCATGGGTCCTTCGGTCGTGGTCCCGTCAAGTTGATAGACGACAGCGTCTGCGTCCGCCGCGGTCCCCCGAACGATGCGCCAGGCTCCTTCTCGGGCCGTGTGGTGCAACGATCCTTCAATCTTGTACCTCGTCGGTTCCCGCGTATTTGGGTTCTGGAGTAATGTGACCCGCCATTTCAAACGTTGGCACCCGTCGTTGAGGGTGATGTGAAGCGCGCGCACCAGGCTCGTGCACGGCGTGCGGCCGCCAAAAATGCCGAGCACCGTGTTGCCTGTCGCGCGTGGAGAAAGCGTGTAGGATGGGCCGAACTGCTGTTCTGGCCGGCCTGGGTCGTCAGTCGCATCCGCTCGGCTAAGAGTGTAGCTCCAGCCGGGCGTGCCCGGCATAAGGTGGTTCTGGTCGTCGAGTAAATGGATCAACGTGTTCGACACTTGTCGAAACAAGATCGATTTGCCGCTATTGGAGATCAGGCGATACGTCGTTCCGGATTTTTCCAGCCTCCCGGAGAGCTGCGGGCCATCGGGCATCGTGCCGACACTCGCTGCCGAATTGGCGCCATACGCTAAAGTGAGATTCCAGCGTGGGCCGTCACGCTCCGTGACTCCGAGATCGAGCCGCCAAATGACGGACTGACATGGCCCGCCGCCGACGAATGCGCGGACGGCCTCACCGCACGGCATCGTTCCCACGAACCGAGTAGTTGGGAGAGTCGGCTTTGTCTGTACGCGAATCCCATTAAAGAGGATCACAGCGAGAACAATTATTCCCAGGCCTATCGTTTTCATATCGCCTCTCCTGAGTTTAGGTCTGAGTTTGACGGCTTGACTGTCCAAAGAAGAAGCCAAGAATAGTGGTGAACGACAACTTCACGACCTCTGCTATAGAAGGATCTGTAGGTCTACCTGAGAAGGCAAGCACACAAAGAAGCACCGAGAATACTAGAATTAGAATAAGCGCGATTAGCCCGCCTACACCGGCAAACTGGAGGAAGCGAAAAAACCAGCTACGCTCTTTGTAGTGCGATAAATCACTCAAGATTTCGGAGTGGTAGTGGTAGAACTTGGGTTCACCTTTCCTATTGATCAGCACGTGACGTGTGTGCTCTTTGTTATCACGATCCTTATAGATGACGGTGGCAAGCGTGCCGTCCAGAATGTTTTCGAAGACCTTTATGCTGGAGACCTGAACGTCTTTATACCTGGTCCCCACTTCTTTTATTACCATTTGCTCAATGTCGGCTATTTTCATGTCGTCCTCCATTTGGGAGATTACGTTCCCGCATCTGTCGGCATCGCATCGAGTCCTAGCTAATCAATAATTTTGAATAGACCAAACGCTGTTGGTTTATACCCGCTTCAATAGCTGTAGTACAGGCGAAGTGAACCGTGGACGCGGCAGCTGGACACAGAGGTCGCGAACGCGTGGTTAATTACGACTGAGTTAAAGCGCCGACTGGCAGATCGGGCAAAGGATTTACAGATATACCAGACTCTTAAAAGCGTCCAGCCGCAAGATGTTTCCACTCGCGGCTGAGTTAGTTGAGCCTCACGGCTCTTGAGTTGATCGAACTATATCAGCTTGAGGAGTTGTTACGGCTCATTTTTCAGATAAATTCCTGAAGTCGCCTCACGCAGGTATAGAGCCTGGGATGCTATTTAGCTTGTACGAGAGAGAGAGAGAGAGGCGCAAGAGTCAAACGGGCAGTTCGCCGGTATTCGCTGACTGCCCGTAAGTGTTTGATTGTCTTGTGGTGCCGAGGGCGGGAGTCGAACCCGCACGTCCTTTCGGACAACGGATTTTAAGTCCGCAGCGTCTGCCATTCCGCCACCCCGGCATGTTGTCCGTAACTCTAATTGTACTAAGTCTTTCCGTTTCCCTAAAACAAAAATATCCTAACGTCGATACGTCGATGCGTGGAAGATGCGGGAGTACTCTATCAATTTTGTACAAGGTTCAGCCGCTATCGCCATCAACGAAGAGTCTTGGGCCCTCCAGGAACTCACCAGTTAAATTGAATTCGCGCTACGGAGTTCCCTCCGTTGTCTGCATCATTCCCCTTAAATTGAAATCCGGCAGACAATGTCCGAATGGACGATGCCGGCCCTTAAGATCACTGCATCATGATCAATTGAGACCTTCGGTGGATGTAATGGCCCCGTTCGGTGAGGAGGGTTTTGAACAAACTCTAAAGCCGGGAGCGATCACCATCGTTCCAGCCGGTCTGTCTATGCATTGGACGCAGCGGGACACCGCGCCGGAAAGTTCTCGCTAACACCTGGAGCGACCATGCTAAGCGCCTGGAGCTTGACGTTTGCATTCGTCAAGTGCGTAGGGCAGCTAACTGATGGGTGCAGGTACGGTTACCAGTAACTTCGATAGGCCTTCACATGGA
>JBKPPP010000303.1:0-11745 GCA_046733615.1 Acidobacteriota bacterium | reverse complement strand
GGTGGCGTTTATCGCAGCGTCAACGGCGGCGTTAGCTGGTCGCGCATCGATCCGAAAGACAGGCGTTTGCCGAGTCAAAGGATCTGGGCGCTGGCCTTCGACGCGCAGGATCAGAACGTGTTGTTCGTCGGTTCGCATTCAGCCGGTGTCTATGTTGTTCCTCGAACACAGGACACGGTCTCCGCGGCGCAATAACAGTAGTCACAGATCAGCACAGAAATGTTTTGAGAATAGGACACTCGCGAGCGCATGTTGCCTTGACATGCGCTCGCGCAGCCGTGTACAGTGCCGCCCTACCCGGTAATCGGCGGCGGGTGTTTGTCGGACCAAGCGGGGTGACTAAACGGCAGGGCGGTAATCGAAACTAATTAGCTCGACATTTCCAAATCCAAACGGCTCGCTTCCTCGCCAGCTTCAACTCCCGACAACGCCAAGGTCAAACAAATTAGTGGCCGCTGTACACTGGCTGCCAGTCAGCGAAGACCTGCGCTGATTGGTCGAGTTGAGTGAGGCGCGATATGATCGTCACACGCGCTGAAAGTCACCGGGAACTACAGGAGTATTCATGTCTAGTGAACAACCCAAGCTGAATAACAGCGAGGCCGACAACCAACAAACTTCCGGTACGCCGGAAACTGCGCCACAACCCACAATCATGGCTTCTTCCCAATCCGCAGCCGCAGCACCACAACAAGCTGACGCCGACGATGCCGACGAGTCGCGCTCGAGCGGCGATGTCGATTTCGGTCAACTGCTCGATCAATTCGAACAGGAACAGGCGACACTCGAAGAAGGCGAAGTAGTTCGCGGCACTGTCGTGGGCCTCAGCGAACGAGGCGTGGTCATTGATTTTGGCTACAAGTCGGAAGGCATCGTAAACCCCGCCGAGTTTACGGAGAACGGCCAGCTCACAGTCAAAGCGGGCGACGAAGTGGAAGTGCTCGTCAAGAGCATGGAGACCGCCGACGGCCTGCCGGTGCTCTCACGCGCCGACGCCGTGCGCATGAAAGCCTGGGACGATCTTGAGAAGGCTTATCGCGACGGCAGCAACGTGAAGGGCCGCGTGATCGATCGCATCAAAGGCGGCCTCCGCGTGGACATCGACGGCATCGCGGCGTTTCTGCCGGGCTCGCAGGTCGACGTGCGGCCGGTGAGAAATCTCGACAGCCTCCGCAACCAGATTGTCGACGCGAAAGTCATCAAGCTGAACCGCAAGCGCTCGAACGTCGTGCTGTCGCGCAAGGCCGTGATCGAACAGGAGAACACGGGCCGTAAGGACCAGACCCTCCAGCAGATCGAAGAAGACATCGTGGTCGAGGGGCAGATCAAGAACCTGACCGACTACGGCGCATTCGTGGATCTCGGCGGTGTCGATGGCTTGCTGCACGTTACCGACATGTCGTGGGGACGGCTACAGAACCCAAACGAGTTGTTCAAAGTAGGCGACAATATTCAGGTCAAGGTGTTGAAGTTCGATCGCGAGCGTGAGCGCGTCTCGCTGGGTTACAAACAGCTCCTGCCCGATCCATGGTCCAGTGTCGAGGAACGTTTTCCGGTCGGCACGAGAGTGAGTGGCCGCGTGGCGAGCGTTGCAGATTACGGCGCGTTCGTGGAGCTCGAGCCCGGTGTTGAAGGACTCGTGCACGTGTCGGAGATGAGCTGGTCCAAACGCGTGAAGCATCCGAGCAAGGTGGTGAACCCGGGCGACCTGGTTGAAGTCGAAGTGCTGAGCGTCGATCCGAAAGCACGCCGCATCAGTCTCGGCATGAAGCAGGTGCAGGAGAACCCGTGGCAGACACTGCACGAGCGTTACCAGGTCGGCACGCGCGTGCACGGACGCGTCCGGAACCTGACTGACTTCGGCGCCTTTATCGAGATCGAAGACGGCGTTGACGGTCTCGTTCACGTGTCTGACATTTCCTGGTCGCGCCGCATCAAGCATCCCAGCGAAGTGCTGAAGAAAGGACAGGAGATCGACGCCATCATCACCAGCATCGACAGCGAGAACCGGAGGCTGTCGCTCTCGATCAAGGATTTGGAGCCCAACGCGTGGGAGAAGTTTACGACCGAGCACAAACCGGGTGACGTCGTGCGCGGCAAAGTCGCGCGGTTCGCCAACTTCGGCGCGTTTATCGAGCTGGACGACAATCTCGAAGGCCTCTGCCACATCTCGGAGCTTTCTGATGAGCGCGTGGCGAAGCCCGAGGACGTGGTCCAACTGGGCCAGGAGCTCGACTTCAAGATCCTGCGCATCGATCCCGAGACCAAAAAGATTGGGCTCTCGGCCCGAGCGGTCGGCAAGGACGAGCCGATCATCGACACGAAGATCTATTCTTCGGAAGCCGGTGGGGGAATGGCTTCGCTAGGTGAGCTTGCCGATTTCGGCCTCAGCAAAGCAGAAAGCGGAGACGAATAGTTCCTTAATTCAAACAAGCTGCGCACGCTCTGGATCAGTCTTGCCCGACTAGTTCTTTTTCTGATAGTGTACGGCTAACATAACCTCGCTACTATCAAAACATTAGTTAAGATTTCTCTTTAGATTCACTCGAGGTGATGCATGACTAAAGCAGAACTCGTAGAAGACGTTGCACGGGCGGCTGAACTGACGAAGAAAGACGCGGAACGTTTGGTCGAGATTGTCTTTGAAAGCATCATTGAAACTCTGAATCACGGGGAGAAGATCGAGTTGCGCGGCTTTGGCAGTTTTCGCGTGCGCGAACGCGGCGCCCGGCGCGGCCGAAATCCGAAGACCGGAGACCCCGTGAGTATTCCCGCCAAGCGTGTGCCCTACTTCAAACCCGGAAAAGAGCTGAAAGAGCTGATCAACGACGACAACGCCGCGGCGCACACGTCGCCCGCAGGTTCCTCACGTGGTATTTCCGACGAGACTCGCCAGCCCCCGATCCTTTAGTTTTCGCTACGAGGTAATTTTCATTGCAGAGATTGTGGAGTCCCTGGCGTGCCAAGTACATCGCCTCGGGCGTCGACTCATACGGGGACGACTGTGTTTTCTGCCGCATCGCGCGCAACCCTGACGAGGATGCGAAGAACTATGTGCTGCATCGCGCGGAGCATGCGTTCGTCGTGCTAAATCTTTATCCCTACATCACCGGGCACCTGATGATTGTGCCTTACCTGCACACGAGCGAGTTTGACGCGCTGCCCAAAGAGATCAGCGACCAGATGATGGACCTCGCGAAGACCGCGCAAGCGGCGTTGCGCGAGGTCTACTCGCCGTCGGGATTCAACCTGGGCATGAACCTCGGCTCGGCAGCCGGCGCGGGCGTTGCCGATCACCTGCACATTCACCTGCTGCCACGCTGGAGCGGAGATACGAACTTCATGACCACGGTGGGCGAGTCGCGCGTGATTCCCGAAGCGCTCGACGTCACTTACCAGAAGCTCGCCGAAAAATTCGGCCCGCCGTCCGACCGCTAATTTTGTCCGGTTAACGTTTGCCGACCTTACGCGGCAGCGCCTCGTCTTCTACTTCGCCGCCACGACTGATCGGAACTTCGGAAGGTTTACTGTAGGTGACGCCGCGCTCCTCGCTGTCCAGATCGCTTGCGGGCAACGTCGGCATTGGTCCGGTGGGTGGTGGATTGAAGCCGGGATAGTCGATGCGTGCGTGATAGATCGCCGTCAACGCGCTGATCATCGCTTCGCGAATCGTACGCAGCTCCTGCAACGTGATGTCACACTGATCGAGCTGGCCGTCGCTGATGATCGCTTCGACAATCTTGTTCACGATCGCGCGAATGTTTTCCGGATCGGGCCGCGCGAGCGATCGGGCTGCTGCTTCGCACGAATCGGCGAGCATCATGATCGCCGCTTCTTTGAACTGCGGCTTTGGACCTGGATAACGAAAGTCGGCTTCGTCGATCGTTTCGTTGGGCTTGGCTTGCGCCTGGGCTTTGCGAAGGAAGTAGTGCAGCGTGCGCGTGCCGTGATGTTGCGGAATGAAATCGGCGATCTTCGTCGGCAGGCCAATCTCCTTGGCGAGCCGCGCGCCGTACGTCACGTGACTGGTGATGATCTTCGCGCTCTGGTAAGGACGCAGGCGATCGTGCGGGTTATCTCCCTGTTGGTTTTCGACGAAGTATTCGGGCGCTGCGAGTTTGCCGATGTCGTGATAGAGCGCGCCGATCCGAGCGAGCAGGGGATTGGCGCCGACTGCGCGACACGCATCTTCCGCGAGCTGGCCCACCGCGTGTGAATGCTGGTTGGTGCCCGGTGCGCGCAGCGCGAGCTGGCCCAGAACCGGAAGGTCGGCGTTTGAGAGCTCCAGCAGTTTCACGTCAGTGAGAATGCCGAACATTGATTCGTTGATCGGCAATCCGCCCGCCGCAAACACGGCCGTGAGCAGTCCACCGGCGAAACCACAACCCATCGCCATCAGGAATGTTTTGAACGTGAGTGGCTGTTCGGAGTAGACGATGAGTGCGACCGCTATGACGGCATTCACCACGCCTACGAGCAGACCCGCGAGTGTCACCGACTGTCGTTCGCGATAGCGGCCGATGCCATAAATCGCCACCGAGCACGAGATCATCGCAAACAACGCTTTGGGCATTCCGCCGGGTGCGAGCATTCCGGCAAACAGGGCCGTGATGATGCCGGTGAGAAACGCCAACTGCGTGTCGACCAGCATCGCCACCAGCAGCGCAGCCGCTGCGAAGGGAATCGCGAAATTCCAGATAGCGGGATCGTTCAGCGGCGCCTGCATTCGCGCGGCGAGGCTGTCGCCGAAGGTAAACCCCATTTTCATCAATGCGGTTTGCACCAGGATCGCGGACCCCACCAGCGCGAACGCCCGCTCCTTGCTCACGCTGAGCGCGCTGCCCGTTCGGTGTTCGGCGAACTTCCAGGCCGCCCAGTAAACGGCAATCACGATCAGAAGAAGACCGAAGATGTTGGGCCAGCGGCGGATGTTGTTGCCGGTGTTCTTGACCGCATTGATCTGCGCGAGGATGTTCGGCGTGATCGTGTCGCCTTCGCGCGCGACCACTTGGTTGCGCTTTAAGGTAATGACGACAGGCTGGACCTTGCCCGCCGCGGTCTCGCGCGCGGTGGTGGTCGTCGTCTCGTCAAGCACGACGTTGGGACGAATGAGCGGCGCCAGCGCAGCGGTCAGCGCCGTCTTTTGCTCCGGTGTCCAGCCGCGCAGATTGAAGATCTGCCGCTCGAGATCCTGGCGTGCGGCGGAGAGCGACACCATGCTGGTGCGCGGCGCTGGAAAGATGATCTGCGCGGCCTTGTTGCGTTGATCGACGAGCAGGATCTCCTGTTGCAGATGACCGGCCTCGTTGTCGTCGTAAATACGATCGGCGGCGATTCCGCGCAAGATCGAAACGAGGCGATCCAGCTCGGCTTCTGAAAGATCGTTCTTCTCCGGCGCGACCTGTTTCCGGAGTTCTTCCCAGCCCGCACGAAGACTCTGCGCGGACGTTTCGGCACGGCTCGAGTCATAGTTAAAAACCGGACGAGTTGCGTCGCGCGCGGCTTCTTTTCTTCGTTCGGTTTCCGGGGCATCGACCGCGTTGATGTCGGCGGGCGCAACGACGTCTCGGCCCAGCACTTCGCCTTCCTTGTAGTCGTCAGGGAACGCGGAAGAGTAGTTGGTGATGAGCAGCAGCGTGGTGAGCGTGACGAGAGCGGCGCAGCCGATCAGAAAACGGGTGCGAGGCTGAAACACCATCAGCGGCCGGATCGCGTAAGCCAGTAGCTTATCGCGCGCCTGGCTGAACGGAGTTTTGAAACGTGGCCGAAGTCCCATTATGCAATGCGCGACATCGCGGCGGCGAGGTGTTCGTTATCCGTCGCTGAGTCTGAGCCGAGATTGCGCGCCAGCACCGCGCCCGCTTTTTCCAGGAGAGCGTCGAGTGTCGCCGGCCTGATTGCTGAAATGACGACAGTTTCGCTGTTATCGACCTGCCGGGCTTGGCGCAAGGCTGCCGCCACTTGTTCCGGCTCGAGCAGGTCGGCTTTGTTCAGCGCCAGGATGGACGGAATATCCGCGAGTTTCAGCTCCGCGAGAATTCTTTTGACTGACTGAACCTGCTGCTCCCAACGCGGATTAGAAATATCGACGGCATGGATCAGCAGCCGGCTGCCGCTGATCTCTTCGAGCGTGGCGCGAAACGCGGAGAGCAGATCGGGCGGCAACGCGCGTATGAAACCGACGGTGTCGTTGATGATCACTTCCTGCTCGCGCGGCAGACGCAGCCGTCGCGAAGTCGGATCGAGCGTTGCAAACATGCGTTGCTCGGCGTGCACTTCGCTCTTCGTCAGCGCGTTCAGCAGAGTCGATTTGCCGGCGTTTGTGTAACCGACGATCGAGATAACGGGAAGCTCGTGTCGCGTGCGGCCTTTGCGGCGTTCCTGGCGGCGCTGTCGTTGCGCTTCGATCTCGCGTTCCAGACGATTGATCCGATCGCGAACGCGGCGGCGGTCAGTCTCGAGTTTGGTTTCACCCGGGCCACGCCCACCGATGCCGCCGGCCAAACGCGAGAACGCCGAATCCTGTCCGGCAATCAGCCGCGGCAGCAGGTATTTCAACTGCGCGAGCTCGACCTGAATCTTTCCTTCTTTCGACTGCGCGCGTTGCGCGAAGATGTCGAGGATCAACTGCGAGCGATCGATGATCTTCAGGTCGGTAGTCTCAGACAACGATCTGACTTGAGCGGGCGAGAGCTCGCGGTCAAAGACGAGCATGTCCGCGCCCAATTGCAACGCGCGAATGATCAACTCGTCGAGTTTACCTTTGCCCAACACAGTGCGCGGATCGATCGCCGCGCGGCGTTGGATGATTCGATCCTGCACGACAACACCGGCGGACGCTGCCAGCTCGGCGAGCTCTTCCATCGACTCTTCCGCATCCGCCAGCGATCCGGTGGCGACGCCAACGAGGATCGTGCGATCGCGCACTTCGGCGCGGCGCGCAGTGCGGCGGTTGCGTGCCATCTCTTCTTCGAGCGATTCGATCAACGCGAGAAAGTCGAGGTCCAACTGCGAGGCCACGCGCGGGGGCAGGAACGCGTAGAGATCGGGAGTGCTGGTGCTTTCGAGATCGCCGGCGTGCAGCGGCAGCAAGTGCGCGGCGCGCACGAGACCGGGCAAACCGGTTTCGTCGTCAACGTCGATCGCCGCCATCAGATCGAGGCGCAGCAGCGCGAGGTCGGTCAGGTCGTCCTGCGTGAGCGGTTCGCCGCGCAGGTGCGTGTGCACGCAGCGGAGTCCACGAAAACGCCCGGAAGCTACGCGAACGCGTTTGAAGTCCGGCAGCTCGATGCTGCGGATGTTGCCCACCATCACGTACTGCACATGACCTTTGCGATCGATGAGCGCGCCGATCTGTCTGCGGGTTTCGTGAGAGAGCTCGCTGACCTGGCGAGCGAATTCGGGAGTAACTATTTGACTGGGAGGTATGCGCCGGGAGTACAGCTTTTCTATGCGCCGAATCTGATTTGGTTTTAACCCAAGCGTGTTGCCGAGAACGCTACTGATGACTTTTCCCTTCCTATTCGCGGCGCGAATTATAGCACAGGCAGGAATTAGACATCGATCAAGTGGCGTCGTATGATGAACGGTTTTTATGGCTGATTCAGCGAGAATTCTGGGTATAGATCCCGCCTACGCCATCGCCGGTGGCGAGATCGTCATCGACTGCTCGGGCTTCAACACGCGTGACCCGCGCGGCTGCGGCGTGCTCGTCGGCGACGTGCCGGCGCAGATCGTCGCGCTTGGCCCAAAGCGCGTGCTGGCCGCGGTCCCGGAAACGAAGGATGGCGAAGTCGAGGTGAGATTGCAGAGTGGCGGCGAGCTCAGCGAACCGGCGCGGTTGATGGTCGGACGCAAGCTCGCAGGCGATCTACACCCCGTAGCAAACCCGGCGTTCGATCCGGACGATGGCGCGCTGTTTGTCACGCGTTCCGGTTCGCGTGGCGAAGAGCTGCCGGTGACACTCTTTCGCATCGACGTCAGCGGTGAAGTAAGTGAGTACTCGGGAGACATTCCCAACCCAACGGGAATCGCGTTCGGTCCCGACGGGGAGATGTTCGTCACGAGTCGACTCGAAGGAGTCGTCTACAAAGTGAATCCGTTCAAAGAGGCGGTAGCGTTTGCGCGGAACGTCGGCGTGGCGACCGGCATCGCGTTCGACAGGAGCGGCACGATGTACGTCGGCGATCGCACCGGGACGATCTTCAAAGTGAATGGAATTGGCGAGGAGCGCGCGTGGGCGCAGATCGAACCGTCCGTCTCTGCCTTTCACCTGGCGGTTGGACCTGACGACGCGCTCTACCTTACTGGCCCAACAGTAACGAGCTTCGATGCCGTTTGGCGCATCGACTCGGAAGGCGAGGCGGAGATTTTCTTCAAAGGACTGGGACGGCCGCAGGGGCTCGCGTTCGATACGGAAGGGAACTTATACGTGGCGGCTTCGCTGCGCGGCCGGCGCGGGATCGTGCGCATCACGCCTGATGGGAAGGATGCGGCGCTGGTGGTGGCGGGTGTGAATTTGATCGGGCTGGCGTTCAGTCCGAGTGGTGAGATGGCGGTGGTTTCGATCGATTCGGTTTACAGTTTGTCGACGCAGATCAGGGGCACGCTGTTGCCGGGTTAATCTATGTTATCCTCTCATTTTTCTAAACGAGTGCGCACTTGAATCCCGAAGAGATCATCCCTCAACTAGTTATCTACATGGTCGTGCTGCTGCTGGCGATCTCAGCACACGAAGCGGCGCACGCCTGGATGTCTTACAAATTTGGCGACGACACCGCGCGGCTGCTCGGGCGCATCACTCTCAACCCGGTCGCACACACCGATCCGATCGGCACACTGCTGATCCCGATCGTCTCCTTTGTCGTCGGCGCGATGGGTGGCGGACGCATTCCGCTCATCGGTTGGGGCAAACCGACGCCGGTTAATCCGCTGCGCTGGCGGCAGAAAGATCTGGCGAACGTGATGGTCTCCGCTGCGGGCATCCTGGCGAACCTTCTGATCGCGACGATCGCTTTCACGATCATCAAGATCATGCTGATGATGCAGCTCTTTCCGCGGCTTCCCGAAACCTTGCAGGAGCCGATCAGTATCTTTCTCGAGTATCTGCTCGTGATGAACGTCTCGCTCGCCGTCTTCAACCTGCTTCCATTTCCGCCGCTTGACGGCAGCAAGATCCTGGAGACGTTTTTGCCGCCGAGTTTGCAGCCTTTGCTGAACACGCTCGAGCAGTATGGCTATCTCATCCTCATGGTCTTGATCTATATCGGTTTCTTCAACGCGATCATTCGCCCCGTCATGACTTTCGTTTACTACCTCCTCTTTCTCGGGGTGCGTTGAACGAGCGACGGGATATCATCGAACTCATGACCAAACGAATCTTCAGCGGCGCGCAACCCACCGGCAACATGCACATTGGGAACTATCTCGGCGCGCTGAAAAACTGGGTGCAACTGCAACACGAGTATGAGAGTTTCTTCTGTATCGTCAACCTGCACGCGATCACGGTGGCCCAGGATCCGAAATTGCTCGCCGAAAAGACGCGGGACGTCGCGCGCATCTATCTCGCCTGCGGCATCGATCCGCAAGTCTCGACCGTGTTCATTCAGTCAGACGTGCCGGAGCACGCGGAGCTGACCTGGATCTTGAACTGCGTGGTGCGTGTATCTGAGCTCGAGCGCATGACGCAGTACAAAGACAAGGCGCGCAAGCAGCAGGAAGTGAACGCAGGGCTGCTGGATTATCCGGTGTTGATGGCTGCCGACATCCTGCTCTACCAGACCGATCTGGTGCCCGTCGGTCACGATCAGAAACAGCACCTCGAGCTGACGCGCGATCTGGCGATCCGTTTCAACCGCGATTACGGCGAGACGTTTCGCATTCCCGATCCGTACATTCCGAAAGTCGGCGCGAAAGTGATGTCGCTGTCGGATCCGCTGAAGAAGATGTCGAAGTCAGACGACGATGCCAATAGTCGCATCATGCTGATGGACGATGCCGATACCGTAAGGCGGAAGTTCAAACGCGCGGTGACGGACTCGGGTACGGAGATTCGTTTCGATGAGTCGCGGCCGGCGATCAATAACCTGCTGGAGATTTATCACCTGATTACCGGAAAGACTCCGGCTGAGGTTGAAGATCACTTCGCCGGTAAAGGCTATGCGCAATTGAAGGGGGATTTAGCCGAAGCCACAATTGAGTTTCTGTCCCCAATTCAAAAGCGAATTAAGGAAATCAGCGATGAAGAGCTCGATGAGATTCTTGGCCGCGGGCGGGAAAAAGCCAGCGGGATTGCGCGCGCGACGTTGCAGCACGTTTTCGATCGAGTGGGGATCGTCGGGAGTGTCACGCGATCATGAGCGATGAAGTTCAGGACACGGCTCTAGAAGCAGACGAGGAGACGCGCCCACCGGTCGAGCGGGCTGCGCCCGCCACGCCGGCGAGCGAGCACGTGACGCCGCTCAACGTCGCCGGTGCGACGCCGCACATCGTTCCTGACGATCTTACTGACGATCTGAAGATCCTCCTCGGCGAGTTTGAAGGCCCGCTCGATCTTTTGCTCCATCTCATTCGCCAGGAGCACGTCAGCATCTACGATATTCCAGTTGCGCGCATCACCGACGAATACCTGCGTTACCTCCGCGTGATGCAGGAGCTGGACATCGCCGTCGCCGGCGATTTTCTCGTGATGGCGGCGACGCTGATCGAGTTGAAGACGAAGATGCTGCTGCCGCGCGATCCGGAGGCGGCGCCCGAAGAGGAAGAGGATCCGCGTGCCGATCTCATAAACCAGCTCCTCGAATATCAGAAATACAAAGCGGCCGCTGAGATGCTCTGGTCGCGTGCGACCGTTGAGCAGGCGGTCTTCAAACGCGCGGAGCTGGAGACCGACAAGAACAATCCTGAAGTCGCGGTTGGCGTGTTTGATCTGCTGAAAGTGTTTCAGGACATTCTCGCTCGGCACAAGGAAGAGAAGCTGCTCGAGATTGAACGCGAAGAGATCTCGATGGCCGAGATGCTCGAGCGCTTGCGCAACATGGTCATGTCCGCGGGCGAGCTCAACCTGCGCCAGTTTTTCGAGCGCGCTCGCTCGCGGCGGGAGTTGGTGCTCGCGTTTCTGTCGGTGCTGGAGCTGGTGCGAACAACGGAGGTCAAGCTGTTTCAGCGTGAAACGTTCGGCGATATCATTGCTCGTGCGGCAGGTTAATCAGATGACGACTAACGAAGAAAACGTGGGCGAGGAGACTGTAGACGAGTCGGCGCTGAGTGAAGGCGCGCAGAACGAAGGTGCGCCGAATGAAGGCGCGCTGACCGAAGAAGCGCTGAATGAAGAGGCGAGCCGCGAGCTCGCCGCGATGGTCGCGGAGGTTGAAGGCCAGGGCGAAGCAACCGGCGCAGCGAGCGAAGAGGGCGATGAGTCGCCGCTTTCCGCGCCGCGCAGCCAGGCCGAACGGGCCGCCGTGATCGAGGCGCTGATCTTCGTCTCCGACGAGCCGTTGAGCGTGAAGGCAATCGCCGACGTGTTGAAGGAAGACAAGGAGACCATCAACGAAGCGCTCACCACGCTCGTCGAAGAGTTCAACGGTCGCCAGGGCGGTCTCCAATTGAGAGAAGTAGCCGGCGGCTGGCAGTTCGCGACGCGCCCGGAGTTTCACGAGCACGTGCGCGCGTTCTTAAAAACGAGACCGAGCGCGAAACTCACCATCGCTTCACTCGAAACACTCGCCGTGATCGCGTATCGTCAAC
>JBKPPP010000302.1:0-10046 GCA_046733615.1 Acidobacteriota bacterium | reverse complement strand
GAGATCCGAGCAACAGAATCGGAAAGTTCGCCGGGAAGAACGCGCGTCCGCGAGCTCTCTTGATGCTCGAGCGGCACGGCGGCGAGTGTTTGCCAGAGCAGGGAATCGTTGCCGACTTCGGTCGATTTGAGATCCTTCAGGAGGAGCAGTGCTTGTTCAAGCTGGTAAGCCACGCCTTTTTCGTTTCCCGCGAAGCGAACCAGCAGCGCGGCTTCGCCTGCTTGAATGCCGAGTCGAGTTGCGAGAGAAGGCGAGATCAATTCCGCTGCGACAGGGAAGAGACGCGCGTCCAGCACGCGGTGCGCGCCGCTGAATAACTGCGCGATCGAACCGGTCGCGACGACGGTTGCTTCACGCGCGGGACGCGGGCGGAGTTTGAAGTTTAGCTCGGTGATGATGCCGAGCGTGCCGAAGCTGCCGGTGAACAGTTTGCACAGATCGTAACCGGCGACATTCTTCACGACGCGGCCGCCGGCTTTGATGATGCTGCCGTCGGCGAGGACCACTTTCATGCCGATCACCGAGCCGCGCGGACGGCCGTATCCGAACTGTTGCGCGCCGCCTATGCCAGTTGCCACAACGCCGCCGAGTGTGGCGCGCCCGTCGTCGGGTGGATCGAGCGGGAGCCACTGGCCGTTCTGGGCGAGATGAGTGTTGAAGGTGGCTAGTTTTACGCCGGCTTGGGCCACCGCGATCAGATCGGCTGGCTCGTGCTCGATGATACGATCGAGACGAGATGTATTGATGGTTAGATCGGTTTTCCGATTAGGGAAACAACCACCACCGACAACTGAGACGCTCCAGCGCTTTGCGGAGGCGTGTCGCATGATCTCTGAGACTTCTTCGGTCGTCTCGGGGTAAACAGTGCCCGGAGAGATTGCTGGCGTAGCAGCTTTTAGAGGGGATAAAGAGGCCTCTGGCGAGAGGCGTCCTACTAAATCGATTTCAGCAGATACAGCGCGAGCTTCGCCGCAGCCCCGCAACATCGGCACGATCTTGCCGGGATTGCAGAGCCCCAGTGGATCGAAAGCCGTCCGCACGCGCAACATCGCATTCATGTCCGCTTCGGAAAACACCAGCGGCAGCAGCTCGCGCTTATCCAACCCGACGCCATGCTCGCCCGTGATCGTCCCGCCTGCGTTGACGCAAACTTCCATCAACTCACGTCCGGCTTCCTTCACGCTCAACACTTCCTCGCGCGAACGCGAGTCGAAACAGATCAGCGGATGCAGGTTCCCGTCGCCCGCGTGAAACACATTCGCGATGCGCAGTCGATGTCGCGCGGCAATGTCGTATGCGGCGCCGAGCACTTCCGGCAGACGCGAACGCGGCACCACTGCATCCTGGATCATCGAATCCGGCGAGATGCGGCCGATCGCGCCAAAGGCGCCCTTGCGTGCGGCCCAGAGCTTCTTGCGTTCTGCTTCGTCGCGCGCGAGCCGGCAGTTGCGCGCGCCGTACTCCATGCAGATGCTCGTGACTTTCGCCGCCTCGTCGTCCAGTCCCGCTTCGATGCCGTCCAACTCGATCAGCAACGCCGCGCCTGCGTCAGGCGGCAGCCCGGCCGCAAATACGCTCGCTTCGACCGCGCGAATGATCTCGCGGTCCATCATCTCGAGCGCCGCCGGCATCACGCCCGCCGCGATGATCGCCGACACTGCATGACTTGCATCGTTCACCTCTGCAAACTCGGCAAGCAGCGTGCGCACCGCCGGCGGAATCTGCGACAGCTTCAAAGTAGCTTCAGTCGCAATGCCAAACGTGCCTTCCGATCCTATAAATGTACCCAAAAGATCGTAGCCTGCGTCCTCAACGCCTGAAAGGCCGAGATCGACAACCTCACCGCCCGCCAGCACCACGCGACAACCGAGCACATGGTCCGTCGTCGTCCCATACTTCAAACAGTGAATCCCGCCCGCGCTCTCGGCGATGTTGCCGCCAATCGTGCAGCTCGGCTGGCTCGACGGATCGGGCACGTAGTACAAGCCAAGCGACGCGACTGCACGCGACACGTCTAGATTCACCACGCCCGGCTGCACAACAGCCAGACGATTCTCCACGTCGATGCGTAGTATCTTGCGCATGCGCGCCATCTCGATCACGACGCCCGAATTCAAAGCCAGCGCGCCGCCCGACAAACCTGTTCCCGCTCCGCGCGGTGTGAACGGCACTTCAGCGCGCGCGAGCTCTCGCATCACGCTCGCAGTCTCTTCCGTCGACGAGGGAAACACGACCGCGCGCGGGCGATGCTTGTGATGCGGCAGGCCGTCGCACTCGTAGACCAGCAGCTCGTCAGCGCTGGATAAAACGTGCTCGCGACCGACAATCGCACTCAGATTTTCGATTAGTTGATCCACGCCGAGATTGTTGACAGTGTACAATCTGCCGCTGATGAAAACCACACCCCTACTGACCCTAATCGTAACCCTAGCTCTGAACTTTATGAATCTTCCCGTTCACGCCGACAAACCGGCACTTGTCGCCGACACCATCATCGTCAACGCCGTCGTGCATACGATGGATCCGTCGCAGCCAACGGCTGAAGCGGTGGCGATCTACGCCAACCGGATCGTCGCCGTCGGCTCGAGTAAAGACATCAGGAAACTCGCCGGCCCAAACACGCGCACGATCGACGCGAAGAAGCGCCTGCTGCTGCCGGGTTTCAACGACGCGCACACGCACTTCCTGAGCGGCGGCTTTCAGTTGTCGAGCGTCGATCTGCGCGATGCAGCGACTCCGCAGGAGTTTGCCTCGCGCATCAAAGCGTTCGCCGCTAAGTTGCCGAAGGGTCGCTGGATCACCGGCGGCGACTGGGACCACGAGCGCTGGCCCGACGCAAAGCTACCCACGAAAGAGCTAATCGACAGTTTCACTTCAGACACACCGGTGTTTGTCAGCCGGCTCGACGGCCACATGGGTCTCGCCAACAGTCTTGCGCTCCGACTCGCGGGCGTGACGCGGCAAACACTCGATCCGCCGGGCGGCGTCATCGTTCGCGACAAGAATGGCGAGCCGACCGGCATCCTGAAAGACGCGGCGCAGAGTTTTGTTTGGAAGGTGGTGTCGCCGTCGACGTTTGAGGAAAAGCTGGCGGCGGCGAAAGCTGCGACGGACTACGCTGCGAGTCTCGGCGTCACCAGCGCGCAGGACATGTCGGCGGGAACTGACGTCGGCGTGTATCAGACGCTGTTGGACCGTGGCGAGTTGAAGACCCGGATCTACGCAGTCGCGCCTTTGCCGGAGTGGGAACGTCTGGCGCGAACCGGTGTGCGCGCGCACTTCGGCAGCGAGATGCTGCGCGTCGGAGGGCTGAAGGGTTTTGCGGACGGTAGTTTGGGTTCGACCACAGCGCTCTTTTACGAACCTTACCGCGACGATCCGAGCACGAGCGGCATCGCCGGCGACGAGATGTATCCCGAAGGCGAGATGCTCAAACGCGTCCGCGAGGCCGATCGCGCCGGCTTGCAGATCCTGATTCACGCGATTGGCGACCGCGCGAACGATCTGATCCTCAGCATCTATGAACAGGTCGAACGGGAGAACGGTAAACGCGATCGCCGCTTTCGCATCGAGCACGCGCAGCACTTGCGGCCGCAGGACATTCCGCGTTTCGCACGCGATCGGGTCATCGCGTCGATGCAGCCATATCACGCGATCGACGACGGGCGTTGGGCCGAGAAGCGAATCGGAAAAGAACGTGCGAAGACGACTTACGCGTTTCGTTCGCTGCTCGACGCGGGAGCGACGCTGGCTTTTGGCACTGACTGGACCGTCGCGCCGTTGAACCCGCTGTTGACGGTCTACGCCGCCGTCACGCGCCGCACGATCGACGGTAAGAACTCGAAAGGCTGGGTGCCGGAGCAGAAGATCTCCGTCGAAGAAACCGTGCGCGCTTACACGGCCGGCTCGGCGTACGCGGAGTTTCAGGAGAACGTGAAAGGAACGATCACGGCCGGGAAGCTGGCGGACCTGGTGCTACTGTCGCGCGACATCTTCAAGATCGATCCGAAGGAAATCGAGAACACGAAAGTTGTGTTGACGATGGTTGACGGAAGGGTGGTCTACGAAACCCGCGAGTAGAGCCAGTAAGCGAAGTAGATCACGAGTCCGGCGAGGGCGGCGAAGCCCGCTGCTTGTGCTTCTTCAAACTTAATTTGTACGAGCAACCAGATAATCAGCAACAACGAAAGAACTGCGATAATAGTGCCGCCGGGTAGCCGAAACACCGGAGGCGGTGCATTGCGCCGATAGCGAAGGACCGGCAAGGCAAGGCACGTCGCACCATAAGTGATGAGGCGCGCAATCGTGCTGATCGTCAACGACGCAAGGAAAGAGGTTTTTAACGTCAGCAACAGCATTATCCCCGCCGTGATCAGAATCGCAATGTAAGGTGTGAAGAACGATCGGTGAACGCGGCCGATGAACGCCGGCAACTGTTTCTGTTCGGCCATCGCAAACGGCAGCCGCGAGCCCGAGAGCATCAGGATATTCAGATTGCCGCTAATGGAGATGATTGCGCCCGCCGAGATGATCGCGCCGCCCGCTGTGCCGAGAAATTGTGACCCCGCGTCGGCCAGCGGCTTTGTTGACGAACCCAACCCGGGCAACGTTCCTACGCATACGATCTGAATCAGGATGTAGAGAAACGCGACGACGGCGATTGCGATCAGCAAGGCGCGCGGCAGGTTGCGTTGCGGCTCGCGCACTTCGCCCGCGGGAATCGTAGCCATCTCGAATCCGGTAAACGCGTAGACGAGCAGTAACACTGATGTCGAGAACGCGCCCGTGCTGGGATTCGCGCCGAAACTGAAAGCCTGTGAATTGAGAAAGAAGAGACCGGCGCCGACGAAGATGATGATGGGCACGAGCTTGCCGACAGTGAAGACGTTGCTGACGATCGTCGCCTGCCTGATGCCGAGCATGTTGATCACGCATAGCACCAGCACGACAAAGACGATGATCGATGCGCGCCAGTATGTCGTCGTAGCCGAATTCCAGAAATAGCTCAGATAGTTGATCAGCAGGTTGCAATTCGCGGCGAACGCAGTAACCCGCACCAGCCAAAATAACCAGCCCACCTCGAAAGCGACTGCGGGATTGAACGCCTCGCGCGCGTAAAGGTATGGGCCGCCCGTGTCGTCGAACCGGCTGCTTACTTCCGCGAAGCAGAGAATGATCAGTGCGACGATCAGCGCGCAGGCCAGGAAGGCGATCACGCTGTACGGTCCGATCAATGAAAAGACGCGCGATGGAAGTCCGAAGATTCCAGCGCCGATGATGCCGTTGATTGTGATTGCAACCAGGTCCCAGCGGCGAATGCCACGGACCAGACCTTCGTCGGTGTGATTCTGCACAGGCGCTCAGATTACACACTTTCGTGCTTGCTTGAAAAGGTACAGCCGTAATAGTGTGGACTCGATGAGATTGAAATTAACGGTTGTCGCATTCACGCTTCTATTCACTCCAGTTTTCGCTTTCGCCCAACAACCAACCAGGCTTCAGGACGTCGTCGATCGCGCCGCGCGGACGACACTCGAGAAGTTTGCCGACAAGAAACTCGAGGAGAAGCAGCTTTCGATCACGTTGATCGATCTGCGCGATCCGCAGCATCCGGTGACTGCCAGTTTTCGCGGTAACGAACGGATCTATCCGGCGAGCGTTGTGAAACTGTTCTACCTCGTCGCCGCTCATCGCTGGCTCGAAGACAAGAAGATCGAGCAGACGCCGGAGCTGACGCGCGCGCTGCGCGACATGATCGTCGACTCTTCCAACGAAGCGACGCAGTACGTTGTAGACGTGCTGACTCACACGACTTCAGGTTACGAGCTCTCGCCGAAAGAGATGGAAGACTGGCAGTACAAACGCAACGCTGTCAATCGCTATTTCGCTTCGCTCGGCTACACCAACATCAACGTCAACCAGAAAACGTTCTGCGAAGATGCTTACGGCCGCGAGCGCGTGTCGCGTGGTCCGAACGGTGAGAATCGAAACAAGCTGACCACCGACGCGACGGCCCGCTTGATGATGGAGATCGTCACCGGCAAAGCCGCCAACCCGGCGCGCACGGCGATGATGATGGACCTGTTGAAGCGCGACTACATGCGTAAGACTAGTGACAACGACGATCAGGGCACCGGCTTCAGCGGCATCGCGCTGCAAGGTCGCGAAGGTTTTCGGTTGTGGTCGAAAGCAGGCTGGACCAGCACGACTCGTCACGACGTTGCGTACATCGAAACGCCGCAAGGGCTGAAGTTTGTGCTGGCGACGTTCACGACCGAGCACGCAGACGATCGCGAGATCATTCCGGCGGTGGCGCGCGCTGTCATCGATGGTTTGCAGGAGCTGAAGTAGCAGCCAAGCATTTATGAAGGACGAACTGGAAAGCAAAGTCGAAGAGATCAAGCAGGACGAGAAGGTGCAGCGGGCCTTGCAACAAGCGTCTCCGGTGGAAAAGGAGAAGGCCGAAGGACCCAGCGCGCGCACCAGTGACAAGCTGCTGATCGGAACGCACATCGTGCTGCTGATTGGGCTGGGGATAGTGCACCAGCTCATCAGGAATAGATTTCCCGCAATCGACGAGCAATACCCGCTGCTGCTGAAGCTGATCGTTGCGGTGGCGGTGATCGTCGTTTGTTTGGCCGTTATCCGCTTGCTCGACGTTTATTTCGTTCGCCGCGTTCGTAGCGTGGTCTACCAGTACAACCTGAAGCGAGTTTCGCGGTTGGTCGTGTGGTTGATCACCGGTTTCTTTATTCTCACCATCCTCTTCCAAAACTGGTACACGGCTGTACTCTCGCTCGGTTTGATCTCGCTGGTCCTCGGTTTCGCGCTACAAACGCCGATCACCAGTTTCATCGGCTGGGTCTACATCCTTGTGCGTGAGCCGTACCGCGTCGGCGATCGGATCAAGATTGGCACCGCGTCCGGCGATGTGATCGACGTCGGCTATCTCGACACGACGTTGTGGGAATTCGGGGGCGAGTTTCTTTCCACCGACGGTCCAAGCGGGCGCTTGATCAAGTTTCCAAATTCCACCGTGCTCAGCACGCCCGTCTACAACTACACCTGGCCGGTGTTTCCGTACATCTGGAATGAGATCAAGTTTTTCGTGGCTTACGATTCGGACCTGGATTTCGTGGCCCGGACGATGCGCGAGGTGGCGGAGAGGGAAGTCGGCGAGTCGATGATGAAACAGGTGCGTGTGTTTCGCGAGTTGCTGGCCCAGACGCCCGTCAATCATCTCGAAGTGAACGAGCGGCCGGTGGTGATGTTTCGCGTGCACGACAACAGCTGGCTCGAAGCGATCGTGCGTTATCTCGTGCATCCGAAAGAATCGGGGCGGGTGAAGACGAGACTGATTAAGGACCTGCTCACGAGACTCAACGCCGAGCCCGATCGCGTCAAGTTTCCTCGCGGCGACATTCGCTAGAACGCCACGTACCTTGCGGGAACTTTTTCATTGGCCTCGTGTCTAATCGGCATGAAGCTGACGAGCCTGGTCCCGAATATCAATGTCACACCGCTCATCGACGTGCTGCTGGTGCTGCTGATCATCTTTATGGTGGCGGCGCCGTTGAAACCGCATCGTTTCCTCGCCAAGCTTCCTTCCCCGCCATTGAACAATCCGCTCGTTCGACCAAACATCAATACGCTGGTCGTCGCTATTCAACCCGACCGCACGCTGAAGCTGAACGGTCTCGCCGACATGGGAACTGTCGACGATCTCTCGAAACTCAACGAGAAGCTGATCGCCGTGTTTGCCGAACGGACTGCCAATCGTGCTTATCGTTCCGACGTCTCGATCGTCAACCTGCCCGAGAGTTTACGTATCGAGAAGACAGTCTTCATCAAAGCGCCGCGCAGCATAACTTATGGCGAGGTGGTGCGCGTGATGGACGGCCTCAAAGCGACAGGCGCCGCTCCCATCGGGCTGCAACTCGATGACCTGAACTAGCCAAAAGCCGAACAAGCATTGTAATCTGCCGGTGAGGAGATCGATTTACCCCATGAAAAACCGGCTTTTCCCCTTGCTCCCGTTCGTCCTTGCACTTGCCCTCGTAAACATAACCATCGCCCAGGACATCACCGGTGGTGGCAGTTTGGTGCGCGACATCACTGGTGGCGCCGCACTCGTCTTCCGGGCGCCGACTAATCCGGCGATCCATCTGGCCGGTGGCGGCCAGGGAACCGCGAGTGGCGGACGCATTCGCCGTCCTCCGCCGGCTCCCGTTCGCAAGCAGGATGCGATTATCGCGCGCGCGAATGCAGCGCGTAGCGCACCCAAGCCGCGTTACGACGAAGCGGAACAACAGTATCGACTCGCTGCGCAGATCGCTCCCGACGATGCGCGCGCCTTTGCGGGACTCGGCAATGTTTACGTCGACCAGAGCAAGTTTGGCGACGCCGTGACGGCGTATCAGCAGGCGATCAAAGTGAAGCCTGACTACAGCGGCGCCTATTTGCCGTTGGCGTTTTCGCTGGCGCGTCTGGAGCGCTATCCGGAAGCGATCGACGTGTATCAGCAAACGCTGAAGTTCGACCCGAGCAGTCCGGAGGTCTACAACAACCTCAGTTTCGCGTACAACCACACGGCGCGTTACCAGGAAGCCGTGAACGCGAGCCAGCACGCAATCCAGTTGCTCGGCGAAACCGGCGAGGCTTACAAGCAGGGCTTCCAGGAACGAAACGAGGTTCGCTCCTACGCGTACAAGAATCTCGGCAACGCCTTCAGCGGGCTCAAGAAATACGACGACGCGGCCAACGCTTTGAAGAAAGCCGTGGAGATCGATCCGCGGAACGCGTCGGCGCAGTTCAACCTCGGGCTCACGCTCTACACCGCCGGGCGCTATTCGGAAGCGATCGAGGCGTACAAGGAAGTGATTAAACTGCGGCCGCAGCTAGGGCAGGCGTACTTCAATCTCGCCCTCACTTACTACGCGATCAACGACAAGCCCTCGGCGCTGGCCCAGTACGAGGCACTGAAAGGTATCAACGCCGAAATGGCGAAACAGCTTTACGCGGCAATCAAGTAGCGGCCCGGGCCGCGATCAAGTAAGTGGGAGTTACTTGAGGAGTTTCATTTTCATACCCTAATTGTGCCTTGCACGCGGAACCTTGGCGTAAGTCAATGCAGCAGGACACGCACGCCCGACAAAAATGGACACTGACGCAGGAGGCGTTCGACAGGCTCTTGCTCGCCCTCGGCCCGGATCGTGAGAGCGGCGGCGAGAAATATCTCGAGATCCGCAACAACCTCGTCCGGTTCTTCGAGTGGCGCGGCTGCTCCTTCCCCGAAGACCACGCCGACGAAACGTTCAACCGGTTGGCCAAAAAAGTTTCCGAAGGAGAAGAGATTCTCAACCCGGCGGGTTACGCGATGGGCGTCGCCCGTCTCCTGTTGCTGGAAGTCATCAAGAGCCGGCAAAAAGAGCAGCACGCGCTCAACGAGATCGGCGCCCAGACCGAGATTTACGAAGAGGAAGACGAGGGCGAGGGCCGGATCGAGTGTCTGCGGGAGTGCCTCCAGGCCCTGACGCCTGACAACCGCGAGCTGATTCTCCAGTACTACCAGGGCGAGAAAGGAGACAAGATCCAGAACCGCAAAAAATTGATCGAACAGCTCGGAATTCCCATAAATACGCTGAGAATGAGAGCTTTACGCCTCCGTGAGAAGCTCCAGGTTTGCGTCGAAACCTGTTTGAAAAAAATTTGAGCGCCCGGGTGTGATGAATTCGCGTTTCCGGCCACACCTGAATGGGAAGTGAGCATCCCAAGGTTACAGCTCATGACCACACCCCTGGAAGGCAAACCTAACAATCGTGGTTTCAGGCGCGGTTCTTGTCTGAACCACTCCTCTCAGTGGAGGCTGAGTGATTGGACGGGAAAATGGCGGCAGACATTTACAGTGAAAAATTCATAGCCCGCTACCTGCTGGGCGATCTTCCAGAAGAGCAGCAGGTCGCGATCGAGGACCGCGCGTTTACGGACAAGGATTACCTCGCGAACATCACGGCGGTAGAGAACGACCTGATTGACGAGTACGTACG
>JBKPPP010000301.1:0-14240 GCA_046733615.1 Acidobacteriota bacterium | reverse complement strand
TCACTTCGCTCGCGTCACGCGGAGAAAGACAAAGCGGCGGGTCAGGCGGAGCCCGGAGCAAGTCCCGTCAAAAAGGAAGTCGAGACATTGATGGGCCAGATCAACGAAGCGGTGAAGAAGCTGTCGCCGAATCCCGACTCGCCGTCAGTAGTGCTCGATTACTTTCTCGGCAAACAAGAGACGGGCAATGATGCTTGGCACCACGGTGAGTCGCCGGAAGAGCAATGCGTCAGGCGCGTCGAGGAGTTTCTAAAGAGTCCGGAGCACGCTTATCTCCTTAAACAGTTTGCCGTCACCGCCGGCGCTCTCAAGCAGAACGTGCTCAACGCCAAGCTCGAAGCCGAGCGCGAGAGCATAAAGCTGTTCGCGACAAAGAACACGAACCCCGCTTCCGGCGATCTCAACATCGACAAAGTGATCTGGATCGCGCGCAACGCGCTGGCCCATTACTACGAGAACTACGAAGACTACGACCTGGTGACGTACCCGATCATGTTCGAAACCGGCGTCGGCGAAGCAGACGCGATCGACATCATTCGCATCAGTCCGGAAGACGCGAAGCAACTGATCGACGAGCGCAAGACGGGTTGTCACAAGCTGGCCGGATCCGCGTTGGGCCACTTCGGCGCGTTTCTCGCGCGACAGTGGCGCGAGAACGACATTCTTTGGGGCCGTCTCGACGGCGCCGAGCGGCTCATCGCTTCGTTGCTGCCGAATCATCCGTTGCGCCGGCAACTGATCGGCGAGGCCCAGGCCCAGATCATCTGTGAAACGCTCGCGCCGCTGGGAGACGACGACCGGCACGCGCTGCTGGCGGAGGCGATGATGCGTACCAAGACGCGCAAGTCGGAAGCGAATCAGCTCGACGACTTTATCGATCGACTCTTCAACAACAGCGCTTCCGATCCGGCTCTGAACGCGCGACTCAGGCAGTTGATCGATCCGCGAGAGCTGCGGCAGTACTACGAAGACAACTTCCGCAAGCAAAGCAAGCTGGAACCGGAGAGTGCGTTGCGCTCGGCGGCGCGCGCGACGACCGTGGTCGGCAAGATTCTCGATTCGATGTCGAAGAGTCGCGGCATAAACAGGAAGTATTCAGTCTGGATCATCCGTCTGGGACAGATCTTCTGGGGCCTGGTCGAAGTGGCGGTGCCGCGAAGTTTTCCAGACCTGGTGTTTCGCCACTGGCTGAAGCTGGTCTACTTCCTCGAATTGCTGCTGATCGTGGGCAGCACTTTGCTGTTGACGCCGACGGTGCAGCGATTCGCGTTGACTGCTTTCGCTGTGACTGCGGCCGTTCACCTGGCAGTGTTGCTGTTGCGCGATCTGATTCAAACTCGCAATCGCTGGTTCAACCTGGCGAAAGCGGTGGGCGCGGCAATTCTCGTCGCGCTCGTCGTGATTGGCGTCCTCACCATCGCGGCCGTTTTGGGAGCGGATTTCTCCTGGAGGATAATGTCGCGGGCCCGAGACTTTGTGATGACGGAGGAGCGGCTCGGCTTTAACGCGTATACGTTACAGTGGGCGGTGGTGATTCTCGTGGTCGGCATCGTATTTCTCTGGACGATCCGCAGAGACCTGAGAGCTGTTTTCCAGCGGAAGAAGTAAGCAGGAAAGGAAACTATGCCTAAGTTTAGTTTCGTGCAGATGGATGTGTTCACTGATAAGGCGCTTTGCGGCAATCCGCTCGCGGTGTTTTCCGAAGCCGAAGGTATCGGTGACGAGCTGATGCAGCAGATCGCGCGGGAGATGAACCTGTCGGAGACGGTTTTCGTGCTTAAACCGAACGAGCAGGGCGACTCGCGCGTGCTGCGCCGGCTGCGCATCTTCACGCCGACGCGCGAGCTTCCGTTTGCGGGCCATCCGATCGCCGGGACTTGGAATGCGCTGGCGCGCGAAGGCGTGGTGCCGTTGCCGGATGGCGGCACGGGTTGGCAGAGCATCCATCACGAAGTCGGGATCGGAGTGTTGCCGGTTGAGATTGAGTTCAAAGACGGCGCACCCGTGCAGGTCGTGATGACGCAAGGCAAGTTTCAAGTACTCGACGAGATTGACGATGGGCAGGAGCAAGCGGAGCTCGCGCGAGCGTTGGGCCTGGCGCGCGAAGATCTCGACGAGAGTTTGCCGATCCAGACAATCTCGACCGGACTGCCTTGTCTCGCGGTGCCGATTCGCGCACTCGCGGACCTGCGCGACTGTCGCGTGAACTCCGGACTGCTCGGCGAGATCTACACGCGACGGGGCGCCGGCGGCTGTCTCGCCTTCACGCGCGAAACGATCGAAGTCGGCGCGTCGCGGGCGCACGCGCGCTTCTTTGCGCCGGCGGACAATATTCCCGAAGATCCGGCAACCGGCAGCGCGTGCGGCGCACTGGGCGGTTACCTGGTTCATCACGGCGCGTTGAACTTGGAGCCGCAGGAGGGACGGTATAAGTTTGTTATCGAACAGGGTGACTTCATTCATCGACCGAGCCGGATCAATCTCGACGTGCGCGGCGGCGCCGGCAACGTTGAAGAAGTGAAGGTGGGTGGGCCGTCGGTGCTGGTGGCGCGCGGCGAGGTTCTTCTTTAATGCTCGATCTACTGATTATCGGCGCTGGGCCGGCGGGACTTTCGGCAGCAGAAGCCGCAGCGAAGGCCGGTCTCGAGTATCTCGTCATCGAAAAGGGAACGATCGCCAACACGATCCGGCAGTATCCCGTCGGGCGCACGATGTTCTCCACGCCGAATGAAGTGGAGATGCACGAGGGAACACTGAAGCCGTTGCGCGAGAAGCCGACGCGTGAGGAATTGCTGTCGCACTACATTCACTTTGTTCTTTCGCTGGACCTGCACATCAACACGGCCGAGCGAGTGATCGACGTCAGCGGTGATGTCGAGCAGGGGTTTACGATTCGTACGGACAAAGACGAGTATCGCGCGAAGCGGGTGCTGTTTGCGATCGGCGCGATGGACATTCCGCGGCGTTTGAATGTGCCGGGCGAGGATCTGCCGAAGGTCCAGCATCTGTTCGTCGAGCCCTATGCTTACGTGCGCAAAGAGGCGCTGGTTATTGGCGGCGGGAACAGTGCCGCCGAGGCGGCGCTGTTTCTCTCCGAAGAGGGCGCGCGCACGACACTGGCCATCTGGCGCGAAGACTGGGAGAACCGCGATCCGAAAGCCGGAGCGATGAAGCACTGGGTGCGAACGCCGCTGGAAGCCGAAGTCGAGGCGGGGCGCCTGAAGGTCGTGCTTTACGATCACGTAGACGAGATTCGTCCCGGTGATGTGACGTTGACGACGGAAAGCGGCGAATCGATCACGTTGCCGAACGATGTTGTGTTTGTGCTGGTTGGGAGTGAAGCCGATCTGACGTTGCTGAAGAAGCTCGGCGTTCAAGCGGAGCCGGGTAAGATGGGCGAAACGCCGGTCTACAATCCGGAGACGTTTGAAACGAACGTGCGCGGCATCTACGTCGCCGGTCACTTCACGCACGCGCGTCACATCAAAGCCGCGATCGACGTGCCACGTCAGATTATTCCCCTACTTGCGAAGGGTTTGCGTTAGATCTCCGAGCCACGCCGGTCTGGTACGCGGCTGCTTCAACTTCACGCGCGACGGCCTCCGCCACACGCTTATCGAACACTGAAGGCACGATGTACTCGGGATGCAGCTCGGCGGGCGTGATGATCCCGGCGATTGCGTTCGCGGCCGCGAGTTTCATCTCTTCGTTGATGCGCACAGCGCGACACGCGAGCGCGCCGCGAAAGATTCCCGGAAAACAGAGCACGTTATTGATCTGGTTCGGATAGTCAGACCGTCCGGTGGCCATCACCGCCACAAACGGCGCCGCATCTTCCGGCATGATCTCCGGCGTTGGGTTCGCCATCGCAAACACAATCGGATCCTGCGCCATGTTCTTCACATCGTCCACATCGATCACGCCCGGCACCGATAAACCAAGAAACACGTCGGCGCCTTTGATGACGTCGTGAACGGTTCCCTGCTCCTCGTTCGGATTGGTGTTCTGCGCGTACCAGTCTTTCACCCAGTTCATGTTTACTTTGCGGCCGCGATAGAGCGCGCCGGTCTGATCGCAGCCGACGATATTCTTCACGCCCGCGGCCATGATGATCTTCGTGCACGCGACACCCGCCGCGCCGACGCCATTCACCACCACCTTGATCTGCTCGACCGTCTTGCCGGCGATCTTCAGCGCATTGATCAGCGCTGCCAAGACCACGACCGCCGTACCGTGCTGGTCGTCGTGAAAGACGGGAATGTCGAGCTCTTCCTTGAGTCGCTCCTCGATCTGAAAACAACGCGGCGCGGAGATGTCTTCGAGGTTAATGCCGCCAAACGCGGTCGAGATCGCTTTGACGGTGCGCACGATCTCGTCCGGGTCTTTCGTGTTCAGACAAATCGGGAAGGCATCGACGCCGGCGAATTCCTTGAACAGCATCGCCTTCCCTTCCATTACAGGCATCGCCGCAGCCGGTCCGATGTCGCCGAGTCCGAGCACGGCGGTGCCGTCAGTCACCACGGCGACGGTGTTCCGCTTGATCGTGAGTGTGAAAGCTTTCTCCGGATCTTTCTGAATCGCGTCGCAGATGCGCGCGACACCGGGCGTGTAGGCCATCGATAGATCGGCGCGAGTTTTCAGCGGCACTTTGGAGACGACCTCGATCTTCCCGCCGAGGTGCATGAGAAACGTCGGATCGGAAACTTGCATCAGTTCGACGCCATCTACGTCTTTTACTGCCTGCACGATCTGTTCGCCGTGCGCACTCGACGCGGAGCTGACGGTGATGTCGCGAATGATGTAGTGGTTGGCGACGTTGACGATGTCGATGGCGCCGATGTCGCCGCCCGCACGTCCGATCGCGGTCGTGAGTTCACCGAGCGAGCCGGCGCGCGATGAGAGCTTCACGCGCAACGTCAAACTGTAACTAGCGCTCGGCGTCGGTTGCATGCTTTAGACTTTAACATTCACGAAGAATGTCTGTAATGCGGCCCTGCTTCCCGGTAACTTTTAAGGACCGCTTCCCCAGCCGGCAGTAGAGCTCGAGCGCGTCAGGCAGTTTGTGTTGCTTGAGCGCGGCGAGATGGCGTTTGACAGTCTCGACGTCGCCGCGTGAGAAGGTGCCGGTGAGCGCCTGGGCCGGATCTTTTGTTTCGAGGTTGTGGACCGTGCTCGCGAGCAATGGCTGCAAGATACGCCGCGCGTTTTTACGCGTCAGGCCCGCCGCGACGAGCATCTCAAGAGCCACGTCGAATAGCGCCGTCACGTTTCCCGAAGCCATCACGGCCGCGGCGTGATAGAGCGGCTTCTCTTCCGCACGCAGCGAGAAACTCTCGCCGCCGAGGTCGCTCACCAGGGCTTTCGCGACACGCAACGCGCGCCGGTCGCCCTCGACACACCAGAAAGCGCCGTCGATCGATGTTCGCGGTTCGCTGACGGAGATCAGCGGGTGAACCGAACCGGTGCTCCATCCTCTGCCGCGCAAGGCCTTCAGCGCTTCCGACGAGAGCGCGCCGCTCGTGTGCAGCGCGGTTGCTGTCCAACCGAGACCGGCCAACTCGGCGGCCACTTTCGCAATCTGATCGTCGGGAGTGGTAATGAGGATCAGGTCCGAAGGCGGCAACGTTTCGATCTCTTCGGGTGGGTGGCGGCCGACCAGCGAGCGGATGCGATAACCGGCGCCTGCCAGCGCGCGAGCCAAAGTCGCTCCGAGGCGCCCCGGGCCGATGATTGAAACGTCCGCCTTTTCCTTCCTTTTCCGCTCCGGCATGCGTATATTTGACGAGCAAACGCTACCAATTCAAGGCGCGCAACCAGCGGCCAAACCGGAGCATCATAGACTGCGCGCCCGGATTTAGCGAAAACAACAGCAGACCCCTACCCTCAGGTCTTTCGTTTCTTTGGAGGTTTTTTTCAACATGAGTTACTTCTCCCGCGCCACTGGTGCTTTCCTGTTGGCCGTGTCTGTGCTGGGGAGTTCAACCTTTGCGCTCGCGCAAACGCAAGCGCCAGCCGCGAAATCGACTGAGCAGACCGCTGCCAAGACCACTCAGACGGATCCAAAGTCGAGCGACGCCGCCAAGAAGACTCCGCCGGCCACCACCGCCACAGCCAAGTCGAATAAACCGCTCTCGACCAATGAAGATCCTTCGATGATCGGCAAGCGGAACATCAATACCGGCATCATCGCGAAGATGAGCGGCTCGACTGAAAAGGAAGTGCGACAGGGACGCGAGGCAGCTGCGGAAGTTGACCGCCAGGCGAAGTTCATCGACGACCCGATCATCACCGAGTACGTGAATCGAGTGGGGCAGAACATCGTTCTGCACTCCGACGCTAAAGTTCCTTTCACGATCAAGGTCATCGATTCCGACGAAGTAAACGCGTTTGCGCTGCCGGGCGGGTTCTTCTATGTAAATAAAGGCTTGCTGCTGGCCGCTGATAACGAGGCCGAGCTGGCGGGTGTGATGGCGCATGAGATCGCGCACGTCGCCGCCCGTCACGCCATCGAGAACCAGACGAAGGCCACGCTGCTCGAATACGCGGCGCTCGGTGGCTCGATTTTCCTGGGTGGCATTCCGGGAATGATTTACCAGAACACTGCCGGTATCGGCTTGCTCGGTATCTTCATGAAGTTCAGCCGCGGTGCCGAGGAAGAGGCTGACAAGCTCGGCGTGCAGTACATGTACGCGGCCGGTTACGACCCCGGCGCAATGGCGACGATGTTTGAGAAACTCGAAGCCAAGAACAAGAAGAAACCCGGCTTCATCGCTCGCGCCTTCGCCACGCACCCGGCGCCGCCGGATCGGCGACAGGCTGCTTTGAACCTGGCAGCCAGGTTCCCCGAGCACGAGGAGTATGTGATCAGCAGTTCGGAGTTTCAGCGGGTCAAGGGACGGTTGTTGAGACTCTCCAACGCGCGCGCCACGAGCTCTGGAGCGATTCAGGCCAGCGACGGAAACGGAGCACCGGATCGGCCGACGTTGAAGCGTCGCAACCCGACCCCGGATGAGGGAACCACGACGACGACTCCGGACGGTGAACAGAAGCCCGCGGAATCTTCCGGTCCGCCGAAGTTGAAGCGCAACGACGGCAGCACGACGCCGCCGACGAAAACTCCGGACAAACCATAGTCGCCAGACAAACCGTAGTCGTCCCGGCGTCAAATCGAGTATGATTGCAAGGCCCTTCGGTCTCCCGGTCGAAGGGCTTTGTTTTGTGCAGTCTGCTACGACGTTAGCCTGCTACTCAGCTTGACAACTTTTTGGAGCGGCTTGTATTCTAGCCGTTCGCGTTTTACTCGCTGAAAATAGAGATAGTTAACTATGTCGACATACTTCCCCAGCGGTAAGGACCTCGCTGGAAGACGAAAATGGTACGTGGTGGATGCGAGCGGTCAGACGCTCGGGCATCTGGCTTCTGAAGTTGCTTCGATTCTGACCGGCAAGCGCAGTCCGCAGTGGACCCCGTTTCTCGACACGGGCGATCACGTGATCGTGATCAATGCGCGCAAGGCGGTCTTGAAGGGTAATAAGGTTGAGCAGAAACTCTACCGCCATCACACGCGTTATCCCGGCGGTTTGAGACAGGTTACGGCCAAGGAGATGATAGCCAAGCGCCCCGAGCGGGTTATCGAATTCGCCGTGAAAGGCATGCTGCCGAAGAATAAACTCGGCAAGGCGATGGCGAAAAAACTAAAAGTTTACGCCGACGCCGAGCACCCGCACTCAGCCCAACGCCCGCAAGCCTTCGACCTAGCCACTCACCAACCAAGTCAAAATTAAGCAGTAGATAAGAGGAAAGATTACTGTGGCTGAAATTCAGTATTACGGAACCGGGCGACGCAAATCGGCGACTGCCCGCGTCTATCTGCGACCCGGCGCCGGCGAAGTGCAGGTCAACCGGAAACCGTTTGACCGCTACTTCCCCAACGAGACCTTGCGGATGATCATTCGGCAGCCGTTGCAGTTGACGGAGACGACCAACAAGTTCGACCTCGTAATCAACGTTACCGGCGGCGGCCCGGCGGGACAGGCGGGCGCGATCAGGCACGGTATCACCCGCGCGCTGCTCGAGTTCAATGCCGACCTGCGCCCGACACTCAAACACGCGGGCCTGGTGACGAGAGATCCCCGAATCAAAGAGCGCAAGAAGTACGGACAAAAGGGTGCTCGGAAACGATTCCAGTTTTCCAAGCGATAACGAGTTTACGAATCCATTGCCGCGGCACGATTGGTTGCTTTCGCCGAAAGCGTGAGTCGAGCGGCTGCGGTGAGTACATTAAACCGATTAACGAGAAGGAGATTTAGTTTGGTTTCGGTAACCATGAAAGAGCTGCTGGAGGCCGGTGTTCATTTCGGTCACCAGGTACGGCGCTGGAATCCAAAGATGAAGGAATACATCTTTGGCGAGCGCAATGGCATTTACATCATCGACCTGCAAAAGACCCAGCGAATGTTTCGCGAGGCGATTGCCTTCGTCACCAACCTGATCGCCGAAGATAAAGGCAAGACAGTTCTTTTTGTAGGCACCAAGCGACAGGCACAGGACGCGATTCGCGAAGAGGCCGAGAAGTGCGGCCAGTTCTTCGTGAACCAGCGCTGGCTCGGCGGCTTGCTCACCAACTTCCAAACCGTGCAGAAGTCGATCAAGCGGCTCAAAGATCTCGAGAGCATGCAGACCGACGGCCGTTACGAGAAGCTGACCAAGAAAGAGCGCATCAAGCTCGATCGCGAGCGTGAGAGTCTGAACAAGAACCTGTCGGGCATTAAAATGATGAACCGGCTGCCGGATGCAGTCTTCATCATCGACGTGAAGAAAGAAGAGATCGCCGTAGCCGAGGCCAATCGACTCGGTATTCCGATCGTCGCCGTCGTCGATACAAACTGCTCTCCCGAAGGCATCGACTACGTGATTCCCGGCAACGACGACGCGCTGCGTGCGGTCCGCTTGTTTGCCTCGCGTATTGCCGACGCGATCGTCGAAGGCAATCAGATCGCGACCGAAGGCGGCGTGGTCGCGCCTGAGTCTGGCGGAGAATCAGAAGAAGGCGCGGGCGAAGCGGGAGAAGCTGCCGCAGCCGAATTTGCACCGGATGGCGCGGCGGCCATCAACGGCGAGGAGGCGCAATCCGAATCCACGACTTCAGCGGGCGCAACCGAAGAGGCGCCTGACGAGAGCCCCGAATCGGTCGTGGCGGCGAGCTAAGCGATATCCCCGGATCCAGGTGAGCGCAGCCTTCAAGCGGACCATCCGCCGGGCTGCGTTTTTCTTTGAATTCCTTAAATTTGATCAGTCGGAGAAATTTGCAATCATGGCGGAGATAACAGCAGCGGCAGTGAAAGCGCTTCGGGAAAAGACCGGGGCCGGAATGATGGAGTGCAAGAACGCGCTCATCGAAGCGGAAGGTAACGAGGAGAAAGCCATAGAGATTCTGCGCAAGCGTGGTCTGGCGTCGGCGAAAAAGCGCGAAGGGCGTCTCGCGGCGGAGGGCATCGTCGGCTCCTACATTCACATGGGCGGGAAGGTCGGCGTGCTCGTCGAGTTGAATTGCGAAACTGACTTCGTAGCGCGTGGCGAGGAGTTTCAGCAGTTGGTCAAAGACATCGCGATGCACATCGCCGCCGCTGAGCCCCGCTACGTCTCGCGCGAAGAGGTTCCGGCGAATGTGCTCGAGAAAGAGCGCGAGATTGCGCGCGCGCAGGCCCAGAACGATCCGAAGAACGCAAACAAGCCCGAGCAGGTGATCGAAAAGATCGTCGACGGGCGAATCAACAAGTTCTATGAAGAGACCGTGCTGAACGACCAGCCGTTCGTCAAAGATCCGTCGAAGACTGTCGCCGAGCTCGTTACCGAAAAGGTCGCGAAGACCGGCGAGCGCATCGCCGTGCGCCGGTTCACTCGTTACAAAATGGGTGAAGGGCTCGACCGCCGCAGCGACGATTTTGGTGGTGAAGTAGCTTCCCTGCTCGGGTAAACAGATGACTAGTTCCGCCCTCGATACATCCGAATTGGCGTATCGCCGAGTGTTGTTGAAGATCTCCGGTGAGGCGTTGATGGGTGAGCAGAACTACGGCATCGACGTCAACGTCGCTCGCAGTGTCGCCGAAGAGTTGAAAGCGGTGCATGAGCTGGGCGTGCAGGTGGCGGTTGTGGTCGGCGGGGGCAACATCTTTCGCGGCGTGTCGAAGAGCGCCGGCAACATGGACCGCTCGTCGGCCGACTACATCGGCATGCTGGCGACCGTGATGAATGCCGTCGTGCTACAGGACGCGCTCGAAAAGGTCGACGTGCACACGCGCGTGCTGTCGGCGATCGACATTCCGCAGTTGGCGGAGTCGTTTATTCGCCGCCGCGCCGTGCGGCATCTCGAAAAGGGGCGCGTCGTGATCTTCGCCGCCGGCACCGGCAATCCGTACTTCACAACTGATTCCGCCGCCGCGCTGCGCGCGTTGGAAATAAGGGCCGACATCATTCTCAAGGCGACGAAAGTCGACGGCGTCTACTCGGCCGATCCGATGATGGATGCGACCGCCGAACGTTTCCACGAGATAACGTATCGACAGGTGCTCGAGCGCGAGTTGAAGGTGATGGACGCATCGGCAATCTCGTTGTGCATGGATAACAATCTTCCCATCATAGTTTTCAACATGCGCGACGCCGGCAACATCAGGCGCGTGGTGCTGGGCGAGAGCGGGGTTGGGACTAAAGTTGGTTGACTAAGAGATCCTTCAGCGGAGTGCAGCGATGAGTGAAAAAGACGTAATCAAAGATACGCGACCGCGAATGGAAACGGTAATCGGAGATTTCAAGCGGAAGCTTGGCACCGTCCGCACCGGGCGTGCTTCCGTGAGTCTGTTGGACACCGTGATGGTTGACTACTACGGCACGCCGACGCCGCTCAATCAGATGGCTTCGGTGCACGCTCCCGAGCCGCAAATGCTCACCGTGCAGCCCTGGGATCAGACGCAGATCGGCGCCGTCGAGAAGGCGATCCGGTCGGCCGATCTCGGTCTAAATCCGTCGAACGACGGCAAGCTCGTTCGCATTCCGATTCCCGCGCTGACTGAAGAGCGGCGCCGCATGTTAGCCAAACAGATCCACGACATCGCCGAAGATCACCGCACCGCCGTCCGCAACGTGCGCCGCGACGGCAACGAGCGGTTGAAGAAGATGTTGAAGGACAAAACCATTTCCGAGGACGCCGAGCGCAGCGCTCTGGAAGAGATCCAAAAACTCACCGACTCCTACATCGCCAAGATCGAAGAGTTCTCGAAGAGCAAAGAGCAAGAGATCATGAGCGTCTAGGTTTCTGGAACGCACCGCCGCGCGAGGTGAATTCGAAATTCTGAATCTGTTGTCAGACCGAACGAACGTGAGCGTCTAAGTACGCTTCCGTAAGTACGCTCGCGTATTGACCTCGCGCTTACGTTCACATATTATGCGCCGCGCTTCGTAAGCTCAGTTCGCCTCCGACCGCTTCAGTCTCCATTCCCAGACTAAACGGCCAAAGGCCTTTCGCCATTTCGCAGCGTTGCTCGCGTCCCTTTAGCGGACCATGTTCCCATCTTGAAATGAAATATTCCATCCAGCCATAGATCTTGAACCCCCCAAGGAGGTCTTATGTCAGCAACCGAAACCGTAGTCACAAAGAGGACGATCAAGGACGACCAGACAGGACAAGATTTCGAGGTAGTGCCCGAGGGCCCGATAGACATCCTTTTTGCGTGGATCAGCGCCTTCTATTCACTGGCCGTCATCGCCTACCTCGCCTGGGTCGTAGTGGCAGTATTGTGGCGACACTATGGGCCCGGAGCGCCCGTCGCGCTCGTGACGTACCCGAAAACGTTCGTCGACCAGCTTGCCTGGACGATGGACAGTCCGGTGTCAAAATTAATCCTTTACACCGCCATCGGCGGCGCGATAGGCGCGGCGGTCAACAACCTCCGGAGCTTTATTAGTTGGCACGCTGAACGCCGGGCTTTCGGCTGGCGCTTCATCTGGAAGTACCTGGCCTTGCCACCTCTGGGAGCGACACTCGCAGTGCTCGTGTACGGCATTCTTCAAGGCGGCATGGCGGTATTCAATGGTGGCAGCGTCAGTCAGACTACTGTGACGTCGCTGTCCGCGTGGGCCACCGGCACGCTCGCCGGCTACGGTTCGCACAAGGTGTTCAAGTGGTTGGATGAAAAGGTCAACGCGCTGTTCAAGACCGACGTGAAACAGGTGGCCGTGCCTAACCTGATCGGAATGCTGGAAGCTGACGCGAAACGGGCTGTTCTGGGCGCCCAGTTGGTGGTTGGCGAGCTCTCGCAACAGGCGGCAAATCCCGATCAGCTCGGCAAAGTAATCGCGCAGAGTCCCCCCGCTGTAACACTGATCGACTGCGGCAGCAAAGTGGATCTCACAATCGGTATCGAGAAGGCGATCGAGAATCCGCCTCCAGGTTCAGGCACACCAACGGGCATTGATACAACGATCAAGTCGAATGGAACTGGAGCCACGTCGAACGGCGATTCGACCACCGCCACCGTCACCGAAATAGCAACAACAACGGTAACAACAGGTGAAGCCGGCGGAAACGGAACCGGTACGGGAACTAACGAAACGTCAACCAGCACTGACACCACGAGCACTACGATAACCGGCGCCGAAACAGAAACAGGAGAGACCCAAACGGAAGAAACGACGAGCGAGGCGACGGAAACTGCTGCCGAGGGTTAAGAGAGGCGGATCGGCGATCGGGGTGGGATAAGCGAATCCCATCCCCGAGCCGATCTAAAAGCAGGTTGCTACCGCGGGATGGCAAACGCATCGTCGCCGAGTGCCTGGTTGATCTTGATCTCCTTCACGTTGTACTCGGCGAAGAATGCGCCCTGCGGCATCTCGAAGCGCTGCGAGAAACTCGACGGCACCAGAATCCCGTCGACCTCTTTGAACTTACTGTGCGCCGTACCGAACGTGTACCCGGAGTAGTTCAGGAAGAATTCCATCACGCGGCCGTTCGCCGGGTCGATGTAGAAGTCGGTGGCGTAACCGTCGGGATCCTCGATGCGAAACCCGCGCAGCTTCTTCTTGTTGGCGATACCCGTCACCTTGTAACCCGGCTGATCGAACTTACTCAGCACTCCCAAACCAAAGCGCGACAACGGCGGCACTTCAACTCCCGGCATCGAGCTGTACGACTGCTCGCCGTTGTAGATCTGCTTGAAGACGATCACGGGCCGCGCGTCGATCTCCATGCGCAGCTTGTCGTTCGCCGTGACGATCGAAAACGATCCGGGAATGGACTGCGGGCTGTTCGGCGGATAGAGCGAAACCGAACCGCGAATCATGATGTTCTCCACCTTGCGAAACTTCTCGCCGCCTTGCGCCTCAAATGCAGCGCGCGCCAGTTCGAGCGGCGTGCTGTCAGGCTTGACGACGACTACGCGCGGAGGAGGATCGGGTGCATTCGCACCATTCGCAGGCGCAGGTTTCGCCGGCTCCTGGGCCAACACGACCGAGCCACAGACAAATGTTACTAAGAACGTGAACGCGAAAATTCTGGTTCTCATGCTGACAACACCTCACGATCAGAAATTAAATCGTACCTGCGCGTAGATTCGCCGGTTACCCGCGCCGGTGCTGGCGGGGGTCGCGCCACCAAAACCGCCGAAATTGCCACCCAAACTAACTGATTCACCGAAACTCGGCGACGACAGATTGCCCACCGGCAAACCGAGATTCACGTGATTGAAAATATTCTGGAAGTTGATCGAGACGTTCAGGTTGTAACGCTTCTCGGCCGACGCGCCTGGACCACCACCACCCTGCGGTCCGGCGCCAACAGCCGCTCGCGCGCCTCCCCCAGGACTACCCGGCGCACCGCCGCCTCCGGCAGGCGCTGCTGCTCCATTCGCCGGGCGACCGCCGGCGCCGCCATTCCCGCCGGGCGCAGCGTTCTGCGGTCGCGCCGCCGCGTTGTTCCGGTTATTGATGACTCCGAAAGCAAACGTGCGGCTGATGCGCATGTTGACGACAACCGATCCCGGCGCCTTGCCGAAGTTGCGCGGAACGATCGTCTCGCCAGGCAGCGGCACGAGATTGAAATTACCGAACTCGGTGCAGCGTATCGTGGAGAGCGCGCAGTTTGCGTTAGGACCGGCGAAGCTGGGCCGTTCATTCGCCTGCCGATCGAGATTGAGATCCTGGCCCGTGATGATGTTGAACGGCGGGCCGGTGTTCGCGACGATCAACGG
>JBKPPP010000300.1:0-8367 GCA_046733615.1 Acidobacteriota bacterium | reverse complement strand
GCGCGACTTGAAGCGGCGGGTTACATGGCGGCGGACTGCAAACCGTATCTCGGGGAGATTGAGGCGAAACTGCGCCAGGCGAATCTCGCGAGCGAGTTTCACTATCGCGGCGTACTCGATCGCGCGGAGAAGATCGCGTTTCTGCGCGGGCTCGACGTAATGTCCGTGCCGGCGACCTACGATGAACCCAAAGGCGTGTCGCTGCTTGAAGCGATGGCCTGCGGTGTGCCGCTGGTCCAGCCGCGGCGCGGCGCGTTTACGGAGATCGTCGAGTCGACGGGTGGCGGGCTGTTGGTGAACCCCGACGATCCGGCGAGTCTCGCCGATGGCCTTCGCCGGATTTATCGAGACAAGAAACTGGCGGCGGAGTTGGGTGCGAACGGATTCCGTGGCGTGCGCGAGCATTACACCGCGGCGCGGATGGCGGATCGGCTTTTGGAAGCGTACGAATCCGTTTTAGCGGTGGCCGAAGACAAAGTTGCTTAAGGTCGATCACATTTCCAAGGAGTATTCGACTCCGGCTGGACCGCTCCGGATCGTTTCGGACATTTCGCTGGAGTTGCCGCCCGGCTCGGCCGTGTCGATCATGGGCCCATCGGGCAGCGGCAAGAGCACGCTGCTTTATATGATCGGCGCGCTCGAACCGCCGACGAGCGGCACAGTCATGCTTGACGATCAGAACCCGTTTCTGTTGGACGCGAAGAAACTTGCCGCATTTCGCAATCAACGCATCGGGTTTGTCTTCCAGGACCATTGCCTGCTGCCGCAGTGTTCGGTGATCGAAAACGTGCTCACGCCGACACTCGTCGCTTCGCCCAACGGCTCCGTCAACGAACGCGCGCACGATTTATTGAATCAAGTCGGTCTCGCCGAGCGGACGACTCATCATCCAGCGCAGCTCTCGGGCGGCGAAAAGCAGCGCGTCGCGCTGGCCCGGGCGCTGATCATGAAGCCGCGGCTGCTGCTCTGCGACGAACCGACCGGTAACCTCGATCAGAAGTCGGCGGAAGTCGTGGCTGACATGCTGCTCGACATTCACCGGCAGGCCGACACGATCCTGATCGTCGTCACTCACAGCGCCGATCTTGCTGCTCGTTTTCCCCAGCGCTTCGAACTCAGAAACCAACGTCTCGAACCGGCGTAATGCGTACGACTCGCCTGCTACAACGCAGTCTCGCCTACTACTGGCAAACCAACCTGGTGGTCGTGCTCGGCGTGGCAACTGCGGTGGCGGTTTTGACCGGCGCGCTCTTGATTGGTGATTCGGTACGCGGGAGTCTGCGTGATCTTGTCTCACAGCGACTGGGCCGAACGGATATTCTCGTGTCGTCGGCTAACTTTTTTGGTGAGCAGTTGGCCGGGGATCTAACGCAACCGAGTGTCAGTACGACGAACGGAATCCGCGGCGTCTGCCCGCTGATCGCGCTCGACGGTGTGGTCACACATGAATCAAGCCGCCGCCGCGCGGGAGATATTCGCGTCTACGGCGTTGACGAAAGATTCTGGCAATTCAACGGCGTCGTCGCCGCCGCGCCGCAGAATCGGCAGGTGTTCGTCAGTCAGAGTTTGGCGAGTGAATTGGGCGCGAATAGCGGAGACTCGCTCCTGTTAAGAATCGAGAAGCCTTCGGATATTCCTGTCGAGTCGTTGCACGGGCGCAAAGACGATCCGGGTCGAACGATTCGCGTCAACTTGAGCTCCGTGCTGCCGGCCAATCAGCTCGGCGAGTTTTCGTTGCGGCCGCAACAAGGACCAGTGCGGGCGATCTTTGTCTCGCTTGCTTTTTTGCAAAGTGAGTTGGGACAAGCTGGGAAGGTTAATACGATTCTGATTAGTGGAGCGAATTCCAAAGACAAGATTGAAACACTGCTAAGAGAAAGAACCACGCTCGGCGACGTCGGCCTCACTCTGCGACGCCTGAGCGATGCGAACGTGCTCTCGCTCGAGAGCAACAGCAACATCATCAGCGATGCGGTCGCCAACGCCGCGCAGCAGGCAGCCGCTGATCTCTCGTTGAAAACGACCCCCGTTCTCTCCTATCTCGCGAACAGCATCACCGCCGGCGATCGCTCCGTGCCGTACTCGCTCGTCAGCGCCGTCGACGATGCGTCGTTCTTAAAGGTGGGCCACCAGGGCCGAGGCGTGATAGACATGTACACGGGCTTGCCGGCCATTGTCATTAACGACTGGACCGCGCGCGAGCTTAACGTCGACCTGGAAGACAAAGTCACCCTCGATTACTACGTGTGGCAGGAAGGTGGCCGGCTGGAAACCAGGAAAGCCGACTTTTCAGTTGGGGGAATCACACCGATCACCGGACTCGCCGCCGACCGCGAGCTCGTGCCCGCGTATCCGGGCATCACCGAGTCAGAGAATATCTCCGATTGGGATCCGCCGTTTCCGATCGATCTCAATCGCGTGCGCAAGCAGGACGAGGACTACTGGCATAAATATCGCACCACGCCGAAAGCTTTCATCCCGATGAGCGAAGCGCAAAAGCTTTGGCAGACGCGCTTCGGCAAACTCACCTCGATCCGCATTCAAGCTCCTGGCGGTGGCCACGTGCCGTTCGAAGTCCAGGACGAGTATTACAATCACCTGGTTGCGGCTTTGCCGCCTGGCGCGACCGGCTTTCAAGTCGCCGGCGTGCGCGACCAGGGCGTGCAAGCCTCGCGGGGCGCAACCGACTTCGGCGAGTACTTCCTCTACTTCAGTTTCTTTCTGGTCATCTCCGCGCTGCTGCTGACCGCGCTCTTTTTCAAACTCGGCATCGAGCAGCGGCTGCGCGAGATCGGAACGCTGCAAGCACTTGGATTTTCCGATGCGCGTATCCGGCGCTTGTTTCTCGCCGAAGGTTTTCTGCTGGCGATTGTCGGCAGTTTGCTCGGCGCGCTCGGCGCGATCGGTTACGCGAAGCTGTTGATGTACGGGCTAAAGACGTGGTGGGTCGATGCGGTCGGGACAACTGCGCTGACGCTGCATGTGTCGTGGACATCGCTGGCGATCGGCGCCGCCGGAGGAATTGTCGCCGCGTTGGTGTGCATCTTGCTGACGTTGCGAAAACTCGGCGCTTCATCAACGCGGGGGTTGTTGTTGGGTGACAGCCCAAAGGGGACACGGATTTTTCGGATCGGGATCGGGGCTACAGTCGTGGGGCTGGCGTTGCTGATCGGCGGAGCGATGCACTGGATTCCGCAGGTGGCGGGGTTCTTTGGTGGCGGCGTGGTGTTGCTGATCGCGGGGGTTTGCTTTCTTGCCGCATGGCTGCGGAGCAAGAAGCGCGCGTCGATCCACGGCGCCGGCTGGTGGGGCGTGGCGCTGCTCGGGTTTCGCAACGCTTCTTACCGTCCGAGTCGAACCGTTTTGTGCGTGACGCTGATTGCTTCCGCGGCTTTCATCATCGTCGCGGTCGATGCATTTCGTCGCAGCGGCGCCACTGCGGAAGATAAGAAATCCGGCAGCGGTGGTTATGCGCTCTTCGCCGAGTCGCTGTTGCCGATCGTTTACGATGCAAACACGCCCGCCGGTCGCGAAGCCCTGAATCTCAACTCCGCCGACGTGAAGTTCGTGAACTTCCGCGTGCGCCCGGGCGACGACACGAGTTGTCTCAACCTCTACCAGCCACGCAATCCAAAGATCATCGCGCCGCCCGACAGCTTCGTTCAGGAGAACCGGTTCACCTTTCAAAGCTCGATCGATCCGAACCAGCAGAACCCGTGGCAACTGCTGAACACGGAATTCCCAGACGGCGCGATCCCGGTTATCGCCGACGCCAACTCACTTACTTACGTTCTCCATCTGAAACTCGGCCAGGATCTCGTCATCGATCACTCGCCGCAGCCGCTGCATCTGCGGATCGTCGGCGCGCTCGTCGACAGCATCTTTCAAAGCGAGCTGCTCATGTCGGAGAAGAACTTCGTTCGCCTGTTTCCCGAGGAACAAGGCTATCGCTTTTTCTTGCTCGACACGCCGGCGGCCAACTCCGCCGCCGTTGCCGCAACGCTCGAAGATCGTCTCACGGATTTCGGTTTCGACGCCCAGTCCACCTCGGATCGCCTCGGGAATTTTCACCGCGTCGAAAACACGTATCTATCCACCTTCCAGCTCCTCGGCGGTCTGGGCCTGATTCTCGGCACACTCGGCATGGCTGCCGTGCTGTTGCGCAATGTCTTCGAACGACGGCGAGAACTGGCCCTGTTGCGCGCGGTGGGGTATAACTCTTCGCACTTCGCGGTGATGGTGATTACCGAGAATGTGCTGATGCTGTGCTGCGGCGTGGGGCTCGGGTTTGTCTGTGCTTTGCTCGCGATCGCTCCCGTGTTCTTCGAACGCGGCGGCCGGCTGCCAAACGTCTCGCTCGGTCTGTTACTGCTGGCGGTGCTCGTCTCCGGCGCACTCGCATCGCTGGTCGCGACGCTGGCTGCGTTGCGTTCGCCCCTGCTGCCTGCGCTCCGAGCGGAATGACTCCTCGTTAACTGGAGGAACTGAAAATGCCCAAACGAATTTTCGGGATCCTGGCTGTTTTGACGATCTCACTCGCCGAAGTCTACGCCGACAACTGGCCGCAGTGGCGCGGGCCAAGCCTCAACGGCGTCAGCACCGAGAAGAACCTGCCGGTGAAGTGGAGCACCGAAGAGAATGTCGTTTGGAAACTGGCCATGCCCGGCTTCAGTGGCTCCACCCCGATCATCTGGCGCGATCGAGTATTTCTGAACGTCGCCGACGGCGACAACCTGTTCCTCTGGTGCGTCGACAAAACGAAAGGCGAAGTGCTGTGGAAACAGCCGCTCGGCGGCGGCAACGTCAAGATGCGCAAGCAGAACATGTCGTCGCCGTCTCCCGTCACCGACGGCCGCTCGGTCTACGTGATGACCGGCACCGGTATTCTCAAAGCCTTCGATTTTGCCGGCAAGGAGCTGTGGGCCAGGGACATTCAGAAGGACTACGGCGCATTTGGTCTCAACTGGGGTTACGCTTCGTCGCCGCTGCTGTTTGAAGATTCGCTCTTCGTGCAGGTGCTTCACGGAATGAAGACTGACGACGCGTCGTACGTGATGCGTATCGATAAGAAGTCCGGCAAGACGGTCTGGAAAATCGAACGACCCACGAACGCGATTCGCGAATCGCCTGACTCCTACACCACGCCGGCGCTGCTTCGCTACGGCAAGTCGACCGAGATCGTGATCACCGGCGGGGACTGCGTCACCGGTCACGATCCCGCCACGGGCAAAGAGCTCTGGCGGGCCAACGGTCTCAATCCGGACAACAATCCGTCGTATCGCATCGTTGCGTCGCCGGTCGTCTTCAACGAGATCATTTATGCGCCGACGCGCGTCAAGCCGTTGCTCGCGTTGCGCGCCGGCGGCCGTGGCGACATCACGACTTCACACCTGCTCTGGTCTACAATCAACGGGCCGGACGTGCCGACGCCGGTGACTGACGGCAAATATTTCTACATCGTCAACGATCGCGGCATCATGTGGTGTCTCGACGCCAAAACCGGCGCGGAAGTTTACGCGCAGCAGCGGATCAAGCCCGGCACGTACAGCGGCTCACCCGTGCTGGCGGATGGGAAGATTTACGTCACTAACGAAGACGGGCTGACGACGGTGGTGCAGGCCGGTCCGAAATTCCAAGTGCTGGCTGAGAATCCGTTGAATGATTACTGTCTGAGCTCGCCGGCGATCTCGGACGGAGAGATCTTCATTCGCACCGCTCAGCATCTATACTGCATCGGTAAGAAATAGTTGGGAGGAAATTATGTGGCGGTCATTACTGCTTGTCGCTCTGCTCGCATTTTCTGTAAACGCTCAGCAGTCGCAACTCGGTCGCGTTGAGTTTCCGACGTCTGGTTCGCCAAAAGCGCAGGAGCATTTCCTGCGCGGTCTCGCCGCGCTTCACTCCTTCTGGTACGAGGAAGCGCTCGAGGCATTTCGCGAATCGACGAAGGCCGACCCCGACTTCATGATGGGCTACTGGGGCGAAGCGATGACCTACAACCATCCGCTCTGGGGCGAGCAGGATCTAAACGCCGCCCGCGAAGTGCTTGCCAGGATCAAAGACACGCCACGCCTGACCGCCCGCGAGCGCGCCTACCTGAACGCAGTCAAAGTTCTCTACGGCGACGGCGACAAGCACGCGCGCGATGCTGCCTACTCCGCCGCGATGGAGAAGATCTACGTCGCTTATCCGGAGGATCTCGACGCTGCGGCTTTCTATTCGCTGTCGCTGCTCGGCATGGCCCAGCCAGGCGACAAGAGTTTTCGTTTGCAGTCCAAAGCGGGAGCGATCGCGCTGGAGGTTTATCAGAAGAACCCGAATCATCCGGGCGCGGCGCACTACATCATTCACGCCTTCGACGATCCCGCTCACGCGATTCTCGCGCTGCCGGCGGCGCGACGTTACGCCGAGATCGCGCCCGAGGCTCATCACGCGCGCCACATGCCGTCGCACATCTTTCTCCAGTTGGGTATGTGGCCCGAAGTCGCCGCGTCTAACGAATCTTCATGGGAGTCGTCAGACGCGTGGATGAAACGAAAGAACCTGTCTTTGAGCGTGCGCGACTATCACAGCCTGCACTGGCTGATGTACGCGTATCTTCAGCAAGGGCGCTACGCAAAGGCGACAGAGTTGTTGGCGTTGATGAAGAAGGTGATGTCCGAATCGACTTACGACAACAAGTTGCGGCCCGATTACTACGAGAACAACTACGCCAGTATGGCGGCCGCGCTGATCGTGGAAACAGAGCAATGGAACCTGGCTGACGAGCTGTTTCCAGTCGCGAACAGAGCGCCTGAAACTGCTTCACCTGACGCGCCTATGGGCGGCGGCAGTCATGCGGGTCACGGCGCCGCCGCTCCCGCCGCCAATACGACACGCTACTCGAACGCGAGTCGCATTCTGCCTCCGTTCATCCGCGGCCTGGCGGCTGCGATGCGTGGTGCGAGTGATCTGGAACCTGATCCCGGTAAGATTAGAGAGCTGGAAGTTGCGGCGCTGAACGCGTCGATGAAAAAAGATCACGCGAAGGCGATCGAGCTGATGAAAAAAGCGACTGCGCTCGAAGAGCAGGCGCCGCCGCCATCCGGGCCACCGTCGCTGATCAAGCCGACCCACGAGCTGTACGGCGAGATTCTGCTGCGGGCGGACAAGTTTCGTGAAGCCTCTGAGCAGTTTCGCATCGCTCTGTTGCGCCAACCGAATCGCGCCCGCTCACTGCTCGGCGCAGCACGCGCCGCTGCTCGAGCCGGAGATCAAATCTCGGCAGCGAACGTCTACAAGAAACTGCTTGAACAGTGGAAAGAAGCAGACGCTGGTTTGCCCGAACTCCGCGAAGCGCGCACCTTTCTCAACACGAGAAGCTCCATCGCCCGCGGAAACTAGACTCGCGATCTAGCTCCTGTCTTTCAGCTTTACGTCGTACGCGTAGATCGTGTCCTGGTCGCGCAGATACAACCGGCCACCGACGACGACCGGATGCGACCACGTCGGCAACGAGCCCTGCTGAATGCGAAATCTTCCCTTCTCGCTATAACCACTCGGCACGGCCTCGGCCAATCCAACCACGCCGTTCTCGCTGAAGAGATAAAGATCTCCGTCCGCGTAGACCAGCGAACCCTTGCCGACGCTGCGATCGCGCCAAACAACCTCGCCGGTGTCGAACTTCATCGCCGTCAACACCGAGCCGGAAAACCCGTACAGGTAATCGCCGACCAGCACCGAGCTGCTGTGGTGGTTGCGCATGTCTTTGGTGAAGTAGATCTCCTGCGCTTTATTGTCCGGCTTGATCTCCACTACGCCGCCGCCGGTCCCGTAGTCTGACGAGATGAAGACGCGATTGCCGCGCACGATCGGCGTCGCTACGTTCGCGGTGCGATTCGCCGGCTTGCTGTACTCCCACAACAAGCGACCGTCGTTGATGTCGAGACCGAGAGCACGTTGCGCCGTGAAAAAGATCACCTGCGTCCCGCCGTTGATCTGCAACGGGATCGCCGATGAATAACCCGCTTCATCGCTCTGGCTTTTCCAGATCACAGAGCCGTTGGTCTTGTTAAGGGCGACGATCGATGCATTCGGCCCACCGGCGTTGACGAGCACTTTGTTACCCATCACCAGCGGCGACTCGCTGATGCCCCAGGTGATGTTCGAGCCCTCAAACTCGCGCAGCACGTTCTTCGTCCAAACGATCTTGCCGGTGCGCGCGTCAAGACACGACAGGTCGCCGTTGCCGCCGAGTGCGTAAACTTTATCGCCGTCAATGGTCGGCGTACCGCGCGGCCCGTCGCCACGATCGTTGCGAAACGCTCCGCCGTGCGGTGTGGCCCACGCTTCTTTTCCGTTCGCGATGTCAAACGCGATCACAAACTC
>JBKPPP010000299.1:0-23469 GCA_046733615.1 Acidobacteriota bacterium | reverse complement strand
CTTTGCAGTTATTCTGCTCGCAACTCTTGCGATTGTGCTACCGATATCTAGTATGAGCCGAACGCAAAGCGCCGCGCCCGCCCAAGGAGGCAATGGGAAGGAGATTTTTCGTTTTGATACTTTTGGCGACGAGCAGCTATGGACTGATACCCTGCGCCTGCATGAAGTGATTCAGTCGTCAGTGAGCCCCGCGACGGCACTCTCCGTAGGACTCAAGGTCGACTCCGCGGCGTTGCCACCGAATTTTCTGAGCACACATGACTTGAATAGTCCTGCCACTACCGTGGAGCTGATCAAACTCAACGCGGTTGTTGGACTCGTAGGGACTGTCAAGGGTACTCAACTAAAGTCGGTCGGGATAACTTGCGCCATCTGCCATTCCACAGTGGACAATGCTGTCACGACAGGGGTTGGAAACCGACTCGATGGCTGGCCCAACCGTGACTTGAATCCAGGAGCGATTATCGCGTTGTCTCCTGCTCTCACCAGTGCGCAGAAGGCTGTCTATAATTCGTGGGGACCGGGCCGGTTCGATCCGCGGTTCAATGTCGACGGTATCAATGGACCGGTACTGATCCCGCCAGCCTTCGGTCTAAAGGGTGTCGGCTTTGAAACATATAGCGGCGATGGGCCCATTTCGTATTGGAATAATTACGTTGCAGTAGTTGAAATGGGGGGACATGGAAGTTTTTCGGATCCTCGGATCGGCATCAGCATCACGCAGGAACCCGATCTGGTAACGCCGAAGCTACCAGCGTTGCTGCAGTATCAATTGAGCCTGGCTACACCGCGCCCGCCCGCTGGGTCATTCGATCAGATGGCCGCGAAGCGAGGTGAGGCACTTTTCAAGACCAAAGCCGGTTGCGCAGGTTGCCACATACCACCGACCTTTACCGACGTTCTCAGTGGACCGGATCCCAACGTTCCTTTCCTGCATGATCCGGCAGAGGTTGGTACTGATCCGCTGTATGCGCAGCGTAGTGCGACTAAACAATACCGTACGACACCGCTCCGCGCGCTTTGGCAGCATCCACCTTATTTCCATGACGGAAGCGCTCCGGATTTGCCGGCAGTGGTTAATCATTACGACACTTTGTTCGGTCTGGGGCTTACTTCGAAACAGAAGCAGGACTTGGTGGAATACCTGAAATCGCTTTAAGGGCGGCGGAGAGTTGGTGGACCGTTTGAGTGCGGGTGTCGATGATGGCACCCCCTCTCAACGCCCCAAGTTCTCTAACCGGACTAGCTACGCGTAAGGCAGTTTAAGTTATTGAACACAAAGCGCTCGCGTGCTTGCAACAAAGCGTATCCATAAGGCATCATAGGGTCGGTTAATCCTTCTCTCGCGCATCGACGGTGATGCGCCCCGCGCACAAAACGATCAGCGCTGGCGTTTGGAAGTTCGAGAGCAGGCTTGTTTCACACTTCGAAGCCGCTCTTTTTGAGAGCATCCGAACCTGGTCCTTCGACCGCTACCGTTTCGCCGAAGTCCATCCGATTCGCAGCTTCTTTCATTCCCGAAAAGGGGAAAGGTATATCTCTATGTCAACAAAACTTTATGTTGGAAACCTCGCTTTCCAAACCACCAGTCAGGAGCTGCAGAACTTGTTTGGTCAAGCTGGCACGGTTCAATCTGCCAGTGTCGTGGAAGACCGCGACACCGGACGCTCCAGAGGCTTTGCCTTCGTGGAAATGTCCAGCCAGGAAGAAGCCACTTCAGCGATTGAGCAATTCAATGGCAAGGAAGTAGGCGGCCGCGCCTTGAAAGTTAACGAAGCCAAACCACGCGAAAATCGCGGCGGCGGACGTGGCTTTAGCAACGATCGTGGTGGCTATGGCGGCAACAACGGTGGACGACGGTCCGAACCGCGCTGGTAATAATCAACACTCCACACAGTGTTGGGTCTCCGGGATGATCCGATTCATCCCGGAGAGCCGCGCTGCTGTCCATGACCACGCGGTTAAGAAAGGCCTGACAGTCAAACAGAGCTGCTAATGACATTAAAAGAAGGTGGGGACGCCGGACTGGCGACGCAGAGACCGCACATCAATTGGGCCAAGGGCAATTGGGGCAGTGGGATCTTTCTTATTTGCGCCCATATTGGTTCCATCGCCGCGCTCTTCTTTTGGAGTTGGCCGGCTTTAATCACTGGAGTCGTACTTTACTGGGTTGGCGGTAGTCTTGGTATCGGCATGGGCTATCACCGGCTATTAACCCACCGCGGTTACAAGGTACCGAAACCGATTGAATACTTTCTCATCACCTGCGGCACACTGACTCTCGAAGGTGGTCCAATTCAATGGGTAGTGACGCACCGTATACACCACGCGCACACAGATCGCCCGGCCGATCCACATACGCCACGCCATGGGGGCTGGTGGGCGCATATTGGTTGGATACTGTGGGGCACCGCTCAGAATCACGACCAGACCACCATCGCACACTATGCACCTGATTTAAAAAATAACCGTTACTATCGTTGGCTGAATCGCTCCTACTATGTCCCGCTGATTGTAGTGGGACTGATGCTTTTTGCATTCGGAGGTTGGGGTGTAATGCTTTGGGGAGTATTCCTCCGCCTTACGCTGTGCCTGCATGCGACGTGGCTCGTCAATTCGGCTACACATCTGTGGGGGAAAACGAGATTCGAAACTGGTGACGACTCGCGCAATAGCTGGTGGGTAGCGCTGCTGACATTCGGTGAAGGCTGGCATAATAACCATCACGCTCATCCCACCTCGGCGCGCCACGGCCTGCGTTGGTACGAGTTCGATTTAAACTGGTTTGGTATTCGAACTTTGCAATTTCTCGGATTGGCCCACGGCATTAAACGAATGCGTTTCAATCGTGTCTTGTCCGTCTGGCAACCGGTCTCGAGTCGAGTAAAGTCTGAACGCGTTAAGCAACTGCGGAGTATCGATGCCTAAAATCATCTGGTCTTGCTCGAACTGCGGCACTGTGCTGCCGCTCTGGAAGATCAAGTGTTCGAACTGTCACCGTCGAGAGTTGAGCTGGTTCCACGTAATTATTTTAGTCGCGACCGCAGTGCCTTTATTGATTGTGATTCTTAAATTTCTGTAGAGGTGCAGGAGCTTCTGAAATTAGCACTTCGGTAGTGAGCATTAGCCCTGCGATTGATGAGGCGTTTTGCAAGGCACTGCGAGTTACCTTGGCGGGATCAATGATTCCGGCAGCAACGAGATCCTCAAACTTCTCCGTCAGCACGTTGTAACCAATATTCGGGTTCTTTTCGGAACGAACTCTCTCGACGATAACTGCGCCCTCTTTACCGGCATTGGCGACAATCTGTCGTATTGGCTCTTCAAGTGCACGCTTGAGGATATTTACGCCAATTTGCTCATCTTCATCTCCGCTCGATTCACCGTCCTGGTCCATCGCGAACGGGTTGAATTTGTTGAGTGCCTTTACCACTCGTACCAGAACTACACCGCCACCCGGCACGATGCCTTCTTCAACCGCTGCGCGGGTTGCATGCATCGCATCCTCTACGCGCGCTTTCTTCTCATGGAGTTCGATTTCAGTGGACGCTCCGACGCGAATGATCGCGACGCCACTCACTAGTTTCGCCATACGTTCCTGCAACTTCTCGCGGTCATACTCTAAAGTGGCATCTTCGATTTGAGCTTTGAGTGTTTTCACCCGAGCCTCCAAAGCACCGTGATTGCCGCCACCGCCCATTATTGTCGTGGTTTCCTGGTCAATCGTCACTTTCCTGGCCCAGCCCAGCTCTTCAAGCATGACGTTTTCCAGCTTGATACCAAGCTCTTCGTTAATGATCTTCGCACCAGTAAGTATTGCGATATCTTCGAGCATGTCCTTACGACGATCGCCAAACCCCGGCGCCTTGACTGCCGCAACGCTCAGCGTACCTCGTAATTTGTTTACCACGAGGGTCGCCAACGCTTCGGCCGCGAAGTCTTCCGCGATAATCAAGATGGATCTTCCCAGCTTGGCGACTTCCTCGAGAATAGGTAGCAACTCTCTCATCGAAGAAATCTTCTTCTCGCTTAGAAGAATGAGTGGATTTTCAAGTTCGGCATCCATTGTTTCCGCATTGGTGACGAAGTAAGGCGAAAGGTAGCCGCGATCAAATTGCATGCCTTCCACGACCTCCAAAACGGTCTCAATCGTTCTTGAGTCTTCGACGGTGATGACACCATCTTTGCCAACCTTCTGCATCGCTTGGGCTATCAAGGCTCCGATAGTGTGATCCCCATTTGCAGAGATCGAACCCACCTGGGCGATCATGTCTTCGGTGACCGGCTTTGCCGCTTTCCTGATCTCCTGGATTGCACGCTGGACTGCTTTATCGATTCCGCGCTTCAAAGCCATTGGGTTGGCGCCTGCCGCCACAGCTTTTACGCCCTCGCGAAAGATGGCCTGCGCCAGCACAGTTGCGGTGGTCGTGCCATCGCCGGCCACGTGGCTGGTCTTTGCAGCCACCTCTCGTACCATCTGTGCGCCCATATTCTCCATCGCATCTTTAAGGTTGATGTCTTTGGCAACGGTCACACCGTCTTTGGTGATCGTCGGGCTGCCATATTTCTTATCGAGTACAACGTTGCGTCCTTTTGGACCGAGGGTGATTTTTACCGTGTCGGCGAGTTTATTCACACCGCGCAGAATGGCGGCACGCGAGTCTCCGCCAAAAGTGATTTGCTTTGCCATTACCTTTGGTTGTTCTCCAGCTCTATGCCGGGTTGCGACTCCGGAAAAGGTTCAGCGCAAGAACGATGACCGCTGCTACAAGCAACAAGTGAATCAAGCTGTTGGTGACGAAGCCTCCATAAAACCCTACCAACCACAGCAGCAACAACACTACAAGAATTGTCCACAACATGAATCGTATCTCCTCAGTTCCAAATGTCTAGAATCCTTTTGTTTAAGACTGGACTATGCGAACAGAACCGTCTGTGCGCTAGACCACATACATGCTATCCTTTCCGCGATGTAGTTAGCGTTGCTCCTGGTTTAGTCATGCCTGTTTCTGCACTTGCCACTCCCAGCGAGAATCGACTTCTTGCCGCGCTTCCCAATGACGAATACCAACGCCTTCTGCCACAACTTGCGAATGTTTCCTTTGCTCTTGGTGAAGTCGTCTACGAATTCGGCGGAGAGCTGGATTACGTCTACTTCCCAACAACAGCAATAGTCTCGTTGCTTTACACCATGGAAAATGGCTCAAGCGCCGAGATGGGATTGACGGGTAACGATGGAGTGGTGGGAATCGCCCTCTTCATGGGAGGCGGCACCATGCCGAATCGTGCTGTCATACAGAGCGCCGGCGGAGCAGTGAAGATGAAGGCCAAGGTGCTTCAGGATGAGTTCGCGAAGGGCGGCAAGTTTCAATACCTGCTGCTGCGTTATACGCAAGCACTGATCACTCAGATCTCACAGACTGCTGTTTGCAACCGTCTTCACTCGGTGGAACAGCAACTTTGCCGATGGCTTTTGTTGAGCCACGACCGGCTGAATACCGACGAGTTGATCATGACACAGGAACTAATTGCGGGAATGTTGGGTGTGCGCCGCGAAGGCGTGACGGTGGCTGCGGGAAGGCTGCAGGACGCGGGGGCTATCAGTTACGTCCGCGGTCATATCAAGATCCTCGATCGCGAGAGAATGGAAGAGACCGTCTGCGAGTGTTACCGGGTAGTAAAAGACGAGACCGACCGGTTACTGGGATAAGCCTTCTGGTCTTCAGTTGCTGACGGGTATCCGTTGAAAACGCATCTTGCCCTCAGCATCTTCCCACGAAATCTCCAGTGCATAAGGATTGGCTTGGCCGGCGATGTGTTTCAGTCGTTCCATCTGATCGTGATTAGCGTCAGCCGGCTTTCCATTTATCCACGTTCGGTGAGATAGAACCGTCTTCTCTCCTGGCTGCATGGAATTTACACTGTCGAAGCGAATATGAGCTTGTGAGGGACCGCCGGGAGTTTCGTTATCCTTTAGAAAGATAGTCAGAACCTCGATGGATTTCAGCGTCTTATCGGTTCTATTAGTTAGTTCCACCAGCACCTTTGATGGCGCATCTATGAATCTGAAGTCAAAAGTTCTCTTGCTGTTGCTATAAGCGGTCATAATTCTTCTTCCTGTCTCCGGTGATCCAGGTTGCAATAGTCTCGCTCAGGCGGCTTTAGAACCAGACGTGAGAGAAGACTTCGCAACTGATTGAAGTTGTCAGGCTGGGCGATGTGTACATTTTTGCCAATAGCGACCTCAGCCCCCTCCGGGATCTCGTCAAAGCAGAAGATAACAACCGGCACATCGTCTCCCACCGCCGCACTGTCGCGAATACGACGGCTGGAACTAAGGACCTCGCTCGGTAATCCAGCCAGACTCACGAGAATCAGATCAGGACGTTGTCGCTGGGCGCTTGCTATTCCGTCTAGTTCGTCTCGGGCTAACACTACGCGATATCCGTCGACCTTTAGTAGCTTTTCAATGCCGTCACGCGTCTCGTGGACATCCTCGACTACCAGAATGATCGGGTTTCTACCAGTTTTATTGTCCATTCAAACGTCTCCCCTGAAACCTCTTCGTAGTGCTCGACCAATCTTGATGAAACGTGACGCTGCAAGCATACATACAGCTGGCAACCCTCACCGTCCGTGCGCCAACACACATATATAAAGCTAAGAGTTAAAGCGACTCGCCTATAAGCGGTCTAGCGCACAGATGCCGTTGCCTGACACTGTAAAATCTTTCCCGGAGCGATATCTATGCCCTGCAACGGGCGAACGGGGATGTCTCACATTTGACATATACACGTAGCTGGCATAAGGTCAGTAGGAACCGAGTGTTGCTTACTTGCTTCTCAGCCCCTCTGGAATCACCCAGACTACCTGACTCAAACAGCTATCAATCGACGGCATGAAAAAATGCCTGAGAGTAATGTTCGAAGTCACGCACGAGACTTAAGTGGTCAATCTTTATATTCATGAACGCCGCGAAGGGGATGTAGCTGTTCTTGACCTGAAGGGCCGCATCAGAATCAGCGGCGGCACTCTGGCCCTGCACAGATCGATTCGCTGCCTGGTCGAGGAAGGAAAGACGAAGATCCTTTTGAACCTCGCGGGCGTTACGCACATAGATTCGACCGGGCTCGGTGAGCTTATTTCAAGCTACGTAACTCTGAGCAACAAGGGTGGACAGATTAAGCTGGTCCATCTTACGGAACGCCTTCACGACATAATGACTATCACCAAACTTCTGACTGTGTTCGATGTCTATGATGACGACGCCGACGCGCTCGCCAGCTTTACAAGCCACGGTTTAAGCATTGTCGAGCCGCAGTCCATGTGTACGTAAAAAGAGATTCAGTTCACCCAGGGTTGATTCACCAGTACTTTTTAAGCAGGAGAAATCATGGAAGTGAAGGCAGTTTTCAAAATTGGAGATCGCGTCGACCAAATGTGTATCACCTGTAACGAGGAGCGGGGTCATATCGTAGTTTCTGTCAGCAAGACAGGGAGGATCACGCGCGTCGAGTGTCCAATGTGTGTGTCACGTGTCATGTATCGCGCCGGGACAACACGTCCTGCGTCTAATAGAGTCAGCGCGCCGTATGATCGCACGCGAGCATATCGCAAAGGACAGACGCTGATGCACCCCACGTTTGGTGAAGGTGAGGTAACTGCGATCATAGCACCCCAGAAAATGGATGTATTATTCGCGGATCGCATCCGACGAATGATGCATGCTGATTCTTAACGTAGACCAGCCAACAGCAGAAGGGAAGTGAAAGATGATTGTATGCGACTTCTGTCTGCATCGCTCTCAGGAAGGCGCGTGCGGTATTGGCCTGAATATCCCGAAGACAATGAAATGCCGCGAGTTTGCCCCCGGGATAGAGAAATTCTGCGCGAAGCCCACGGACTTCGTAAGTCCGAATCAAATCATCGATATGGCAAGATTTTTTGGCCTTGAAAAAACGGAACTTAAAAAGGTCAAGATAGTCGCAGAAAAAAGACTCGCCGATCAGTCTTGTAAAGTGTCCTGAGTGCCTGCGTTTATGCTTTTCTGATTCTCACTCCTGCCACAGTTGCTCGCGTCCCACAGTCAGCGCTTTCCAACAATGCACCCGAATCATGGGCTGTGAGAAATCACTGTGCGAATCGCCTTCGACTGGCGATGACCCCGGCGGAGATTGTGCGTGTAATCGATCGGCAGGGTACTCAGTGGCGCAGCACAGCAAGTAGCGAGGTGATATTGTCAAAGTCGGCGAGCAGGTATGCCTCGCCGAGTCGTGCGCCATCTTCGGCATCGGGATTGATGATTGCAACGGGGATGCTGCTTAGAGTCGAGTGTTCACTCAGGCGCTTCATGAGAGCGTTGAAAGTGGGTAGTTCTTCTTCAGTGAGGATCAGATCAATTGTTTCTTGTTCCGTCAACTCAAAGGCTTCCGTATCGTTCGTCGCTTCGAACGCGTGGTAGCCGCAACGCTCGACCGCCTTTTTCATGCCGGAACGTATCCAACCGATGTCCTCCACGATGAGGATCGCCGCATGTTGCCGAAAATTTTCCATTTTAACCCCTTCCCCGGGCACGAATTCCGCTCAAGCCTCCCGCGTTTTATCAGGTTGGGGTATTCTGGTCTGTCCCTTGCCGTACTCGGCTGCGATCACATGTAGGTGGTTTGGTGACGGCCTACCGCTAGCGCCGCGTAACATTCGCAGGCCATGGCCGCCAGCATTTGCCGGTTTTTGACGTGTAAACTCCCGCGCCTGTAAGTGATCGCTCCCGCTTCCTGCATTGCCCCGGCCACGACAGTAACACCGGCGCGCCGCACGCCGAGGTGCTCGGCCATTTGCTCTTGAGTAATGTGAATCACATCCTCCTTAATGCGATCCGTAAGGAGTAGCAGCCAGACCGCTAAGCGCTGTTCCACAACGTGGAAAACGGCGCAGGCGGAGCGTTGCGAAATCTGCGTGATGTACTCGCCGGTGTAAGCCAATAACGACTTTTGAACACCGTCACCACGCATTACCTCTTGCCTAAAATCTTCCGTGCTAACTCGCAGGGCGCTTCCTGCAACTGACACATTGAGAGAATGCGCAGCCGGAATAGTTCCAACGAGTCCCGTGATGCCGGTCATGCCTTCAAAGCCGATCATTCCTACCTCTGCGGATCTTCCATCCTGCATGTTCGCTTGGCACGATATAACGCAACTTTCAGGAAAGTAGATGAAGCGCACTGTCTCTCCGGCTTCGGACAGACGCTCTCCCGAGCTGAGTGAAACAGGTTGCAGAAGTGGCATCAAGCGCGCGAACTCTGCCTCGCGCAGTCCCGTAATTATCTTATTCGTCAACATCTCTTTCATCATGTGTCACCTCTGAATTTCTGGGTCTTCGTGTCAGTGCTTCCTCCTCGCCGGATGTGCACGAGGACTGACTTCGTCTTGTTCCGATTTACGCGCTCGCAGATGCGCGCCAGGAGCACCCTGACGGGGTGGTCGGAATCTTCATACTGACAGTCGAAATCAAAGCTGTCGGCGGCCTTCGAGCCGCGGGTGAACTCGGTCACGAAGCGTCGGAACTCTGCGACATTTTCGAATGGCGCGACTTCGTCGTAGAAGTTACGTCCTGCCATGTCCAGCGACGCGCCGCCCGGCTCCTCATCCGAGTTCATTCGGTAATAGAGCACCTTCCCGCTGCCGTCGAGTTCGAATAGTCCTAAGAGTTCTTGCGCAGTCAACAGGGCCACGCTCATCGTCTAAACACCCCCTTTGCAGAATCTAAATGGGAACAGCTCGCCCATTCTGGCTGCAATATTTTTCAAGTACGTGCTCACACCCCGCTTCGTGGGGTCCGAGAAAGACTGTTCCAGCGTCGCCGGAGACAGTCTCCTCTCCATCGGCTGCTTCAACGACGCAGTAACCTCGAGCTCGATCACGGTGCGATACAGCAGACGGGTGTACGGGGTCGTCCGAGACCAGAACAAAAGGCCGCTCCGACGCAAATTCGTTTACGTTGTTCTTGGTGCCTTACTCAAAGAAGAAGCCCCGATGTTCGGAGGTACCTCTTTTCTCACGACAGCAGGAAATGGGCTATTGGGAAGGTGCGAGGCGGGACTAAGGACTATCCCTATGGAATCTGTGCTGCGACCCCGGAAAGCACAAAAGAGGCAGACTCGCCGCAAACGATCTTTTGCTTTTTTTGCCCAGAGCTTTAGTGATCCTGCAACCAGCCCTGGAAGACGGCGTAACGCACGAGGTCGATGCGGCTCGTAAGGTTGAGCTTGCGCATCGCATTGGCTTTATGAACTTCGATGGTCTTGACACTCAGGGACAGGCGGGCAGCAATCTCTTTGTTGCTATAGCCGAGCGCGATGAGACGCAGGACTTCCGATTCACGGTCGCTCAAACTGCTTTTCGACTCGCCGCGTAAGGTCCGCTCACTATAATTTTCCATGACCTTGGCGGCCAACTTCGGGTCGATGTATTTACCGCCTGCGGCGACGGAACGAATGGCGTGGATCAGTTCACTTGGCGCACTCTGCTTGAGCACGTAAGCGGAGGCGCCTGCGGCCAGCAGTCCGCGAACGTAGCCGTCGTCTGCGTGGCGGGACAGCGTCAGCACTTTCACCTGCGGGCAGCACTCAATGAGTTTCAGGGTAGCCTGGAGCCCGTTAAGTTTCGGCATCGAGATATCCATCACCAGCACGTCGGGCAGGAGTTCCTGCGCCTTGGCGACAGCCTCGCGGCCATCGCCCGCGAAGCCCACCACTTCCATGTCCTCCTGCGCGTTGACGATCATTTTCAGGCCCTCGCGCACAGTCTCGTGGTCTTCGGCAAGCATAATGCGCAGCTTGCTCATTTCGCCTCACTCGCCTCTTCTTCTTCCACGAACTGAGCTGGCACGCGCGCAAAGATGGTGGTGCCCTCATTTGGCTTGGATTCGATCTGAAGAGCCCCGCCGACGAGAGCGGCGCGCTCGCGCATTCCGATGAGGCCCAGCCCCTTGTCCTCGGCACCCACACCCTGATTCAGATTGAAGCCAACGCCATCGTCCTCGATGATCAGCACTACCTGATTGTCGCGGCGTTCAAGCAGCACATCCACGCGTTTGGCCTTTGCGTACTTCATCGTGTTGTTGAGCGCCTCCTGCATCATGCGGTACAGGTTGGTTTCCGTCTCGGATGAAAGCCGTTCCTTTTCCATGCCGCTCGTGTGAAACTGAGCTTCAATCCCTGAATGATTCGACCACTGTCTTACGAAGGTGCCCATGGCTTCCGCCAGGCCGATATCGTCAAGTGCGGCGGGTCTGAGTTCCCACGCGAGAAAATCCACGTCGGCGTCGAGTCGCTCTGCGATGGTTTTCGTCTGTTCCAGTTTCTCGCGTATTTCCCCGTCTCCCCTGTAACCCTGATCGAGCGCGGCGAGATTAAGACGTAGTGCAGTCATTTGCTGGCCCACCTGGTCGTGTATGTCGCGCGCGATGCGACGGCGCTCATCCTCTTGGGCGCGCACGATCTGGCGAAGCAATCGCACCCGGTCTCTTTCTGTTTGTATACGCTCGGAGATTTCATCGCGGAGCGATTCGTTGAGTTTCGCCAGCTCAAACGTGCGTTCGCGCACCCGCACTTCCAACTTGTCATTCGCGCGACGCAATTCTTCCTCGGCGCGCCGTTGCTCAGTCAAGTCGCGCGCAATTTTAACGTAGCCTATTACCGCGCCTTGGGGGTCGTATAGGGAAGAGAGCACGCCACTCACGTAGAACCGGGTACCATCTTTGCGGAGATGCCAGCGTTCGTCTGCCGCGCGTCCGGTTTCGCGTGCCATCTCTCTTTCTTTCAAGGGTATATCGCGGCGGCGGTCTTCCGGTGTAAAAATAACTGCGACGTCTTGACCGGTGATTTCCTCCGCAGTATAGCCAAAGGCGCGTTCCGCGCCGGAGTTCCACATTTCGATGTTTCCACTTTTATCCAGCGTCATGATGGCGTAGTCTTCTATGCTCTCCATCATCAGCCGAAGGCGCCTATCCGAGTCGTGAATACTATTCTGCTGCTGCTGCTGCTGCTGCTGCTGCTGCTGCTGGCGTTCGGTGATGTCGAGCGCCATGCCGACGATAAAGCGACGTCCGTCTCTTAAAGTTCCGGGGGAGGAAGCGCTGAAATTCCAATAACGCAGGTTACCGTCGCGCGTGCGAACCGGGAATTCCACGTTGAGCGACTGCCGCTGCTCTTTGAATAAGTCCTGCATGTGAGCGCGCACTTCTTCAGCGCCTTCGCCATAGGCTCGTGTCAGCCAGGCGTCAAAGGTTGGTACATCTGCCATGGTATAGCCGGTCAAACTTGTCCATGTCCGACTGATTTGTAAGACTTCGCCATCTTCGGCGTGCATGATGACTGGTATGGGCGCATCTTCAACCGCCCTTCGGAACTGTTCTTCGCTCTCTCGTATCAATTGTTGTGCGCGCTCACGATCGGTGATGTCCATGAAAGTGAGGACCACGCCGTCAATGCGATCGTCGGTTGTGCGGTACGGCACAGTCTGCATCAGGAAGGTGAGACCCTCTTTCGTGCGCACGGTCCGCTCGACGGGCTGAAGCGTTTCGAGCACCTTCAGAGCGTCCGCAATTAAATGATCGTTGTCGAGTTTGCTCGTGATGTCCGAAAGCCCGCGGCCTACATCCGCGGGGATCAAATTGAAGATGTCGCGTGCGCCCGGCGTGAAGAGTTTGACGCGCAGATCGCGGTTGAGGAAGACCGTGCCGATCCGAGTCGAGTTCATCAGATTTCTTAAATCGTCGTTGCTCTGGCCCAACTCATCGATCTTGATTTTCAACTCCTGGTTCACGGTCGTGAGTTCCTCATTGATGGACTGCAACTCCTCCTTTGAGGTTTCCAGCTCCTCGGCCGCCGAGCGCATCTCCTCGTTCGTCGCCTGCAGCTCTTCGTTGGAGGCCTTGAGCTCCTCGCGTTGTAGCTCGTGGTGCTCGATGGTCGAGCGCAGTTGCGCCTTGACCTGCAGCAACTCTTCTTCGAGGCGGCGCGCCAGCGGCTCGTCTTCAGTCGTCACCGCAGGCTTCTTCGGCTCGTTCGGGGTGGGCTCGTTTGTCTCCTCTAAGGTGACCAGGAAGAAGCCTCGCGCCGTATCTTCCTGGCTCAAGACCGGCCTGACGAGCAGGTTAATAAACTTAGTTTCATTGGCGACCGGGATCCTGATACCCCGCGACTCTACGTCCGACTTATTGTGCGCCGCCTGATAAAGCGCGGCACGCAACTCGAGACGCAACTCCGGACGGATGAGCATCAAGAGGTTACTTGATAGCTCGCCTCCCTGGATCTGCATGAATTTGCCTGCGCTCTCGGACATGTGCAGGACCTCGTATTCTTCGTTGACGACAATCGAGGGCGGCGCGTAACGTTCGAGCAAGCGCTGGTGCAGTTCTGCGTAGGAGGAACGCTGCGTCGTTTGCGACTCCCGCACGCGTCGCAGCTCAGGCAGTTTTCCGAAACGCGCGGCGAGGCCGCCGTCGGGAACGGGAAGGATAAGACGGGTTTCGATGGCGCGGCCTTGATAGATGCGGTGCTCCTTGTCCACGACTGAGTAGAGATCGCCGGCGCCGTCAATCGATTCCGATGCGCCGAGCATCAGGTAACCACCAGGGTTCAGCGCGAAGTGCAGTACATCCATCACACGCCGCTGGGCCGTGCGATTGAGGTAGATGAGTAAGTTCCGGCACGTCGCCAGATCAAGATGCGCAAACGGTGGGTCTTTGATGATGTTATGGACGGCGAAAAGCACTCGCTCCCGGATCTCGCGTCGGACTCGATAGCCTTCTGCCTCGCTCAAGAAATAGTTTCTGAGGCGTTCGGGCGGCACATCTGCCGCATCGTTGATGGTGTAGAAGCCGTCGCGGGCCGTGGCGATGGCATCGTCGTCGATGTCCGTGGCGAAGACCTGTATCTGGGGCGGGCTAAGGAGGTTCGCTGCGTACTCCGATAGGAGCATCGTCACCGAATATGCTTCTTCGCCGGTGGCGCAGCCCGTCACCCAGACTCGCAGCTGGTCGTCCGCCGTCTTACCCTCAAACAACTTCGGGATGATCTCACACTCCAACGCCTCGAATGCCTCCGCATCGCGGAAGAAATTCGTCACACTGATAAGTAAATCCTTCAGGAGCGCGGTGGCCTCCGCGGGGTGTTCGCGCATGAAATGTGAGTAGGCGGGAATGTCTGCAAGCTGATGAACGCCGATGCGACGGGCGATGCGGCGCAGGACCGTCGGACGCTTGTAATTCGAGAAGTCGTGTCCGGTACGAACGCGTAGCTGAGTGAAGATGTCGCGCAGAGCGTTCAAGTCCCCATGGGTGGGTTCCTGCGGTGCATCGGGGAATGGGATACGTTTAACCTGTTCGCGATAGGCAAGAATCTGCGCCGGAATTTGCGCCACGGGAAGAACGTAGTCCACAAGGCCTGTGGCCATCGAGTGGCGAGGCATGTCGTCGTATTCTGCCTCTTGCGGATCCTGCACGATACAGAGACCGCCCATTTCCTTGACGCGTTTCATTCCCATCGAGCCATTTGCTCCCGTACCTGAAAGCACTACCGAGACTGCACGCGGTCCGTGAGATTGGGCCAGAGTCCGGAAGAAGATATCGACGGGAGCACGCCGCACCTCGTTGCTCGTCACCCGCGAGACGTTAATGTGCCCGTCGTTGATCGTTAAGCTCTTGTTCGGTGGAATCACATAAACATGATCGGGCTCGACACGGACCCGTCGTTCGACCTGCGTCACGGGAATCAGCGACGAGCTTTGGAGGACCTCTGCCAGTTGGCTGTCGTGATCCGGCGAGAGGTGTAAAATTACAACGTACGCCATACCAGTGTGGGCGGGCACCTGCGAAAAGAAATCCCTAAGCGCCTGTACGCCACCCGCCGACGCGCCGAGGCCTACCACCAGAAAATTTCCATTTCTTTCCCCTTCTGTTGCTGCTGCGTGGAAGGGATCTTTATTAAAAGTTTCGCTCATAACCCGAAATGTTCCAGAGTCTTTCGACTCACGGCGGAAGTTGATTGCGATCAGGTGGATTCCCGCGTAATTCTACCGCCGCCTCTGCTATAAGTGTATTCTATTTTATCCCCCTACAATCGAGACTCGTAAGCTGACCCACGCGCGCGCGCGGGACGTTTAATGCCGAAAGACATTGTCGTAATCGGAGCTTCCGTGGGAGGGATTGAGGCGTTGCGCGTGCTGGTCGGGGCACTGCTCATCGAACCTTACCTTGCGCGCGTGACTCGCAGACCAAGGGCGTGACGAGCGAACGTAAGACGAAGGAGTTTATCCGTGCCAAAAATCGCACAGCTCACATGAGAGTAGTTCACTTCAACAAACTAGTGATAATCGCGTTGTTATAGCGGTTGAATACCATAGACTGCTGGAAATGCTTCCTGCTTTGTTTTAATATTTTACTCACGCAACTTCGCGAGGTTGCCCTTATTCTTAAGGGACTCAGCGCTGACTGTTGGTAACTTTGTGAGTAGGTATGGAGCCTAACAGAGAAACCCCACAGCCTAACGCTACTGCGCCGCATGAACAGCCGGCGATGCTGCGCATCACACTCTCCAGCATCGGTGATGCTGTTATTACTACAGACATCAAAGGACTAGTCACGTTTCTGAATCCGGTGGCTCAGTCTTTAACGGGGTGGACACAAGCCGATTCCGCGGAAGTCCCTCTCGAAAAAATTTTCGAAATCGTTAATGAAGAAACTCGGCAGCCGATCGAAAACCCTGCCACCCATGCATTGCGTGAAGATAAGGTCGTCGGTCTGGCAAATCACACCCTGCTCATAACGAAAGACGGGACAGAGAAATCCATTGGCTATACTGCTGCCCCAATTCATGACCCCAACGACAGAGTCGTCGGAGTTGCGCTCGTCTTTAGAGATGTTACCGCACGCCGGCGACAAGAGCAGTTGCTGCAGGATACCGTCAACTACGCCGAAGCGATCCTGGCAACCTTGAGAGAGCCGTTCATCGTTCTTGACCAGAACCTGATAATCAAAACGGCGAATCGAAGTTTCTATAACACCTTCAAAGTTTCCGCCACAGAGACGGAAGGTAAATTCATCTACGATCTCGGCAATGGGCAGTGGGACCTGCCTGAACTGAGGACGCTGCTAAAAGAGGTTCTTAGTAAGGACCACCCTGTTCATGATTTCGAAGTTGAACAAACGTTCCCTGCGATCGGACACAGAATAATGCGGCTCAATGCCCGCCGCCTTGCATCAGTTAATAGTCAGCCCGATCTGATCCTGCTTGCCATTGAGGACATTACTGATCGTCATAATGCGGAAATCGCGCTGAGAAACAGCGAGATTCGTTTTCGTCGCCTGTTCGAGACAGCCAAGGACGGCATCCTCATACTCGAGTCCAACACCGGGAAGATCACTGAGGCCAATCCTTTCATCTCGGAATTGTTGGGCTTCCCGACCGATGAGTTAGTTGGCAAGGAACTTTGGCAAATAGGTCTCTTTCAAGACATTCATGCAAGCCAAGCCGCCTTTCGGCAACTGCAAGAGCAAGGCTACATTCGCTACCACAATTTACCCCTGCTAACCAAATCTGGGCGGAGGGTTGAAGTTGAGTTTGTCAGCAACGTCTATAGCGTGGATCACCAGTCAGTAATTCAGTGCAACATTCGAGACAATACGGAACATCACCAGTTAGAGCGCGCGCAGACGCAAGCCGAAGCACTGGTAGACTTACATCGCCGCAAAGACGAATTCTTAGCAATGCTGTCTCACGAACTTCGGAACCCGCTTGCCGCTATTACGAACGCGGTGGAGCTTTTGGACCTTGAGAAAGATGCGGCGTTCCAACAGAAGGCTAGAACCATAATTCGACGCCAGGTTGGGAACATGGTGGTGCTGGTAAATGATCTATTAGAAGTTTCACGCGTTCTCAGCGGTAGGATTCAACTTCATGGGGAAGAACTAGACCTCCGCGGCGTCGCGCAACAAGCGGTGGAAACAGCACGCACATTGATCGACCAACGGAAGCATCGATTGAACGTAGCGTTTCCGAAAGAACCCGCCTGGGTACTCGGTGATGCAATTCGGCTTGAGGAAGTAATAGTTAACCTCCTTAGCAACGCCGCGAAATACACGCCCGAGGGCGGTGACATCTGGCTCAGTATTGAAGGCGAAGGCGAGGAAGTTGTGATACGGGTAAAGGACAACGGTGTAGGGATTGCCCCGGAGTTATTACCGCAGATTTTTGATCTCTTCACGCAAGCGCAAAGAACCTTGGATAGATCTCAAGGCGGATTGGGAATCGGGTTGACCGTAGTGCGAAAGGTAATCGAAATGCATGGAGGAACAACCGAGGCGCACAGTTCCGGTTTAGGTCAAGGTAGCGAGTTCATCGTGCGTCTGCCGGTATTAAGATCGCCTGCACGACAAGCTGAGATTCCCTCTGGAAAGACGCCGCAAGCTGTACAAACATGGCGGGTGCTCGTAGTGGATGACAATGCAGATTCAGCAGATTCTATTGCGGCAATATTGCAGACATCCGGGCACGAGGTTCAAGTAGCCTACTCAGCTCAAAAGGCTTTGGAAATGGCTGTTGAATATCAGCCCGACATCGTGCTGTTGGATATTGGATTGCCCGACATGGATGGCTATGAGATCGCAAAGCACCTGCGCCAGACTCCTGAGCTAAATGAAACGCGGTTGATTGCCATCACGGGATACGGACAACAGTCAGATCGCCAACGGTCTCGTGAAGCCGGCTTCGACGAGCATATGGTGAAGCCTGTGGAGTGGCGGAAACTTGAAGAGCTATTAGCGTCGCTCATGAAACGGCCGCCTGGTTCTGATTGAGGTCCAACTTGACTCACCTCTTCTGAAAGGCCATCAGGTGAAAGCAGACAAGGTAACCTCTGTGCTATGATGTGAACATTTCGAAACAAGAATGCAGTTAAAAACAGGAAACGAGCCATGATTTCCGGGCCACACCTTTCCCGTCCCATCCGAAACAGAATTCTTGGCGCACTAGATCCTGCAACTTATCAACACTTCTTATCTCAGTTAGATCAAGTCACGCTCTCACTGGGCGAAGTCATCTATGATCCTGGCGAAGAGATACACCACGTCTATTTTCCCGAGACCGCTGTATTCTCTATGTTGTGCACATTGGCGAACGGCGACGCAGTGGAGGTTGGACCGGTCGGCCGCGAAGGCATGGTCGGGCTGAATGTCTTTTTCGGCGGTTCGACAACCCCTACACAGCTAGTCATACAAGTTGCCGGCACCGCGCTCAAGATGGATGCCGAAATGCTCCGGCAGCAACTTCGTGTTGAAACAAGTCTCCTACCACAACTATTACTTCGTTACACGCAGATGTTGCTTGCCATGACCGGCCAATCAGCAGCGTGTAATAAACTACACTCAATAGAGGAGCAACTTAGCAAGTGGTTGTTGATGATGCACGATTATGTCGGAGAAGAGTTGTTGCTCACTCATGACCTGATCGCACTGACATTGGGTGTGCGGCGCGCGGGTATCACTGTGTCGGCCGGAAACTTTAAGAAGTCGGGGCTTATCGCTTACCATCGTGGCCACATTCGAGTCCTTGATCGGCAAGGCCTTGAGGCTCAGGCGTGCGAATGCTACAACGTCATCAGGGACGAATACGATCACCTCTATGAAGATTTAGCTAAGCATCCAAGTTAATGTTTCGTACGCCTAATCGCAGTTCACGCGAATCAAGGTGGCGGCCACGTGAAATCACTAGTTCACGACTGTGTCTGATAGATCACTTTATTAATGCGCGGATCGCCAGCACGACCCTCAAAGACTTCGCGGGCGCGCGATAGGGCTGCTTCAACGTGCGGAAGCAAATTCTCCTCGCCGAGACACCGCAGCAGTGACGACTGTCTCAACAACTGTTCCGGTTGACTGCGAGCTCCACACAACAGAAGCGTCCGGCCCGTGGCGCGCAATCGTTCAGCGAGTCTCTCCAATTCGTGCAGACCCGTAGCATCGATCGCGGTCATGTTTCTGAGACGTAAGATCACCACGGATGGAAGAGACTCTATGTCGACTGTCGCCTCGGACAGTTTCTCTGTGGCCCCAAACAAAAACGGGCCATGTATGCGCAGCACCAGGACGTAGGGAGGCAACAGCTTGTCTTGCAGGATATGCGGACGTCCGTCCTCGATGTACTCCTCAGTCACCGGGGCCACTGTGGTCGTCTGCGAAACCCGGTAGATGTACAGCAGCGCCGCGAAAAGCATTCCGATCTCGACAGCGACCGTCAGATCGGCCAGCACAGTAAGGGCGAAGGTCATCACCCACACAGTTATGTCCGCTTTTGACAGTTTGAGTATTGTCTTTACTTCGCGCCACTCACTCATGTTGTAGGCCACGACGAGAAGGATCGCTGCCAGTGTGGCGAGCGGAATGAAACGCGCGAGCGGCGCTGCGACCAGCAAGATAACGAGCAGTGTCAGTGCGTGGGTCATTCCCGAGACGGGGCTGCGAGCGCCCGAACGGATGTTGGTTGCGGTGCGTGCGATTGCGCCGGTGGCTGGTATCCCTCCCACCAAAGGAACGGCGACGTTGGCAATGCCCTGAGCGAGTAGTTCCACGTTCGAGTTGTGCTTATCGCCGCTCATACCATCGGCGACTACCGCCGATAGAAGACTCTCGATGGCAGCCAGCATGGCTACGGTGACGGCCGCGGGTAGCAAAGGAACGATCAATTCAGCTCGAACCGGTGGGATGGAGATGTGGGGCAAACCAGTTGGGATACCGCCGAACCTACTGCCGATAGTTTCTACTGGAAAACCAAAAGCGGCCACCGCGAGTGTAGCTGCTACGAGGGCTGCGATTGAGCCAGGTACGCGCTTAGTTAGTCTTGGCAGTAAGAGAATAATCAAGAGCGAACTGCTGGCAATCAACACTGCAGGCCAGTGAACACTACCGAGGCTATGCACCAGGAGGCGGATGCGCAATAGGAACTCGCTTGGTATGGCGCCGGTATTAAGGCCCAGGAAGTCTTTGATTTGTGTCGAAGCGATCAGGATAGCTATGCCATTCGTGAAGCCAATGGTGACCGGCCGGGGAATATATTTAACCGCCGTCCCCAAACCCGTTACCGCCATGAGGATAAGGATCACCCCAGCCATTAGCGTGACCATCAACAGACCGGAAACTCCATGGGCCGCGATGATTCCCGCTACGATTACGACGAACGCTCCGGTTGGTCCACCGATCTGAAGGCGCGAACCGCCCAAAGAAGATATGAGAAAGCCAGCGACTACGGCCGTGTAAATCCCGGCTTGGGGAGTAACGCCAGAGGCGATTCCAAACGCCATGGCTAGCGGAAGTGCGACTAGCCCAACGGTCACGCCTGCAATCAGGTCTGAGATGAGATCCTGCCGCGTGTAGCCGGCTCGCAAGCACAAAAGCGATTTTGGAATCCACTTTTTCTTCAGCGATATCACAATTGTTCTTTCAAGAAGCGGATTGAAATGGTCCTGTCTACTGCGGGGCTGGAGCAGGCTTTTTACGCGGCCGTCTGATCAGCTTTTGCCGACATGAAGCAGCGCCACAATGGCAGGCCGTGCGGTCGTGTTCGAAAGAGTTTAAGTAGTCGACTGTTATCTCTTCGCCAGGCGCGATCTCCTTGAGTGCGAACAGGATCATGAATCCGTCAATAATGAAGGCGTCTGTATTAGGTTCGCAGGAATGGTTGATATATTGGGTATCGTTCCCGTTGACGCTTCCGTCGATGTAACAGTCCGCGTGAAGCTCACTGATGCGTTTTCCTCCGTGTCTCCTCATTCGGCGCATGGCTTCTTCATAAGTAATCCTTTCGCCGGCGTACTCGGCTATGCAGCTGCCTTTCGGAAACCGCACGGTAGCGAAACAGCCGAAGCCGTGAAGAGGCGACTTCATGACCGACAGGCGGTGCGCCGACTTCTGCCTGCTCCTCGCAATGGTATCGACGTCCTTTTGGTGGGTGGCCTGCGATCGCAGACTGCGCCTGCCTATCTCCGATTGCGAGCCTGACGTCATATTCGGTCTGGTTCCTTTCATCCTTTAACGAACCCGTTGGGAAGGACGGCGGGTCGCCTTGGTTGGCAAACCCCCGTGAATCTCCTCGAGCATGCCTCGCACTCCAATCAGATGGTTGTTGAAGATCTCTTTGGCGGCATCGAGCAACTTAAAAATGCTCTTGTCGCTCACGGAGTAATAGACATTTGCGCCCTCTTTGCGCGTGGCGACGATATTCCTATTGCGTAGCACGGCAAGTTGTTGTGAGGCGTTTGCCTGCTCCACATCAAAACGTTGACTGATCTCATTCACAGTTAGCTCGCCGTCCCGTAAAGCATCCAGAATAGATATTCTCAACGGGTGAGCCAGGGCTTTGAAAAAATCAGCTTTGAACTCGCTCAGTTGCTGTCTCACTCGGCGCTCCGCATTTTCGGAAATGCTGATGCTTGTTTAGGAAACGCAGATATGCGCATCTGCACATTCTTGCATATACGCTAAGGTTGTCGCTACTTCCGTGTCAAGATTGAAGCACGGGGCCGGTCTGCAACAAAGATTACCGCCTCGAAAGCCGCCCCTGTCAGGGAATGACGTCATCAATTTTACTTAGTCTGGAAATCGCGAGGAAACGCGGCTCAGGCCTTAATGAACTCAACGTCTAAGGATATCGCTACCTCTCACCCACCAATATCCCGCCAGCTTCTAGTACGCTGTTCCAGTTCAAAGCAAAATCTTTCACCTTAATAGCGACGACGACGCGCGATCGAGATACAGCGTTACGCGTTCGTGTTTCTGCAGTATCGAAGCAGGATGCATTGGATTTACATTCAGCTCGACAGCGGCTTTCACTGCCTCCGCCTTCCTTTCGTCTGGAACGATGCACAAGATTTCGCGGCTTTTGAGTATCTGTTTAATCGACATCGATATCGCCTGAGTCGGAACTTCAGCAATGCTTTTGAACCAACCCTCACCAACCTGTTGTTGGCGACATGCGTCGTCGAGGTTAACAACAATGTATGGTTCGTCGATCTCGAAATTCGCCGGCGGATCATTAAATGCGAGATGCCCGTTTTCACCGATGCCGACAAATGCTACGTCAACTTTTTGTTGCGTAATCAGCTGACCAACGCGTCGACATTCGTCATGAACGTTATTGGCCTCTCCATCGATAAAATTAAAAGCGCATGGGTGAACGCGGCTGACAATTCGTTCCTTTAAATAGCGGCGAAAGCTCGCGGGGTGCGACGCCGGCAAACCAACGTACTCATCCAGATGAAAGAAGGTGACTTTGGTCCAATCGATCGATTCAAGCGTTAACGCGTCCAGAAATCCAAACTGAGATGCTCCGGTGGCGGCGATCACGTATGCAACGTCACGCTCGCGAATCGCCTGATTGATGATTGCAGCGGCATCTCTGGCAGCCGCGGCGCCTAGTTCCTGCTTCGTCTCGAAAATCTTTACCTGCACCTGCTCGCCGCTCCTATGGACTCTGCCACGCACCGGTTCATGTTCTACTTGAGTTCAATTGATCGCTCTACACGCGCACCAGTCACCACGTCGGTGGCCTGAAGCACGTATTTCCCAGTTGGATCATTCAAAGCAAAGGGCAGGGAAAATGTGCCGCGTCCATTCTCGACCAGCACGTTATTCGAATAGATGGGCAAACGAGCACCGCCAGGCCCATAGACGTGGCAGCGCACGAGAATCCTGCCGGGCCTGGTTGAACTCAAGCTGAAGGAGACATGTTCGCCGGTATGCGCGAAAACGGGCCCGTCGAACTTTAGTGCATTAACTTCCGATGTTAAGGCCAATATAAGTGCGTCGCCTACCAGAATCGAGCTGTGCACAACATCCGTAAAGCCCAATTTTTTCCCTGCTCGAACATCAGCAACATAGAATTTGCGCGGGAGTTTGATCGTCAGCTCCTGCTTCGCAACCTGGCCGAGGTCCGCATCGTTGTAAGTCGTGACTCCGTCCTGACCCACTACGCCGGCGACGGCAACGTTTTCCTTGACGACCGCAACGATCTCGGCGTTGCCGAATTTGTAGCGAGCGATTTGCGTTTGCTGTAACTGCCGGCCGTCGGGCGAGCTCACCTGAATGGACGGCCGTATACCGCCCTTATCTAGAATCGCATTTACGAGCTGACGATAAGGTGCGCCACCAAACTTTGCTGCACGCTGTTTCGGATACTGATCCCACGCGGTGTTGAGGTAAATTGTCCAACCAGCTCCGGTGCGGTTCACGATCGCTGCGTCACTGTTACCGATTCTGAGAAGAGCTGTTCCACCTGAGGGTTTCACGTCAGGCTCCGCGATACGTAAGCCTGAAAGCTCCCGCGGCAGGCCCCATTCACTTCCCTGCGTCGAGGTGCGAACTTCACCGGAAGCCAGTTTCAACTCGCGCTTGTCTGAATCGACTCGGGCAATGCCAAAC
>JBKPPP010000298.1:0-4518 GCA_046733615.1 Acidobacteriota bacterium | reverse complement strand
TAGAACTTCTCGGCGTTAGAACTTCGGCCTTTAAAACTTCTCAGTAACCGTCAGTCCGTCAGGCGCTAACTTCCAATCCAGCACTTCAGCACCCTCTTCGGCCGCCAACGCTGCCTCCACGTCTTTCCGCCGCCCCTCGGCACAGAAAAACGCGATACACCCGCCGCCGCCGGCGCCGCAGACTTTCGCTGCTTCAGCTCCGTTCGCCAACGCCTTCTCGACGAGCATGTCCATCTGCGGCGTCGTGATCGTCGGCGCTAAACGCTTCCGGCCCGGGTAAGCGTTCTTCATGATCGCGGCCACACGATCCCAATCGTCCGCGACGAGCGCCTCGCGCATGTTGCGCGCCGAGTCGCGAATACCGTCGAACAACTCAAACAGCTCCGGATCGCCGTCGATGTGTCGCTTGTAGATCTCCCAATTATTGATCCCGGAAAGACGCGGTTCGCCCGTGTAACAAATGGCGATGCGCCGCTCCAGCTCTTCCGTGTTCACATCGAGCCGCTCGCGCTCGATTCCGTCCGGACGAAAATGCACGCACGAAACCGACCCGTACATCGGCGGGTAGTAATCCTGAAAGCCCGCCGGCACTTTGATCACCGTCGACTCGACATTCGCCGCGATCGTCACAAACTTCCGCTCGTCGTAGCGATTCCCCACGAGACGGTTCAACGCGCCGATGCAGGCGATCGCCAGCGCCGAAGATCCGCCGAGCCCGGCGCCGGCCGGCACAGTGCTCTCGGCAACAAGATGAAATCCGGTAGTCGGTTTGAAGAAGTGAACCAGTTTCGACACCAACTCGAGCCGCTCTTCGAGCAACAGGTCCTCCATCGCCGAAAGATCGGTCTCAAACGACACTTTGCGGTCGCGTGATTCCAGGATGATGCGCCCGTCGTCGCGCGTCTCGATGCGGCAGCGAGCGTAAAGTGAAAGCGCAAAGTTGACTGTGGTGGCGCCGGGATGGAACAGGTAGAGTGGCCAGATATCGATAGTGCCGCCGGCCAGGTCGACGCGTGGCGGTGCTGAAGATTCGATGATCATTTTTTCCAATTTAACATTTTAGGGTCTAATCGCCATCCCCTTCTCCTTTGGCCACCCGCTTCTTCGGCTCGTTGCGATGTTGCTTGAAGGGAATGTGTTCCTGAAATTCCTCTCGTAGATCCTGTAGTTTCTCGGCCGCTGCCTGTTCCAGCTCCTGCAACCGCTCGGGATTGGCTTCTTCCATTTTTCGCGAAAGCCAAAAACGTTCGGCCAGATAAAATGCGGTGATTCCGAGCACGACGATCACCAGCAACACTTTGCCCAGTCGCTGGAAGTCGCCAATCAAGCCCATCACGGCGCCGCTGAAGAAGTAACCGGCGCCGGCGAGAATAAACACCCAGAGAAAACAGCTTGCAAACGAAACGGCAAGGAACCGCAGGTAAGGCATGCGTCCCACGCCATAAAAAACGCAGGATGCCCAGCGCAATCCATAAATGTATTTCGAAAGAAAGATCGAGAGCACGCCGAACTTGTTCGTCAGCCGCTCCAATCGGGGCTTGGCGACGCGGTAAAAGCGAACTTCCCTGACGCCCTCACGAAACGCCCGGCCAGCGAAATACGCCAGGTTGTCGCTGGCGCATCCGCCCAGTGTTCCCCAAACCAAAACCCGCGCAAAACTGTACTCGCCGAAAAAAGCGCTGTGAGCCAGCACTCCCGCCAGCAGCAGAGTGATGTCGCCCTCCAGCATCACGAGGATCAAAACTGCGTAAAGCCCGTACTGGCCGATAAGTTCGTACAGAAAGTCGAGGTGCATGGAAGCTCGGTGTTAGGTCACTTCCTCCGGCGGTGGGGGCTTAACTACCAGAACGGGACAAGGGGCGTGTCGCACTACGGATTCGGCAGTGGAACCAAACAAGATGCGGCCGAGGCCAGTCCGGCCGTGGGACGAAATCACTATCAAGTCGACTTTTCGCTCCGCCGCCACTCTCACAATCTCCGAAGCCGCCTCGCCGTGGACCACTAGCTCCTCGACTTCGATCCCCGAACACTCGTCACACTCGGCAAGTTTCGGCAACTCACGTTCCGCGGAGTCTTCGAGTTGTTCAGTGATGTCGATTGGCAAAGGCTCGGTCATGCCCGAGTAGCCGACCGTCGGCACGATCGGCTCGATCACGTTGAGGCAGATAATCGAGGCGCGAAACGTCCGCGCCAACGATGCGGCGTACGAAAGAGCGTAGTTGCCGCATTCGCTGAAGTCGGTCGGCAGCAGGATGGAGCGAATTTCCATAAGCACCTTATGTTTTTTGTGCTTTCTTGTGGCACAATTCTACCCCCAGGCCCATTGATATGACTACTCCGCGAAAAAACTTCATCGGAATGAATGTCTCAGGAACGAGCGTGCGCGCCGCTCTGGTCGACGATGCCGGACGCGTTGTCGAACATCGTGAAGCGCAGATCACCTCCGACAACATCGTTCCGCAGTTGGCTACCATCGCCGGCGACCTGCATCCCGCGTTGGGGACTGTCGCGGCTTTGGGCGTGGCGATTCCGGGACTCGTTAACCGGCAAACGGATCGCGTCGTCGATTCACGCGATCTGCCGTCCACCATGCTCGAAGATCTGCACGGCCAACTGACGCGCGCCACCGGGCTGCGAGTCGAACTGGAAAACGACGCGAACGCCGCCGCTTACGGCGAGTTCAAAGTCGGCGCCGGGCGCGGCAGTCATAACATGTTCTACATGATGATCGGCAAAGGCATTGGCGGCGCGATCATTCTCGACGGAAAACTCTGGACCGGCGCGTCTGGGTTTGCGGGCGAAGTCGGACACATCACCATTGACACCGAAGGATTGCCGTGTGTTTGCGGCAATACGGGCTGCCTGGAAACGGTCGCGTCTGCCCCGAGCATCGTGCGCCGAGCGCGCGAGCGGCTCAACCGCGACTCGACCTCCTCGCTGTCACGCCTGTCTTTCAACAAAAACTTCACCGCTGAAGACGTCGCCCACGAAGCCCGCGAAGGTGACGATTTCGCCGCGATGATGATCGAACGCACCGGAAAATACATCGGCACGGGTGTCGCCAGCGTCATCAACCTGCTGAACATCGAGCGGATCGTGCTCGGCGGCGGCGTGATGGACGCCGGGCCAATAATCCTCAATCCCGTCATCCAAGAAGTGAAACGGCGGGCTTTCCAGCCCTGTTTTGAAGCCACGCAGATCGTCGCGGCCCAACTCGGTCTCGACGCCGCCCCAATCGGCGCAGCCATGCTGGCCCGCGACGCCGAACTCGCCTAACAATCTCAGGCTCATTCGTTTTCTTTCATCAATCTGTGGCCCAATTTGAAAATCCCGATCTATTTGGTAAAGTTTCCTCCTTCCAATGCCACAGATCTTCCATCACAGCACGAATGCGCTGGCGAAGATTACTATCTACGGTGCGGTCTTTATCATTGTTGCCGCTCTGTGGGTTGCGGTTGAGTTGAACCGATCGTCCTGGAATACCGGGCAGTGGGTCGAACGGCAGCAACCGGTTCAGTTCAGCCACCGGCATCACGTTGGCGACGACGGCATCGACTGTCGTTACTGCCACACGTCAGTTGAAACCGCGGCTTCCGCCGGCATGCCTTCGACCGCGGTCTGCATGAACTGTCACAAGCAGATCTGGGCCGACAGCCCGTATCTCGAACCGGTGCGCGCAAGTTTTCGCAGCGGCAAACCGCTCGAGTGGATCCGCGTTCACGATCTTCCCGACTACGCCTATTTCAACCACAGCATTCACGTAAAGAAAGGCGTCGGCTGTTCGACCTGTCACGGCCAGGTGGACGACATGCCGATCATCTACCAGGCGGCGACGTTGCAGATGGAGTGGTGTCTAGAGTGTCATCGCGCGCCGGAGCGGTTCGTGCGCAAGCGAGAAAAAGTTTTCGACATGAGTTGGCGACGGGAAAACAAGAGTGCTGAAGAGCTGCAAGAAGGTTTTCAGCTAAAAGCCGAATACAAGATTCAAGGACGACGAGTGTTAGAGAGCTGTTCCACCTGCCACCGTTAGATTCGTTTGCGATGAGCGACAGCGACCGCCATATAAACTTCCAACTGATGCGCGATCACATCCTGGCTTTGCAGGATGCTGAGAACGAGCGAGGTGGCCAGAAGAAATATTGGCGCAGTCTCGAAGAACTGGCTGATACGCCGCAGTTTCGTGAGTTTGTGGCGCGCGAGTTCCCGCAGCAGGCGGAAGGCTGGAGCGATCCGCTGGAGCGTCGCACGTTCATGAAGCTCATGGGCGCTTCGCTCGCGCTCGCCGGTTTGAGTGGCTGCGTTTTTCAACCACCGGAGAAGATCGTTCCTTACGTCAAACAGCCGGAAGAGCACGTTCCCGGCAAGGCGCTCTTCTTTGCGACGGCCGCGCCGCTGCTGGGCGTTGCGACGCCGGTGCTCGTCAGAAGTAACGAAGGACGGCCCACCAAGGTCGAGGGCAATCCGGACCATCCGAACAACCGCCCGCCGGAGTTTCCGCCCGAAGATCCAACGCGCGAT
>JBKPPP010000297.1:0-6734 GCA_046733615.1 Acidobacteriota bacterium | reverse complement strand
GAAACGACCGAGGGCACCGTGAAATCGAGAATCAGCCGCGGGCGAGGTTTTCTCCGCGAGAAGATGCGGGCTTATTTGTAGGTGAGGTAATTATGAGAGAGACAAAATGTGAACTGGTTCGCCGTGAGCTCGAGGAGCTGCTGCTGGACGAGCAATTCAGCGACGCAGCCGCCGAGCATCTGGAGACGTGCGCTGAGTGTCGCGAGTTTGAGCGACAACAGACGAAGCTGCGGCAGATCGTCGGCAGTCTCGGCACGGTCAACGCGCCGGCGGATTTCGACTTTCGGCTGCGTGCGCGTCTGGCTGCCGATGCACAACGCTCCACCTTTCGTTACTGGTCGCTCTCAATGAAAGGCCTCGCGACGGCGGCAGTGCTGGTAGTGTTGGGTGTGGGTTTGGCGGTCACGTGGAAGCAGTCGCAGCAGAAAGGCCACGTTGCAGTCGCACCGCCGATCGAAACGGTGAATCCTAACACCTCTAGCCGGCCTGATACGCCGAAGCCTCCGCAGCAGGCGCCGTCAAATGAAGCGCCACGCCCGGTTTTGGCTAACAACGTTCAGTCGCCAAAGATTTATCGTCCGCTGCCGTCGTCCAAACCGAAACGGCAACTCGCAACAGCGGAGTTCAGCAACACGCGCGCCGACGTCGAGAACTTGCGCAGCACAGCGACTGTCTTTCCGATCGAGACTTCGTTGCAACCATTCACAATTTCACTCGAAGACGGCCGCGGAAACGCGCGCACGATTTCAGTTCCCACGGTCAGCTTCGGTTCGCCACGAACGCCGCTGACGGTGAATCAGTACGCGCCCAAGAATGTTTGGTAAGAAGAATGTTTGGTAAGTCGATTTAGGAATATGTTTTTCAGAGTATTCATGATCAGAACGGCAACCATCGCAGTGCTCGCACTGTGCACTGCGGCCGTCATGGCCCAGGCGCCTGCTCCCTCGCCGGCAACTCCTTCGCCGGCAGCTCCACGAAGACCTGCTATGCCGCCGCGAGTCGGCTCGAGAGTGACGGTGCAACGCCGAACTTCCGCGCCGCAAGTCGTAACCATCGTTCATCGCCTGAATGGATTCAAGATGTTTCGCATGTTGCTTCGCTCCGAGCAACAGATGCAGGCGCTCGCCGGGGTCGATTCACCTTTCAACCTCGCGGATGACGTGCACACAAACGTAATCGCCGGAGTCGCGATGGACGACGGGCAAACTATCGCCGCCTGGTTGCCGGAAGCGGACCTGGAATTTTTCCCACGCGGCTTTCCGAAGGCCTTCGCAGATTCTCGACTGGCCGAAACGTCACTTTCAGGTTTTAAGTACGCCCTCGCCGATCCGCCGGATGTGACGGTCATCGGCGCGGACGGCAAACAACTACGGGCGAAATATATCGGGTTCGATGCGAACACCGGTCTGTCGATCATGCGGCTCAACGATAAAACCCTGTTTCCGCCGGCGATCATGCGAGACCAGCCGCTCGACCGTGGTGAGAACGTTTTGTTGTTTGGACCGGAGCCGGTGCCGAACGCATCGCAGTCGCTCTTGGACAACAGTCTCTACGTGCGCATCGCTTCGATTGAAGGTCGAATCGAGAACGTGCTGCCCGCCCCTTCCGGAGAAGTGGCGCGCTTCAAAGTCAGCGCTTCGCGGTTGTCGGACGCGAACATCGGCGGCGTCGCGGTTAACGAAGCCGGCGAAACGATCGGCATCGTCGATGGACTCGAGGGAAACGAAGCGACGATTCTGCCCGCGGCCTCCATCCGCCGGGCGGCGCAACGTGTGCTGCAACGCCGCGCAAGTGTTCCTCGTCCGTGGCTGGGCGTAAAAGGCGAGGCGGTGTCGGCGCTCAAACCCGAGCAGATTCAAAACCAGGGTTGGGCCATGGATCGGGCGGCCGATCTGGCCGGCAAACATCGCGGCATCATACTTACTTCGATCGTTCCGGACAGTCCCGCGTCGCGAGCTGCTCTGCGCGCCGGCGACGTGATCCTGGCAGTCGACGATCGAGAGATCCGGAGCGCCGAGGATTTCACGTGGTGGTTGGAACAGGCCGGCCCGAGTAGTTTCGTGCGTTTCACTGTCGCGCGTCCCGATCAGACGTTTGAAGATTCGCTGAACGTGAAGCTGAGCGCGATGTTGGATCCGGCGGCAGGTTTTGCTTTTCGTAATCGCTTCCCGCTCAACAAAGGACTCTCGCTGCTGGAACAGGGAATAGAAACGATCGCGCTGGGTCCGGCTGTGGCCTCCCAACTCAAAACCACAGCCGGATTGCTCGTTGTATACGTGGAGCCGGCGACGCCCGCAGCAGAAGCGGGGCTGCAACCTGGCGACGTGATCCAAACGATCGACGACAAACCGATCGCCACTTTGAGTCGTTCAGCTCCGGTAAAGGCGGCCTCCACGTTGGGCGTCGTGCGCAAGAAAGAGAAGCTGGTCATCACGCTGCCGAAGCCTCCGAAAGAGAAAGATAAATAGGCCATGCCCGGCGCCTGTGCTACGCTAAGCGCCTCATGTTCCCAGAGGCCGTTGCGCATTATCACGCGCTGCTCGCTAATCAAGAGTTAGCCGAGGAGTCTCGCGCCACGCTCGATCATGGTTTGGAACGCGCCAAACTCATTTTTGGCGGCCGCCGGCTCTCGCCGTACCTGCGTCCACACTTCGTCACCGAGGCAGACTTCGCTCGCATCTGCCGAATCTGTGAAACCGTTTGGTCCGCGATTCAGAAAGTGAAAGACGCCGCCGTCGCCGACGATCGCGTCGTCGCCGATCTCGGGCTGACTGAGATCGAGCGCGAGCTCGTGGCGATCGATCCCGGTTACAAGGCAGTCTCGCCGACGTCGCGTCTCGACTCGTTTCTCACCGAAAGCAAGTACAGCTTTGTCGAGCTCAACGGCGAGTCGCCGGCGGGCATCGCTTACGCCGACGCCGCCTACGACATCTTTTCATCGCTGCCGGTGATGAAGGAGTTTGCGACGCAGTACAACGTGCGTCCGCTCTACGGCCGGCAGCACATGCTCGACGTGTTGCTCAGTTCGTACGAAGAGTTTTTGGGACGCAAACCGGAGCGTCCCCCGCACATCGCGATCATCGACCTGGCAGGCGTGCCGACGGTGAAAGAGTTTGAGCTCTTCAAGGAGTTTTTCGAGCGCGCGGGTTATCCATCGGTAATCTGCACGCCGCAGGAGCTGGAATTCAGCAACAATCGTTTATCCGTAAACGGCTTCGAGATCGACATCGTTTACAAGCGGCTGCTGGTGAATGAGTATCTGCCGATCGTGCGCGACTACCCGGCGCTGCTGAACGCGTATCGCGCGCGCGCCATCTGCATGGTCAACAGCTTTCGTTCAAAGCTGATTCACAAAAAAGCGCTCTTCGCCGTGTTGACTAACCAGCGTTACGCGTCACTCTTTTCCGAACCGGAGCTGGAAGCGATCCGCGCGCACGTGCCGTGGACGCGCACCGTCCGCGACGAACAGTCAGACTACAACGGCGAGCAGATCAACCTGCTCGAATTCATTCGCCGGAACAATCAGCGACTCGTCCTGAAACCGAATGACGACTACGGCGGCCACGGCATCACGATCGGTTGGAATACGAATCCGACCGAATGGGAAGCCGCAATTCAAAGCGCGCTCGCAAACGGCGATTATCTCGTGCAGGAGCGCGTGCCGACTGCGCGCGAGACTTTTCCCGCGTTGACTGAAGACGGCCGCATCGAGTTTGCCGAGCAGCTCGTCGATCTCGATCCGCTCCTGTTCAATGGCACGGTCGGCTCGGCGTTCACTCGCCTTTCGTACACCGAGCTCGCCAATGTCAGCTCCGGCGGCGGCATGGTCCCGACCTACATCGTCAGCCAAAAGTGACGAAAAACGAGTACAATCGGCTAGTCGCATTCATTTTCGTGAAGGAGCAGCGGTGACTGACGAAGAACAGTTCGAATCGCCGGACGAGCGGCGCGTTCACGATCGTTCCCGCTTGATTGTCGATGTGTTTTTCGACGGCCATGATGTGACCGGCGTCGCCAGCACGAAGGACATCAGTCTCGGCGGGCTTTACATGCACACGCAGGCAGATCTTCCGGTGGGCGCGATGCTGATGGTGCGGATACCGTTTCGGCAAGACGCGGAAGTTGTGTGCAGCGCGGAAGTGGTTTATAGCGACCCCGGGCGAGGTGTCGGATTGACGTTTCGCAAGCTGTCGGACGAAGCGCGCGCGGTGCTCGAACACGAAGTCGGGAATGGGTGAAGCAGAGCCGGGAACAAGCGGTTTGACATGGGCCACAGTTCCCGCCGCAACACGCGAGTTGCTCAGCGGCAGACTCGCCGGTCTTTGGGAAGCGCCGACAGACCAGGCCGCCTTCGATTCCTGGCCGCTCGACAAGAAACAGGCAATGCTGTTGCTGCTCGAGCGCATGCAGGCAAAAGGCCTCTGGGAACTGGTCAAACGAGTGACAAACGTTTACGGTGAGGGTGGCGTCGGACTGGAGTTTGAAGCCTGGCCTAAGATCGAGTCGACGTTGTCGCGGCGCAGGGATTTCACGCGACGGTTTGCGAACCACGACGACACCAGCGGCGGCTTCTACGAAAAGGATCGCAGCGTCGCCGTGCTGCACTTTCTTTTTCAGGAAGGCGAGCCGCGCCGCTGGTCCGTGCACTTCGATCTTTACAGTCCGGTCCACTCACCGGGCAGCGCCTTCCGGCACCTGCGCCACGAAATGCTCGGCGGGGTGAAACCCGACTGGCGAGTGATCGCCAAACACTTGAACCCGTAATTGCAGAGGAAGAAATGTTCGACCAATTCACACTGGGCATCGAAGAGGAGTTTCAAATCGTAGATCTGCAGACGCGCGAATTGCGCTCGCACGTCGCAGAGATCCTCGAAGAAGGCAAGATGCTGCTCGGCGAGCAGATCAAGCCCGAAATGATCCAGTCGATGGTCGAGGTCGGCACGGGTATTTGCCACAACATCCAGGAAGCGCGCGCAGACATCACGCGGCTGCGCAGTATCATCGCCGGACTGGCGAAGAAGAACGGACTGGCGATCGTCGCGGCGTCAACTCATCCCATCTCCCGCTGGCAGGACCAGAAGATTTTCGACGACGAACGTTACGAGTTGCTCGTGCAGGAGCTACAGACCGTTGCGCGTTCGCTCTTGATCTTCGGACTGCACGTTCACGTCGGCGTCGCCGATCGCGAGCGCTCGATTCACATCATGAACGCGGCGCGCTACTTCCTGCCGCACGTGCTGGCGCTCTCGACCTCGTCGCCGTTCTGGATGGGCCACAACACCGGATTGAAGTCGTATCGCACCGAAGTTTTCAAACAGTTTCCACGCACGGACATTCCCGATCACTTCGACTCGTACAGCAACTTCCAACGCTACGTCGATCTGCTGGTGAAGACGAAGTGCATCAACGACGGGAAGAAGATCTGGTGGGACATTCGCCCGCATCCTTACTTCCAGACGCTCGAGTTTCGCATTTGCGACATTCCGACGCGCGTCGACGACACGATCGCGATTGCGGCGCTGTTCCAGGCGATCGTCGCGAAGCTGAACAGTTTGATCGACAGGAACCTCGGCTTCCGGCTCTACCGCCGCATGTTGATCCAGGAGAACAAGTGGCGCGCGGTGCGTTATGGTCTCGAGGGCAAGCTGATCGACTTCGGTAAGCAGACAGAAGTGCCGGTGCGGGACCTGGTGCAGGAGCTGCTGGAGTTTGTCGACGACGTGGTTGACGCGCTCGGATCGCGAAAAGAGATCGAGCACATCCACACGATTCTCGAGCGCGGCACTTCAGCCGACCGGCAGCTTCAGATCTATCGCGAGACGAACGATCTGAAGGCCGTGGTCGACGATCTGATCAAGCTGACGATGGAGAACGTTCCGAAGGCCGCGGCGATCGACGCGCCACCCACCACCACGACCGCTTCGACGATCGCCAAGTAGGTTTACGCCTTCCGGCCCAGGTAATACTGCCAGAGCATGCGGGTCGCGACGGCACGCAACGGCCGCCACTTCTCGGCGATCCGATCCAACTCCTGCGGCGACGGTCGCACCTCGAGCGCATGCAACTCCTTGATCGCTACCGCGAGTGCCAGATCTCCCGAAGGCCAAATATCAGCGCGTCTCATGGCCATCAATAAATAAATATTCGCGCTCCACAATCCGATCCCTTTTATCGCCGTCAAACAAGACAACGCCTGGTCGTCGCTAAGTCTTGAAAGCCGTTTCAAGTTCAGTTCGTCGCTCACAACCTTTTCCGAAAGGTGCAGCAGGTACGCCGACTTCTGTCGCGTCACTCCCAACCCACGCAGACGCGCGTCGCCCAGCTCGAGAAATCGTTCCGGCGTAAACGGTTGAATCGCGCCTTCCAACCGCGTCAGCATCGACTTCGCCGAGCTCAACGAAACCTGTTGTTCGAGAATGATGTGAACGAGCGTGGGAAAGCCCGCCGGACGCCGCCAGAGTGGCGGATCACCGTGTCTGGCGAGAATACGAGCGAGAACAGAATCCCGTGCGGCGAGTTCACGAGCGGCCAGCGCGAGGGTCTGCTGCGTGAGTGGCCGGAGCGATTCGCGTTGCAAGAAACTGCCGCCTTGATTTACGCGGTGGCGAGTGTCAGAAAATTTTCGAACAGGATGCGGCCGTCGCGCGACTCGTTCGGGTGTTCCCAACGCGTGCGGCTCTTGTTCCAGTCCTCAAACGACTTCTCGAGGTGAAACTGGACCGTGTATATGAGCT
>JBKPPP010000296.1:0-7730 GCA_046733615.1 Acidobacteriota bacterium | reverse complement strand
GCCATGAAATATGAGCACCTGAACCTCGTCGGCTACAAATCGCACGGCAAGATCGCCGCGCCGGTCGCTGTCTAATCATGATCATCGGTATCGCCGCAGTCGATCGACAGGGCGCCATCGGCAAGGGTGGCAAGCTGCCGTGGCACTACTCCGCGGACATGAAGTTCTTTCGCGAGACGACGACCGGACATGCGGTTGTGATGGGGCGCAAGACGTGGCTGACGTTAGGCAAACCGCTGAAGAACCGGCTGAACATCGTGCTGAGTCGCGATTCGAGTCTCGAGCCGCAGGAGTCGCTGCTGGTGATGAACGACGTCGAGACTGTGCTTTCCTTCAGCGAATCGCTGAAGACGGACCTGTTTGTGATCGGCGGCGCGCAGATCTACGAGGCGTTTCTGCCGCGTATTGAGAGATGGATTATTACGGAAGTGCCGCTCACGGTTGAGGAGGCAGACGCGTTTATGCCGGAGGGTTATTTGCGCGGCTTTGAGAAGGTGGAATCAAAGTCCATCGGAGACGGCCTGGTCGTGAAAACTTACGATCGAATTTAAAACAATTCCTCCAACGCCTCATCGACCGATTTCACTCCCACCACCCGCACGCCAAGCAATCGCTCCAGCCCAACCACGTTCGACGCCGGCATCACGATCTTCTTGAACCCGAGCGCCTGCGCTTCGCGCGCACGCACCGACGCCTGCATCGCGCCGCGCACTTCACCTGTCAACCCGACTTCACCGAACACAGCAGTGTGCGGATCGATCGTCATGTTCTTGAAGCTCGACGTGATCGCAGTCACTACGCCGAGATCAGCGGCAGGCTCGTCGACTTCCAACCCGCCCGCGATGTTTACAAACACGTCGTCACCCGTGAGCTGAAATCCGGCGCGCTTCTCCAGCATCGCGATCAGCAGCGAAACACGATTCTGGTCCAGGCCCTGCGTCATCCGCCGCCCGCTGCCGTACTTCGTTCCGGAAACCAGCGCCTGGATCTCGACCAGCAACGGGCGCGTCCCTTCCATGCACGCCGTCACGATCGACCCGGCGACGTTCTGCGGCCGCTCCTGGAGAAACATCTGCGACGGGTTCGCTACCGGCATCAGTCCGCGCCCGGTCATCTCAAACACACCCACTTCGTTCGCCGCGCCGTAGCGGTTCTTCACCGCGCGCACGATGCGATGATTGTGATGCCGCTCGCCTTCGAAGTAGAGCACCGTGTCGACGATGTGTTCGAGCAGCTTCGGACCGGCAATCGATCCCTCTTTCGTGATGTGGCCGATCAGAAACACGGGAATGCCCCGATTCTTTGCCAGCAGAAGAAACTGGTGCGCCACTTCCCTCACCTGCGACACCGATCCCGGCGCGGATTCGATCAGGCTCGAGAAGACTGTTTGAATAGAGTCGACGATGATCGCGCCGGGCTTCAGCCGCTCGATCTCGCGAAAGATATTTTCGAGATTGGTTTCAGGAAGGAGAAAGACGTGCTCGGCGGAGACGGCGAGCCTTTCGCCACGAAGTTTGATCTGTCTCTCCGACTCTTCGCCGGAAACGTAAAGCACCCGCGTTCCCGCCGCGCTCAACTTGTCGGCGACCTGGAGCAGCAGCGTGCTCTTGCCGATGCCGGGATCACCGCCAATCAGAACCAGCGTGCCCGGCACGATGCCGCCGCCGAGCACGCGATCGAATTCGGTGACGCCCGACGGCATGCGACGATCGTCCTGAGGCTCGATCTCCGTGAACGGAACCGCGGTGACTTCGCGCAGCTTGAAGCCGTTGCGCGCGCCCGCCTTCCGTACGGGCTGGGCCTTCTCTTCGACCAGCGAATTCCACTCGCCGCATTCAGGACACTTGCCGAGCCACTTGGCAGTCTCGTGCCCACACTTCTGACAGACAAACACCGTCTCAGTTTTCTTCACGGTACAGCTACAACAACTCCTTGACGTTTTCTACGGGCCGGCCCAGCACCGCGCGATCGCCCCGCTCCACGATGGGCCGCTGAAGCAGATCGGGATGCTCGACCATCAGCTCGATCAATTCGTTGTCGCTAAACTCGCCGTTTGCCAGTCCCAGCTCTTTGTAAACCGGCTCGGTCTTGCGCAACAGCTCACGCGGTTTCAACTTCAGCTTGCGCACAAGCTCCGTCAACTTCTTCTTACTCAAAGGCTCGACGTAGTAATTGATCTTCTCAAACGAAACACCGCTCTCCCGGAGCAGCTTGTCCAGCTCGCGACATTTCGTTCAAGTGGGCTTTTCGTAGACTGTGATCTTGTCTGCCATGATTTACGGGAATATTCCTCTCACGCTCGTCGCTTCAGCCACACGACCGACCGCGAGTATGTACGCGCCGGTCCGCAGGTCAGTGTTGTAGCGCTTCGCCATCTCGTGCACGGACTTAAACGCGGTTTGCATCGTCTGCTCGAGCGTCTCGTTGATCTGCCGCTCTGACCAGAAGAACGAATACTGATCCTGCACCCATTCATAATAACTGACGGTTACGCCGCCGGCATTCGCCAGAATATCAGGAATGAGACAAACGTCCTGATCCTCCAACACTCGATCCGCGCCCGGCGTCGTCGGCCCGTTGGCCAGCTCCGCGATGATCTTCGCTTTCACGTTTCCGACCGTCTTCAACGTGATCGCATTCTCGAGCGCCGAGGGCAGAAGAATGTCGCAGTCGACGTTAATCACGTCTTCAGGCGCGATCTCTTTGGTGCCCTTCATTCCGGCCAGCGACTTTGTCTCCGCTTTGTGTTTCAAGGCTTCACTCACGTCGAGACCGCTCTCCGCGTAAACTCCGGCCTTCGAGTCGCACGCGGCGACGACTTTTGCGCCGTCTTCCGCGACGAGCCGGGCGATGTTCGCACCGGCATTGCCGAAACCATGAACTGCAACGCGCGCCCCTTTCAAGCTCATTCCCTTCACGCCGCACGCCTCGCGCAAGGCATACAGACAACCGCGCGCCGTCGCTTCCGCGCGTCCCTGCGAACCACCCAGCGAGATTGGCTTGCCGGTGACCACGCCGAGCTCGGTATGACCGCGAACCATCGAGATCGTGTCCATGATCCAGGCCATCGTCTGCTCGTCGGTGTAAACATCGGGCGCGGGAATGTCGCGGTCGGGTCCGATGATCGGCGCGATCTCGAAGGCGTAGCGACGCGTCAGCCGCTCGAGCTCGTTGCGCGAGAGACTTTTCGGATCGCAAATCACGCCGCCCTTGCCGCCGCCATAAGGGATGCCCACAGTCGCGCATTTCCACGTCATCCACGACGCGAGGGCTTTCACTTCGTCAAGCGTAACGTTGGGGTGATAGCGAATACCGCCCTTCGCTGGTCCGCGCGCAATGTTGTGCTGCACGCGATAACCTTCGAACACCTGCACGTCGCCGCCGTCCATCTTCACCGGGATCGAGACAATCAACTGGCGCTTCGCATTCTCCAACACGTGGCGCAGTGACGGCTCGAGGTCGAGGTAATCGGCTGCTCGGTTGAACTGCTGTTTCGCAATCTCGTACGGATTGAGCTCTTCCTGGAAGGCCTGTTGGGTCGCCATGCAATTCCGCTCCTGCGAGATGGGGTATCCAGAGCGGCGGTAATCCTATGTGGTTCAGGGGCTGATCGCAAGGTGGGAACTCGCGTAGTCGAGTGGTGTCTAAGGAACGGTGTAAGCTCCCGCGACCCGATGGCACCGGTTAGATTAGCGGAGGAACTCGATGTTTAATAACTTGATTGAAAGCACTTCACACGCGCAGGAGTTCAAACGTCGCGGGCGGTTTTTGTTCTTTACCGCTGCCATCTACATGGTCCTGTTCGTGATAACCGGTGTCGCGAGTATTTACGCTTACGACGCGCACCTCGAGAGTCAGACTAACGAGCTCAGCGAGATTACTTTCGTGCCGTTGCCGCCGCCCGAAGCAGCGGTTCCGCCAGACAGGAGTGCACCTCGCCCGCCCTCCGATACAGCGAGCGCTCCGGATCGTCCGATGCGGACCGTACTGATCGACAGCACTTTCAACCCAAACAACCCGCCGCCTGACGTCGGCGTTGTGGCTTCCACCGTGCCGCCGGCTCCGCGTGGTGCAGTGCTCGGAGACAGGAATGTGGATCCGATTAGTCCACCCGCCGGCGACACTCGCGGCACACCCGGCGGCACGGGAACAAGGCCCGTAACTATCGACATGCCGGACCCGCCGCCGACGCCCGCACCGCCGGCGCCCGCGCCGCCCAAGATTATCCGCGTGTCGAAGGTCCTGAACAGCCAGGCGATCTCTTTGCCGAAACCGATGTACCCGCAGATGGCCAAACAAATCAGAGTGCAGGGTGTTGTGACTGTGCAGGTGCTGATCGATGAAAACGGTCGAGTGGTCTCAGCGAAGGCTGTCTCGGGACATCCGCTGCTGGTTCCGGAAGCGCAGAAAGCAGCGCTGCAAGCGCGCTTCTCGCCGACTGTGATCAATGAGCAGCCGGTGAAGGTGTCAGGCGTAATTACTTACAACTTCGTGATGCAATAGCCGAGTTCCTGCCAAACACAAAAGAGGTACGAGACCGTGCGGGTTCTCGTACCTCTCCCACCGCCAAAAAACAATTTCAATTCACCGATCGCGAACGATGCCGGTTCCTCGGCCGGTCAACACTTCTTTACCGTGCTGGTTGGTGCACACCCACTCCGTCTCGAGATTCATGTAACCGTCACCGGGTGTGTAGCCGACGAGCGTCACGATGCATTCGATCGTGTCACCGGCAAACACCGGCCGCAGAAACTGGAATGTCATGTTGCGGGCGATGAAGTTGAGGTCGCCGCCGATCTTTGTCGGCAACGTCGCGGTGAGCAGGCCATGGGCCATCAGGCGGCCATTTGCATCCGGCATGAGATGGTGCTCGCCGCCGTCGCCGGAGACGTGAATGAACAGGCGAATGTCTTCTTCAGTGAAGGTGCGTTTCCAGGAGAGGGTGTCGCCGACTTGCATGATTGATTAGATCGTCGCTGCCCAGCGCGCGATCTCGTCCATCGCGGCTTCGTAAACCTGCTCCTGCGGCACACCAAACTTCTTTGGCGCTTTGAACGAATGATCGCCGCCTTCGATCGCGTAGATCTTCGCCGCCGGTCGCAGGTCTTTCACGAACGGCTGAATCTCCTCGGGCGTGCCGAGCGCGTCGCGCGTTCCTTGCACAAACAGCATCGGCCGCTTGATCTGCGCCAGGTGCTCGACGCGCAATCGCGCGGGATTGCCCGGCGGGTGCAACGGATAACCGAGAAACACCAGTCCGCTGACGTCGAGCGCCAGCGGTTCTTCCTTCTGCGCCGCCACGACTTGGGAAGCGATTCGCCCGCCCATCGACTTACCGCCCACCACCAAGCGATTGTTCTTCAACTTCCGGTGCTTCGCCAGTGCCGCGATCACCGCGCGAAAGCACGACTCGAGCTTCGGCTTCTGATCCGGAACTGAACGTCCCTGCTCCATGTAGATGAAGTTGAACGTCATCACGTCGAGGCCGCGCGCCGCGAGGCCGTTCGCAAACATCCGCATGAAGCCGCTCAACTGGTTCGCGCCCGCGCCGGGGCCCAACAGCGCCGTGAGCCCCGCGCGCAGCTTTTTAGCAGCTGGATAAAGAACGGCCGTGACCGACTCTTTCTCGTTCACCTCGACGGTTAAGATTTCGGTTTCGCTTGCCATCTCTGTTCAGGTCAAACTTCGTGTTCGTTGGCTGATCTGCGCGGGTTCGAATCTTAGTCAACGCTTCGCGGTGGAGTCAATAAACAGCTTAAGTGTAGATCTTCGGGACGCGATCGCCGACGCCGCACGTCACCTCGTAAGAGAGTGTTCCAGTGATTCGCGCCAGCTCTTCCGCGGTCACGGCCAGCTCGGGGTTGCGATGATCGCGGCCGAGCAGCGTGACTTCATCGTGCAGCTCGACGCCGTCGACGTTGGTCACGTCGATCAGCGTGAGATCCATCGAGACGCGTCCGACCACCGGCGCGAAAACTCCCCGCACGATCACGTGTGCGCGATTCGACAAGCCGCGCATGTACCCGTCGTGATAGCCGACCGGTAACGTCGCAATCAGGCTGCGTCGCGAGGCTTCAAACGTGCAACCGTAACCGATCGTTTCGCCGGCCGGCACCCACTTCAACAGGATGATGCGCGAGTAGAGCGACATCACCGGCACAAGCTGCGGATCCCGTGCGGACGGCGGCAGCACATCGCGCCACAAGCCATACAACACGCCGCCCGGCCGCACGAGATTTCCCCATGCGTCGCGATGGCCGTAGACGCCCGCCGAGTTTGCCAGGTGCAGATAGGTCGGTCGGTAGCCGTGCTCGCGAAACAGTGCGACAGCTTCGTCAAAGCGGTGTATTTGGTCCTGCGTCAAAGGCTCGCAGGTGTTGTCGTCAGCGGCGGCAAGATGAGTCATCAAGCCATCGATGCGCACGTTGCGAAACCTCTGCAACGTGGGAATGAATTCGGTCAACTCGTCGAAACGAATGCCGAGCCGGCCCATCCCGGTGTCGACTTTCACGTGCACGTCGGCCACGATTCCCGCTTCCGCTGCCGCGCGATCGAGCGCCTCGATCATGTCGAGCCGGTAAACAACGGAAGTCAGTTTGTGTTGAATACACGCCGGCGCCTGGCCCGGCCAAAATCCCGCGAGACAAAGCAACGGCTGCGTGATTCCCACGCTGCGCAATTGAATCGCTTCTTCCGGAAGCGCGACGCCGAACCAGTCGGCGCCTTCCGCGGCCAGCCGGCGCGCACACGCCAGCGCGCCATGTCCGTAAGCGTCAGCCTTGACGACCGCCATCACTCTGGCGGTCGAGCTCACGCGCTGTTTGATCTGTTTGAAGTTTGCGGCGAGATGATTCAGATCGATCTCGGCCCACGTCGGACGCCGCGGAACGTTTTGCCCATCCAGGAAAGAAGACATGCTTTAGTTTACCTTAATTCATTGACTCTCCTTCACGCCGGTCATAAACTCACGCCGCTTTCTCACTTCGCCCCCGAGAGGAAGGCCATGAAAAAACTCATCACCCTGCTACTCACGCTGTGCCTCTTTGCGATCAACTCTCTCGCGTATGGACCACACGGGCACCGTCTCGTTGGCGCCGTCGCCGACAAACGCCTGGCGAAAAACAAACTGGTAGCAAACAAGGTCAAGAAACTGCTCGACGGCCTTACGCTGGAACAAGTCTCGACACTCCCAGACGAGATCAAGAGTTGGGACGACTGCGGCGGCAAGGCACCGAGCACCAAACCGGTTACCCCCAAGACGCGAATCAACAACGAGCTGCGCGCGTTCGTGAACGCCAACAAGTGCAGCAGCCATCCTTCGCATCACGAATTTCATTACACTGACGTGCCCGTCTTCGGCGGTGAGAAGTATGCCGATGGAAAGATCGGCCGCGGCGAGTTCGACGTCGTGCAGATGATTCCGTTTTGCATCAAGGTGCTGCGCGGCGAGACACCCGAGGACAACGATCGGGCCATCACCAAGTCAGTCGCCGTGATCCTGCTCACTCACTACCTCGGCGACATTCACCAGCCGCTGCACGTCGGCGCCGAATTTTTCGATGAAGACGGAAAGGCTTTTGAGCCGACCGATGCGAATCCCGGTTTCGGCGATCAGGGTGGAAACAAGTTGACGCTCTTCACGTTTGTGAACGGCAAGCTCAAGTCGGTCGGTAAGCTTCACGGTTACTGGGACAGCCAGACTGTCGACAATGCGTTCGGCAAGACCGCGA
>JBKPPP010000295.1:0-7678 GCA_046733615.1 Acidobacteriota bacterium | reverse complement strand
AGTCAAGTCACCATCAGTTCAAGTCAAGTCACAGCCAGTTCAAGTCAATTCACCTTCAGTTCAAGCCAGGATTTCGCCCGTGCAAGCTCATGAATTCGCTCGCGCAAGCTTGTAAATCGTCCGTGCAGGCTGCTAAATCGCCCGAACAAGCTACTAAATCATCGGAACAAGCCAGCAATTCGCTCGTTCAAGGCAGGGTGAATATTTCCGGGGTCACAACCGTGACCTTAAAGCACAAACTGTGACCGTAAATATAGTTGGATTCGTTGCCAACATCTGCGCCGCGGCGGTGTTAACTACTTGAACCACTTTCATTTGGTTGAAACCACCGAGCAGTAAGAGTCACGAAGAAACGTTTACGCCGTGACTAAGAAACGACTTTACGGCGTCACGAAGAAACGACCGTGACGGAGTCAGTAAGAAAACCGCCGTAAGAGGAGAACCGCGACCGATGCAAACCTTCCTACAGGACCTGAAATACGCCCTGCGCATGCTGAAAAAGAACCCCGCGTTCACCGCCGTCGCGATTCTCACCCTCGCCGTCGGCATCGGCGCCAACTCCGCCATCTTCAGCGTCGTCAACTCGGTCCTGCTACGCCCGTTGCCCTACCGCCAACCCGCCCAACTCGTCCGCGTCTATAGCGAATTTCCCACGATGAAACTCCAGAAGTTCTGGCTTTCGCCGCCTGAGCTGCTCGACATCCAGCGCGAGGCGAAATCCTGGGAAGCAATCGGCGCCTGGGCGCCCGGCGGCCTGAACGTCGGCACCGCGAGTGAGCCACTCCGAGTCACCTCTGCCGGGATCACGCGCAGCTTGATCGACGTGCTGGGAGTGCCACCGGAACGCGGCCGCAACTTCACCGAAGAAGAGGATCGCAATGGTGGACCACAAGTCGCCATCATCTCCCACGGTCTCTGGCAGAAAGGCTTTGGCGGCGCAAACGACATCATCGGCAAACAGATCCAGGTCAACTCGACGACAACTACGGTCGTCGGCGTGATGCCCGCGAACTTCGCGTTTCCTCCCGGCAGTAACGAACAGGTCGATCTCCTCCAGCCTTTTCAGTTCGATCCCGCCAACCCCGGCAACCGCGGTTCGCACTTTCTTTCGGTAATCGGCAGGCTTAAGCCCGGTATCACTATGGAGCAAGCGCAGAGCGAGATGACGAGCTTGATGGCGGGCTGGAACAGTGAGGGGCGCGCGAAGCACCTACTCGGTCTGCCAAATCACCCGGTGATCATGCTCGGTCTTCACGAAGACGTCGTCGGCTCCGCGCGCAAAGCGGTGTGGCTGCTCATGGCCGCGGTAGGTTTTGTTCTTCTCATCGCGTGCGTGAACGTTGCCAACCTCTTGCTCGCACGCGCTGAATCGCGTCATCGCGAGTTCGCGGTGCGGCTGGCGCTCGGCGCTGGTCTGAGAAGAATGGTCCGGCAGTTCGTCGCCGAAGGATTCGTGCTGGTTTTGATCGCTTCGATTCTCGGAATAACGCTCGCCTACGTAGGCTTGAGAGTGCTGCTGCTCTTCGCGCCCGACAGCGTGCCGCGCGCGGAAGAGATCGGCGTTGGTCTTCCCGTACTTGGGTTTACCATCGCAGTTGCAGTCATTGCTGTGTTTCTGTTTGGGCTGGCGCCCCTGGTCCAGGTCAGTGAACGCAACCTCGCCAACTGGATTCGCGGCGCCGGACAGCGCGCGATTCGCGGAGGAGGGCAAGCGCTGCGCAAGAGTCTCGTAGTCACGGAGATCGCTCTCGCGTTGATCCTCGTCATCGGCTCGGGCCTGATGATTCGCGCTTTCTGGAAGTTGCAACAAGTCAACACCGGCTTTGATCCCACGGGTGTTGTTAGTTTCAGCCTGAATCTACCCGCAGTTAAATACAAACCGGAGAATCGCCTCCAGTTCATAAACGCGCTCGAGCAGAAACTCAACGCTATTCCCGGTGTGAGCTCGGTCTCGATAGCAAGTGGACTACCTCCGCTACGCCGCATCAACGCCAACGACACCGAGATCGAAGGTTACCAGCAAACACCCGATAGCCCCGCGCAGAATGTCGACTACTGGAATTTCGTCGGCAACGATTACTTCAAGACGATGAAGATCCGCGTGCTGGAGGGACGCACCTTCGAGCCGCAGGACGACAACCCTGACGCGATGCGGGTTGTTATTGTCAACCAGGCGCTCGCGAAAAGGTTTTGGACGGGCAGTCCGATTGGACGGCGTGTGAATCCGGGGTTTGCCGATCCGAAAGTGTGGTGCACGATTGTTGGCGTGGTAGAAGATACTAAGAACGCCGGCATGGACAAGCCGGCCGGTCCCGAACTCTACTTTCAGGTACGACAAGTGAATCAGTTTCTCAGTGGGAACCTGAGTTATGTCGTCCGCGGCTCGAATGAGTCCGCGCCGCTGGAAGGCTCGATTCGCAATACCGTTCGGGAACTGGATTCGAGTTTGCCGGTCTACAATCTTCGCTCGATGGAAGAAGTAGTGTCGAAGTCGATGGTCCAGCCGCGCTTCCTCGCGCTGCTGCTGGCGACGTTCTCCGGCATCGCGCTGTTCCTGGCGGCGATCGGAATTTACGGCGTGATGGCTTACTCCGTCGCGCAGCGCACGCAAGAGATAGGAGTGCGAATGGCACTGGGTGCGCGACCGCTTCACGTGTTGCGACTCGTCCTCGGACAGAGTCTGGGCATGTTGCTCATCGGCATCGTCATCGGCTTGACAGGGGCATTTGCACTGACGCGCCTGATGCGCACGCTGCTGTTCGAGGTAACGGCCACGGACCCGTTGACCTACGCAAGCGTGATTGGGCTACTGGCCGTCGTCGCATTGCTGGCGTGCTACATCCCCGCCCGACGCGCTGCAAAGGTTGATCCATTGATCGCTCTGCGATATGAATAGTCGCGCTCATCGTGTGATGGGTTGACCTGGGTTATGAACGTGATCTTCAAAAGAACTGGTCTGCGAAGGTATTCGGTGGCAGTCCAAAGGCCGCCACATCCAGAGATTGAAATGAATCCGGCGCCAGGTTACGACTTGAGCATGCCTCACGATCTAATGCACATGATCGTCGAGGCTCAGCTCGGCCTGAGGCGCGGGATTTTCGGCCAGTTGGCTGCGGGTGGAACTGCGGGAACATTTGCTATGCCGATCCCGGCAAACTCGGCTTCTCGAACTCATGGACGGGTCAGTCGCCGAGTAAAAGGAAAGGGAAGGAAGCTTCTTCAGGAAGGGCGATACGATTGCGAGCAGTCGGAACGAGCGACATTCATCTGCCAGCGTGAATGGCTGGCCCGCTCGCAGGCAACCGCACAACAAAGCGCCCCTGGTGCTGACAACCGCGTCAAGCAGAGTCGAGTTGAAACGCGGGCAGGAACACTGGAAGGTCTGTCAGAGAAGAAAGTGAATGAAATCTGTAGGCACATGGATGAACTGAGTGCGGCCTGGTCTGCTTTGGCAGTTGGTGATTCCATCGTAATTAGTTGGCCCGATCTATCTTTATTGACTGATAGGTGAACGACATGAAAGACATGATTACCGCATTGCTTACGAGTTTGATGATGTTGGTCTGCGCAGCGCCGCGCACGGCGATTGGTAGCGAGACAGCGCAGCGCGACTTCACGGAGCGCGATGAGACCAACCAGACGTTCCAACTGGCGCCGGGCGCGCGCGTTGAAGTGTCAAGCATTCGTGGCCCGGTCGAGATCACGACTGGCGACGCCGCTACGGCGCAAGTGAAGATCATTCGAACGGCGCGCTCGCGCGCTGACCTCGAGTACCACAAGATCGAAGTGCAACAGACGGGCAACAGCCTGGTCGTGCGTGGCGTTCAGGAGTCTGACCGGCGCCAGCGAGACAACGTCCAGGTAAACCACCACGTCATACTCCAACTGCCGCGACGTATCGATCTTACGATCAACAGTATCAGCGGCGGCATCAAAGTCGGCGACGTAGACGGCCAGACCAATCTGAGCAGCATCAGCGGCTCCGGCGAGCTCGGTGACGTTGGCGGCAAGCTGGATGCGAACAGCATCAGTGGCAGTCTGCACGTCGGGAACGTCGGCGCGGACGTGCGAGTGAACAGCGTTAGTGGCAGTCTGAACCTCGGGAACGTCGGCGCGGACGTGCGAGTGAACAGCGTCAGTGGCAATGTAGGTCTCGATCAGGTGAACGGCTCGCTCGACGTGCAGAGCGTGAGTGGTGGAGTAAAGGTCACCCTTACGAGCCTGAGTCCGCAGGGAATTCACATCAGGAGCGTGAGTGGCTCCGTCGAAATCGGTTTTAAGAGCGACGTCAACGCCGACTTCAGCGCCGCGGGTATCACGGGTCGAGTCTACCTCGACCTGTCTAACGTCATTCGTGATGACAAGGATGAGAACTCATCGAACGTCCGCGCGCGCATCGGCACAGGTGGCACGCCCATCGAGATCACGAGCGTGTCGGGCAACGTTCGGGTGACCCGAAGTTAACCGTCTTACCGGAAGTGGATTGAGCTACATGCGGCTTCTTGCTTTCCTCATCTTCGTAGGGCTCGCTGCTGGGTATGCCTGCGCTCAATCAACGCCTCCGGTCGACCCCCACGTTGTGCTCAAAGTCGCGATTGCCGGCGACCAGCGGGAATTCCGCATTGGCGAAACAATTCCTCTCCAACTCAGTTTTAGTAGCACCGTCAAAAAGCATTACCAGGTCGACATGGCGCAGTCCGATCGCAGTGGGCGCACTGGTTTTGAGCAGTTCACCATCTCGCCGTCAGAGGGTTGGGGCGATCCGTTGGCCAATCACGGAGGAAGTTTGGGCGGGCTTACCACCTACCAGTTTCTTACCGCCCCGGAGCCCTGGTCGGTTAAGCTCAGTCTCAACGAGTGGGTGCGTTTCACTCAGCCTGGAGAGTACCGGTTGGTTGTCTTCAGCACTAGAGTTGAAGTTCGCGATCCGACAAGTCCGTCAGGAACGTCAGCAGTAACAGCAAGGTCCAACGAGATTACGTTCAAGATCGTCAAGGCAGATCCAGCCTGGCAAAAGCGAGTCTTCAACGATGCGGTGGCGAAGCTGGACGCGCCGGTTGCCGGTCAGTCAAACCCTTCAGACCAATACGCTATCCGCAATCAGGCGCTTCAGACGCTTCGTTTTCTTGGCACTGCCGACGCAACGCGCGAGCTGGTCAAACGGATGCGCGGTCAGGACCCGGGTAACCTCGATTATGTTTGCCGGCTCGGCATCATCTCCTCACCAGAACGTGCGATCGCTCGAACGGCTCTCGAAGAAGCGCTCGCGGATGCGGACCGGCCCATCGACAGTAACTTTGTCCATACGCTATCGACGGTGACTTCCGACCCTAACGGCGGTTACACCGAGTGGCGAGAAGCACGACAGCGAGTGCTCGAACAATTACTTGCTGTATTGCCTGCTAAACGCGGCAAGGCAATGTCGATCAGTCTCAGCACCGCACTCAGTGAAGCCTGGAACGGGAATGCCCTGCCACGACAAACAATTGAGAAGCTAACGAGCCAACTAGTGTCGATGTTCGACAAGCTTCCATTGAATGAACAGAACTCGTTGTTGGGCGGCAGTTGGTTTACGATCAAGAGTCCCGCATTGCTTCCTATCGTGAAGCGCTATGCTCAGGCGTACAGTGATCCAGACAACCGGCTTGCGCAGAGTTACGAGTTGCGCGATCTGTCTGCTAACGCATTGCGGCGTTGGTACGAATTGGATCCGGCAGGGGCTCGCCCGGCGATCATCGCCGAGATCAGCCGGCCACGTCCGCGGTTCGGAGCGCGCATCCTCGGCTTGTTACCGGACAAAACCCTACCCGAAGTCGATTTCGCATTGGCGGAGAACTTCCACAGCGTCGAGGATTTCGACGGTAAAGTTAACGTCGCATCGCTCATTGCGAGGTATGCAACGGACTCGATCCTGCCGCAAGTCATGCAAGAGTTGGAACCAAAGATCGGAAAGTGGGCTTGCGACATTCAAAATCCGCTCCTGGCCTATGTTTTGCGCGTGAACCCTGTAACGGCCCGTACTCTCCTCGAAAGAGCAGTCGCGGCTCGCGAATTTTCCGGTTGCAATCAAGGGTTGTTCCTGGCGGTCTCTGAAATCTACTACGATCCGCTGCTCGAAGATATGGCGATCGAAAGCCTCAACGATCCTGATCCGCAATTGGTGCAGAGCGCCGCTGCGATGCTGGGACGATTCGGATCGCCTGCCGCGGAGTCAGCTCTCCTCAAGCGCTACGCAAGTTGGTGCGAGCAGTGGGCCGGACATGAAGCACAGTTGGACCAAATGTTTGCTGACGGCCTGAACGATAACACTTATCAACTCGGGCTGGGACAGATCCTCACGCAAGCCCTGGCAACGGGGCAATCGTGGCTGACAGACAAAGCCGCGCTGCAACGCCTGGCGCAGCAAACGAAGGTTCAGCGAGTCCGACAACAGCTCGAGGATTACGTAAAGCGCTGGGAAGACGAGCGGCTCAGCATATTCGTTGACGCCTCCTACTCGCGCTTTTATGCCAGCGTGGGCCAATACCAGTATCAGTCCATGGACGCGTTGAAAGAGAAGCTCGTGCAGTTTCCTCCCGGAACGAAGTTTGGCATTACCCTCCCAACGGTAGAACCGACAGCGAACGAAACAGCAGCCGCTGAAGTGCGAAGCTTTCTGACAAGCCACGGGATGTCGGTGGCTGCCGGCAAAGCTCCTTAGTTAACGTTTTACTTTTCCTCGCAGGGTTGGATACAAAGTGAAACTCACCGCACAGAAACTAACTGTGGTTGTGCTGCTGCTGCTGACGGGCTTTGTTGCGTCAGCACAAGAGCGCTCAATCATGCTGCGAGGCAGAGTTGTAGACGCGAACAGCGGCGAGCCAATGGCTAATGTTCGCGTCGTCGCTAAGCTGACGGACAAATCGACGACCACAGACGACAACGGCGTCTTCACTCTCGAGTTGCCGCCTGGCCCACAAGAGCTCTACATCACGACAGTCACTTACGGTCTCGTAAAGAAGACGATCGATGTCGGTGCGGGAACAAGCAGCGACGTCGAGATTGCCTTGAACGAAGACGCTGCCGCGTTGACGGAACGCGTCACAATTGCTCCCGATCCTTTCGAAAGCACTCGCACGACCTCGACCTTTGAGCAAACACTGAACAAGCGTGAGCTCCAGGCGACCTCGAGCATTCTGTTGAGCGATCCGATTCGAGCGGCACAGACGCTACCGGGCGTCGGCAGTAACGACGACTTTCGCAGCGAGTTTTCCGTTCGCGGCGCCGGCTTCGATCGCGTCGGCGTGTGGCTCGACGGCGTGCTCACTGACAATTTCGTGCACACGGTGGCTGGTGGTTATCCCGACACCGGATCGCTGTCGGTAATAAACACTGATGCGCTTAACTCAGTGTCGTTGCTGAGCGGCGGGAGTCCTGCAAGCTTTGGAGATCGCAGCGCGGCCGTATTGGACCTCGACTCGCGCGACGGCAATCGAGTGCAGACAGCAGGTCGAATAGCGGCTGCCTTGAGCGGCATTTCCGGAATGATCGATGGTCCTTTCTCGAGCGGAAAGGGTTCATACCTCGTCGCTGCGCGAAAGAGTTATCTCGGGTACCTGGTGCGCCGCGTTAACGATCAGGATGAGTTTACTAACAACCCGCCCATACTCGGCTTCGCGGATATCCAGGGAAAACTACT
>JBKPPP010000294.1:0-6019 GCA_046733615.1 Acidobacteriota bacterium | reverse complement strand
CGGCGGTGAACTCGGAATTCTGCCGGGCCACACGCCGCTGATTTCCCAACTTCAAACCGGCGTGCTGACGTACGTTCAGGACGGAAAGAGTCTTCAGTTGCACGTGTCGGGCGGGTTTGTCGAGGTGCGTGACGATCACGTTTCGGTTTTGGCGGAAGTGGCGGAAAGGCCGGACGAGATCGACGCGGCGCGGGCGCGGCTCGCACGCGAGCGGCTCGAGAAGCAACTGAATGCGTGGACCGGAACGGAAGAGGATTTCGAAGTGGCGCGAGCAAAGCTGGATCGCTCGTTAGTGCGGTTACAGCTTGCGTCGGCTAGATAACCTGCCACGCATGAACACGGCACTTCGAACTAGTATCCAGGAGTGTTCATCCGTGTCTGCCTTGGCCGCTGGCTATCGCCTCACGCATTTCCCGCACGGCGGTTTCCAATCCGACAAAAATAGCGCGGGCGATGATGTTGTGGCCGATGTTGAATTCGGTGATCTCGCCGATCCGCGCGACCGCACCCACATTCCTGTAAGTCAGACCATGCCCCGCAGCGACATGCAGTCCGTACTTCGCCGCCAGCTCCGCGCCTTCTTTCAAACGTTGTAACTCACGCGCCGCACGCTCGGCGCCTTCGCCGTGAATGCCGCGTCCGCCCAACGTCGCGTCGCAGTAAGCCGCCGTACACAACTCAACCTGCTGCGCGCCGACCTGCTTCGCCACTTCGATCTGCTCCGGATCGGGATCGATAAACAGACTCGGCATGATGCCCGCCTCGCGCAAACGATCGACTGCCGCTCTCACCACCGCGAGATTGGCTTTCGCGTCGAGCCCGCCCTCAGTCGTGATCTCATTCGGTCGTTCGGCTACGAGCGTAACCGCATCGGGCGTCGCCTGGAGCGCGATCTCCAGCATCTCGTCAGTCGCGGCCATCTCGAGATTGAGGTAAGTCGTAACCGAGTCGCGCAACAGACGAACGTCGAGATCTTGGATGTGCCGGCGGTCGCCGCGCAGGTGGACCGTGATGCCGTCGGCGCCGGCTTGTTCGGCGGCCATCGCCGCGGCGACGACGCTCGGTTCCGGAGCGCGCCGCGCCTGGCGGACCGTGGCGACGTGATCGATGTTGATGTTCAGGCGAGCAGTCATTGCGTAGGCATTATAAATCCGATTGGCCCTTCCGGACCTACCGCCCCGTGCGCGCCGACTGCACTGCGCGGATGGCTGCGTCGTACACGCCGCGTCGCGCCTGCTGGCGGATCAAAGCCACTTCATTCAGCGCCTTAAAACTGTCGCCTGCCAAATTCAGTTTGCTCCCCTCGTTGTGGTCCCAGCGCACCGGAATCTCTTTCATTCTCAATCCCGCACGGTGAGCCAGGTAAAGCAGTTCCACGTCGAAGCCGAAGCGATCGATGGTAGCGGCTTCGACGAGAGGACGAAAGACGCTCATCCGAAATGCTTTGAAGCCGCACTGCGTGTCCCAGAACGGCAGTCCGGTCGCAAGCCGAACGACGAGATTGAAGAAGCGTCCGCCCTGCTCGCGACGCCATGGCTGGTGCACGCCGATCAGCTTGCGGTCGAGGGCCCGCGATCCGAAAGTGACGTCAAATTCTCCTTTTTCAATCGGCTCGACCAGCTTCGGCGCTTCCGTGATCGGTGTCGAGAGATCCGCATCAGAAAACAGGGCTACTTCACCGCGCGCAGCCAGCAGACCCAGCCTGACCGCTCTTCCCTTGCCGAGATTTGATTTGTAACTGATGACGGAGGTGCGAACGCCGGAAGCGTGGCCGAAGATGTCGCGGGCGATAGCAGCGGTGTTGTCGCTGGAGCCGTCGTCCACGACGATCAGTTCGGCGTCCTTGTAGTTCTGGCGCAGGTAGTCCACGACGGCGCGCAGGGTTTTCTGCAAGCGCTCCGCTTCGTTATAAGCCGGGATCACGACCGACAACGTATTAGCCACAGACGAACACAGATAACATAGAACCGATTGATCTGTGTAATCGGTGTTTATCTGCCGCTGTGTTATATTTCACACGTGGGCTGGCTCTCGAAAAAGTTTAACCTGACGGCCGCGGCGGTGATTCTGCTGGCGGCCATTTTCGGCGGCACGATCGGCAGCGCGCGCCGGTTTAGTACGTTGACATCCGCCGGCAAGAACTCCTACCACGTGGCCGACGAAATCGAGAAAGACTACAACGAAGCCGTCGCGACCATCACGACCAACTACTCCGGCGACATCGACCACGAGAAAGCCACGCAGGCAGCAATCCAGGGAATGCTGTCGACTCTCGATCCGCATTCGGCTTACTTCCCGTACAGCGAGTTCAAGAAACTGAAAGAGGATCAGGACTCACGCTTCTACGGCATCGGCGTGACGATCGTCAGGCATCACGACGGCGTTTACGTGCAGTCGGCAGTCGAAGGAACGCCGGCCGCCAAACTCGGCCTCCGCTACGGCGATCGCATTGTGGAAGTGGACGGCAAAGACGCGCGCGACTGGACGAGCGACCAGGTATCGAAGAACGTGCGCGGCGGGTTGGGCGAAGCTGTCACGTTGAAGGTCGAACGAGCAGGTTCTGAAGCGGCTTTGTATTTCACGATCGTGCGCGATGCGGTGCCGTTGCTGACGATTCGCAACGCCTACATGATCCGGCCCGGCACCGGTTATATCGGTCTCACCGGCGGTTTTCAGCGTTCGAGCGACGAAGAGTTGGCGAAGGCGATGAAGCGGCTCGAGGAGCAGGGTATGCGCCAGCTCGTGCTGGATCTGCGCGGCAATCCCGGCGGGCTGCTCGATCAGGCGATCGACGTGGCGAGCGAGTTTCTACCGCGCGGCCAGGTGGTGGTTTCCGTGAAGGGCCGCACCGAATACAGCGAACCGATCGTTTACAAATCGACCGGCTCCGATCCGTCGAATCTTCCGCTCGTCATTCTGATCAACCGCAACACGGCTTCTGCTTCGGAGATCGTCGCCGGCGCGATGCAGGATCACGGGCGCGCCTACATTGTCGGCGAGACGAGTTTCGGCAAAGGACTCGTTCAGCGAATCTTTCAGCTGCCGTTCAATACCGGTCTGACGTTGACTACGGCGCGTTACTACACGCCTTACGGCCGTTCGCTGCAACGCGATTACTCGAGCGGTTCGCTTTACGATTACTACACGCGGCACGATCCGGCGGACACGCAACCGTCCACCGGACGCAGCATCGAGTCGCCACTCGCGCTCGCTTCGCCCACGCCGCATCCGCACACCGGCCCGGCAGTGCAGACCGCGGTCGGCCGCGTCTTCTACGGCGGCGGCGGCATCACGCCGGATATCGAAATCAAAGAGCCGGCCGGTACGCCTTTGAAGCTGCGCATCGCCGAAGCAGCCTTTCAGTTCACTCGACAGCTCGCCGCGGGGATCGTTCCCGGTCTCGAGTCGTACAAGGTCGAGAAAGTGCAGTACGGCAAGAACCCGAAGGCGACCGATTTTCCGATCACGGATCGCGTCGTGGAAGCGTTTCGAAACTTCGTACGCACGCAGCCGGTGCTCGAAGTGCAGCCCGCGCAGATCGACGAGGACCTCGAGTTTGCGAAGTTGCGGCTGCGACAGGAGATCATCACCGCTGCGTTCTCGGCTGATGCTGGCGCGCGTGTCTTGCTCGACAGCGACACGCAGGTGCTGCGCGCTGTCGAGGCATTGCCGGATGCGAAGCGATTGGCGGATAATGCACGCAACGGCGTCTGGCAGGGATAGTTAAGATCTTAATTTGAACCGGAGTTGTCCCGCTTATGAAGAGTCTTCTCATAACAGCGGCCCTTATCTTCTCTGCGTCGTTTTCTGTGCTGAAGGCGCAGGAACCCTCACTCAAGCCCACGATGTCCGCGCCGCGTGCTGAGCGTCCCACCCTGCTCTCGTTGGAAGTCGAATACAACACGACCATTCCTCCGGCTTACGTCAGTGTCCGTGGCGCAGAAGAGAAGCCACGTTGGATTTGGGTGACGCGCTTTGCGCGCATACCCAACTGGCAACTTCCCGCGGGGGAGCTTCCCATTCACGCAGTGCGAGTCGAAACGCAATTCAACGGCGAAACTGCCGATGTGAGAGTCAGTCTCTTGCGAGGCGTTAAATTGTTCGACCGAGAAGATACTGTCGGCACGTACCACATCGGGCTTAACCAGCCGGCTTTGATTCCCGAGCTGAAGTCGTACGGCGTCGAGCCGTTCAAGATAACTCTGAAAGATGTCGCGACGTTTTCGCCGCCGGCGCCGAATCTGGAAAATCGGACCAGCTCGATTCAGATTGTGAGTGTGGACTCGGAGAATGTGCCGCTGCCCATTTACAAGCTGACGCTCCGCAACATGTCAGAAAAAAAGGTTCGCGCCTTGCGGATCGAAGTCATCAGCGATGGCCGTCCGGGCCTCTCCGCTTTGCGTCAGGGCGAAAACGATCGCCCGCTGATCGAGCCGGGAGCAACTATCGACGTACGTCTGCCGGTTGTGAGAGCACAGCCAACCGGTACCGGGTATACGCCCGGCTCACCAGCCGCGAACCTGATCGTCCTGCGTACGCTGGTGTTCGACGATCTCACTTTCGAAGGCGACCAGGATTCGGCTTGTATGTACGAGTCGTTTGTTGTTGGTCGCCGGCTATGGCTCCGCCGCGTACTGCCGTTTATCGAACAGCAGCTTGCTAAGGAATCGCTCACGCCGCAGGAGTTCAAGGATGGATTTGTCGAACTGAAGTACGAGTTGCGGGAAAACGAAAAGACAGGCAAGTCAGCCGTCTCAGCAACCTGCGCCGATCCCGATCTCCAAGCGGACATCGCGACGCAAGGTCTGAAGCTGGAGCTCGTTCGCGAGCTCGATCAGATCATCAAGACCCGCCCGGCTCCCCCCGTTAACTTCCGCTCCTGGCTCGAATCACTTCACACCGAGTACAAAGCCTGGCTCGCCCGTCTGTAAGGACCGGCTTACCGCTTTTGTAAAGAAACGTAAAGATACATAAACAAACACGATCGAATCTTGCTTCGCGCCGCGACTTTATTTATAGTTCGCGGCGCGTTGCGTAACACCGTTCTGCGCCTTTTTTCTAAAGGCATCGTTCTATCCCGCGCAGTTTAGTAATCATTTAGTTTGAAAGGACACTTTCGTATGAAAGAGCGGTCGCACTCCGTTTACGACTTCGGCTTACTACTGGTAATCGTCGTTGCAGTGGCCCTCGCAACGGTAACCGTTTACTCGCAGAACCAAACTCCTTCTCAAACTCCCACACCCGCTGCGCCGGCCGCGCAAGCTCAAAGGCCCACTCCCAGCCCGAGCCCGACGCCGACCCCGATCAACTGGTCAAACGATCCGATGCTGAAGCGTTTTGTCTTCCGCAGTATCGGACCAGCCAGCATGGGCGGCCGCATCGACGACATTACCGCCGTCGAACAGAACCCGTACATCATCTACGTCGCGTTTGCGACTAACGGTCTTTGGAAGTCGACGAACAACGGTACGACGTTCCAGCCGATCTTCGATACCTACTCGACGCATTCGATCGGCGACGTCGCGATCGCTCCGTCAGATCCAAACATCGTGTGGGTCGGCACCGGCGAAGCAAACAATCGCCAGAGCTCGAGCTTCGGCGACGGTATCTACAAGTCGACGGACGCGGGAAAGACGTTCACCAGGATGGGCCTGGAAGATTCGCAGACGATCGCGCGTATCGTGATCGATCCGAAGGATCCAAACATCGTCTATGCGGCAGTGCTCGGTCACCTGTTCGGGCCCAACAAGGAGCGCGGCGTTTACAAAACGACTGACGGTGGCAAGACCTGGAACAACGTGAAGTTCATCGACGAAGACACCGGCTTCACTGATCTCGCGATGGACGCGTCAGACAGCAGGATTCTCTACGCCGCTTCGTACCAGCGACGCCGCACGAGCTTCGGCTTTAACGGCGGGGGCCCGGGCAGCGGCATCTGGAAAACGATCGACGCCGGCAAGACCTGGAAGAAACTCGAAGGCAGCGGACTGCCGGAAGGTTTACTCGGCCGCATCGGCAT
>JBKPPP010000293.1:0-12023 GCA_046733615.1 Acidobacteriota bacterium | reverse complement strand
TGTTACTGCCACTGCGATCGCGGCATGGGCCACAAGAGTCTTTACAGTTGCTTCGAAGACGAGCACGCTTCGCATTGCGCGACTTGCGTGAACGAAGCGCTGCTAGCGTTCAAGCTCCAGAAGGAAGGGAAGCTGACTGCGGCGCAGATACGCGACAAGATCGTGGAGCAGTTCGGGCAGTAGTAGTTACAACTTCTTGATGGCGATGACCCTCATCCCGTCGACCGCATTCTCGACAGTGAAATCGATCCGGTCATTGATGGCTATTCCCTCCAGCAGTTTGGCGTCGATGACCGGAAACTCCATTTGCATCGCGGGCATCAGCCCCTCGATATCTCCGTGATCGATCTCAATCGCCGGCGCTTTCGGATTCGTGTACACGGCTTTGACCACGCCGACGCCGTGATGCGAACTGGTTTGCACCGCGGCCGCCGGACCTGACGCCGGCGTGGGCGCGCTTGGCGTCGTTTGCGCGGTGTTGTTGGCTTGATTCTTTGCGCAGGCCGCGAAGCTCAGCGCGAGAGAGATGATGATGACGATACGAACCATATGCTGCGTTTCTCGTTGACCCTTTGAATATAAGCTACGAACAGTCTGTCGTTTGCTAATACGGCAGTTGGCAGCTCCGCGTTCGAAGCCAGACTGATCGCCGAGCCGGCGCCGCCGAGCTCACGCGCTTTCGCATCGGGCGTCTGTCCTGCTAAACCTCCCAGGCCCTGCCAGATCGCAATCGCCCGATTCTGTTCGGCGGCGATCGCGGGTGTTCCCTTCACACTCTCCTGCATCAACAAGCTACGCGGCGTGAACGTGCGGCCTTTGTCGCGACTCTCCGCGAAATACAAACCGGGCGAGTCACCGGCGCCGGCGGCGAACCAGACGACTTTCAGCGTTCCGTTTGCATCGGTCGAGATCGACGGTCCGGAGACGGGACAGCCCTGAAGCATCCACTTGTCGTCGCTGACGATCACCGGCGTGGAGAAGTTTGCGCCACCGTCCGTCGAGCTCGCAACGGCGATGTGCCGGAAGTTTCCAGGCAGCACTTGTCGCCAGCTCGCGTAGAGCGTTCCGTCCGGAGAAATCGTGAGCGCAGTCTTGCAACACGGACAGGCATCTGACGCAACTTTGCGATTCGCGGAAAACGTTTTGCCGCCGTCGTTGGAAGAAGCGACGAAGAGCTCGCGGTTACTTTCCATGTGATGACCGCCCGCCAGCGGCGACGGCTTTGGCGCCTGAACGTTTCGCTCGTCGAGCCACGCAACGTGAATGCGGCCGTCAGTCGCCACGGCCAGCGAGTGCATTCCGTGCGCGCCGGGCACACGATCGTCATTCACCTTCACGCCGTTCGCAAAAGTCTGTCCCTGGTCGTTCGAGACGGAAAGATAAATGTCCGTGCCTTTCTTTCCCTGCAACTCGACGCGCGCGGTCCAGAGCACGTAAACCGCACGATCGTTAACGGCGACACTCGGCTGATCACCACGCCAGGCGGTCGCGATTCCGGCTTGTTGATTCACGCGCACGGGCGGACTCTGCGCTTTGCCCTCGTGATTGTAACGGCGCAGCATGACGTCGGCCTGATTGTTTTCGCCGTGATTGACCCAGGCGACGTAGAAACCTCCGTCAGGCGCAGCCGCCGTGACCGGCTCGGCCGCATCGACGCCGTCCGCCGAGACCTGAACCGTGAAAACAGTGCCGGGCGAGGCGTCCGCGGCGAGACGCGCGCAACCCGTCATGAATACCAAAGAGACCAAAAGAATTCCGATTTTCAACATTGTCTTAGTACTGAAGCTTGATTCCCATTTGAAACTGCCGGGGATCGAAAGCGACCGTCGGCTGCCCAAACGACGGCAACGGATTCGCGCCCGAGCCAAACGTGTTATTCGGGATCCCCAAGTTTGGCCGGTTAAGAACGTTAAAGCCTTCGACGAGCAGTTGCAAATTCACGCGTTCGGTCAAACGCAGCGAACGGCTCACGCGCCAATCGAGCGATGCATAGTCGAAACCGCGCCCGGTGTTCCTGCCCACCCCCACCGGCCGATCGTTGTTGTTCGTGTCGAAGTTGCGATCGCTGCCGAGCAGGACGTTGAACGGCAAACGCGACGCGTAAGTGAAGATGTAGCCAAACTGAAACCCGCGCACCAGGCGCTCGACGCCTTTGCTCTTGTTTTCCAGTGGCGCTTCAAACGTTCCGCTCACGACGAGCCGGTGGCGCTGATCGTTATCCGAGAGGCCGCGGTCATCGCGAACGTCGAAGTTGTTCTGCGGGCTCGAGAAGAAGAAGTTCCCGGCGTCGTCGATCGTCTTCGACAGCGTGTACGAGAGACGCACGGAGGCCCAGCGCGCCGCGCGCTTGTTGAAAGAGACGACCATGCCGTCGTAGTTCGACGTGCCGGAGCTCTCGAACCGCGAGATGTTGCCCCAGTTCGGATCGGGCCGCCCCAGATTTGGAATTCCGGCTGACGCGGGCACGGTCGGCACGTTCACGTTGCGCGAGAGAATCAGGTGCTTGGCGCGAACCATCAGATAGCCGACCGACACCACCGCTTCGCCCGGCAGTTCGCGTTCGATCTGTAAATTCGCCTGCTGGCTGTAACTCGCCTCGATGTTCGGATCGATGCGCGTGATGTTTGGCTTGGTCGGCAGCGTTGAAGGCTGCACGGCGAGCACGTTCGGAAACACCGGCGCGCCGGGTTGCGTTGGCGACAACTGCACCACGACGTACTTCGAGCCGTCGCGCTGCAACGCATTCGAGGTCGCACGTAGCGGAATACGGTCGTAGTACAGACCGAAGCTGGCGCGGATTACCGTCCTGCGATCGCCGGGCGCGTAGACAATGCCGAGTCTCGGCGAGACGTTGTTAGCATCCGTCTGAATCGGATCCGGCAGAAACTGCGCGTCGTAACGCAGGCCGGCGTTGATGGTGAAATCCGGACGCAGCCGCCACTCGTCCTGCACAAACAAACCCACGTTCGGATTCGACTGAAACTGGTTCGGACCGCCGAACGCCTGCTGGAAACTCAAATAGTTGCCGCTGAGAAAGTTGTTGAGCGAGGTGAAATTGTAAACACCCTGAACTGCGCCGGGGAAGAGAATGTTGAGACGATTGTAGAGAAAGTTTCCGCCCGCTTTGAGCGAGTGCGCGCCGCGTTGGGTCGAGACGTTGTCGACGGCCTCGAGCAGGTTGATATCGCGCGCGAGCGGCGAGAAAGTCGCGGTGCCGAAGTTGGCGATGCCGGAAATTCCCACAGCCGGACCAATCTCGTCGTTTAGTGGCGCGTCGAGTCGGCTGTTGGTGTACTGGAAGCGAAGCTCGTTGATCGTGCGGCTGTTGAATGTGGTGACGTTGTTGACGAACGCGGTCTGATCGGTGTTCGCCAAACCGGAGCCGCGGCTGACGGCGTTCAGTCCGCCGACGTTGCGAGAGTTCACGGCAGTGATGTGATAGAGACTGTAGCGTGCGTTGAGCTGGTTGCGCTGGTCGATCCGATGATCGACGCGCGCGAAGAAGTTGGTGGTGTCAAAACTCGCCGGCACGACACCGGTTTCGATCGCCGGGCCGGAATAGTTAACCACTCGCAAGCGATCGTTGATGGCGGTAACGGCGCCGGGAGCGATCGTGATGACGGTCGAGTAGTTTCTCCGCGTCTGCTCGAAGTTGGTGAAGAAGAAAGTGCGGTCGCGACGCAGCGGTCCGCTCAGCGTACCGCCGTACTGGGCCTGCGTCAGCAGATCTTTGGTCGGCGCGAGCGGGTTGCGCGCGTCGAGTCGCTGGTTGCGGAAGAAGCCGTAGAGGTTACCGCGCCAGTCGTTTGTGCCCGAGCGCGTGAGAATGTTGACCACGCCGCCCGAAGCCCTGCCAAACTCCGCGATGCCGCCGGAGGTCACGACCTGAAACTGATCGATGACTTCTTCGCTGTAGTACGTTCCGGTCAGATCCGCGGCGTCGTCATTTGCCGACACGCCATCCACGATAAAACTGTTGTAGAGGTTGCGCTGTCCGGCGATAGAGATGCCTTGGCCGGCCACGGCTGAGGTCTCGGCGAAACGCTGATTGCTGCCGGTGTTAGTCGGCGAAACCGCCGGTACGAGCAAAGCGAGATCGAGATAGTTGCGGCCGTTCAGCGGCAACTCCGTGATCTCTCGCGGTGTGATCGTTTCGGTGACTTGCGTGCGCACCGTTTCGATCAGCGGCACTTCAGTCCCGACACTCACTTGTGCGGACACGCCGGCAACTTCGAGTTTCACGGGGAACTCGAGCGACTGGCCCACCAGCACCGTCAACTGCCGCGTTACCGTAGCAAAGCCCGAAGCGTCGATCGTCAAGTCATAATCGCCAGTGCGCAGGTAAGGAAAGCGATAGCGTCCTTCCTCGTCGCTGGTCGTGCTCTGCCGTTGATTTGTTTCGATATTCTTCGCGGTCACGCTCGCGCCGCTCACCACGGCGCCGCTGGCGTCTTCAATGCGCCCGCTCAGCGTTCCCGACGTCACGTTCTGTTGCGCTCGCACTGCCTGCGAAAGTGAGACGAGCAGGCAGGAGCAAACAACCAATACACGGATCTTCATGATTCCTCCCGATCGCGTTTGAATTACTTGCCGTAATTTTTTAGCGAACGGAGGCTGGCGGACCGCGAGGAGTAGTGATCTGGTATTCGTCGGTTGCCGGAGTGACAGCCGGAACGTAAGTGGAATCGGAGACGACTAATGTGGGTGGAACGTATCTCGCGATGGGCTGCACTGTTCCCCGCTCGCGTTTCTGTTCACGTGACGAGAAAAAGCAGGCGCAGCAATCCGAGTGACAGGCATGACGCGAAGTAACGGTTTCGAAAGCGGGGCCGTTATGACTGTGTCCGGCGGCCGGCTGGTTCGTTTTGAGCTTCGCGTGGCAATGGTTCGCTTCTTTCTTCCCGGCGCAGCACGCCATCGTCGCTGGTTGCGCTGTGGCAAGGCCCACTGGAAACAGCATCGCCAGGGATGAGAGTACGACGAGGATGGATAGAAGCCGGCGCATTGCCAAATCCGTGAGTTAGGCAGGATCCGTGATCCGCTTTTTCTGCAATTTCATTTTGCACTTCGGACACTTGCCCGGTTTGGGGGACGTCACGTCCGGGTGCATGGGACAAACGTAATGAAAGGACGCGGGCTTCTTTGAGTATGCGGCCTGTTCGGCGTTTGTTAAAGCTACGGGCGCATTATAAGAGCCGGCGGCACTGAATAGCAATGCCGCCGCGAGCAGCGGCGTGGTAGTAAGGCGCAGGAAGTTCATAGTTACCCCTGAATTGAGTAGACATCTTCCTGCTCACGTCGGAGGGCGCGAGCAGGAAGAGTGCTTCGATAGTACCTCAGGCAGGTGAGTTGTCTTTACACCGCGGTCGTGGTGAAGTCTGCCGTGACTGCCTGGAAGTTGGTTTTGTCGCCGTCGGTGTCGAGGGTGACCTTGAACCAAGTTGCCTTGCCTTTGCCGTTTCCTCCCGGGAAGTTCGGGAAGGCTGTTCCTGCCGCGATGTGCTCGATGTACACGACCTTGTTGTCGGTACATTTGTAAAGGTTCGTATCAGTGCAGATCGTGCCCGTGGCAAAGCCGGTGCCGCTGGTATTGAATTGTAGATTTTGACTCATACCTGTTCTCCTTCAAAGATGGAAGTTCGTACCTTGCTTCCATTTTTTCTGGAAGCGCTGGTGAATTTTGTTGCTGTTACGCCGTTGGGTGCATCTCTCTGAATTAGAGCAACTCCCATCGCAGCGTCACCGCTTCTTCAGGACGATACGCAATCACCATCAGCTTAATGAGCTGTTGGAAGTTCTTGTCTTTCTTATCCGCGATGCGGACGAGGTAAATGTGGCCCAGCTTGATCGGCGCGGTGGCAGCCGGCGCCACTTCAGTAAAGAGTTTTGGACCCTCCTGTAGCGGTTGGAATTCCTGCTTGCTGATGTCTTGCTTCAGGACCATGATCTTGTCGCCCTGAAGATGTAGCGAAGCGAATCCGGTTCCGCCGCCGGCCGCGTCTTCGAAGCCATATCGATCGCGAAGCTGGTCCGCGGTGCCGAGATCTACGATTGCCGCCAGCCGATCGACCTCAATGCCGCTCACCAAATTGCCCGCGCTACTGAAACTAAGGTCGCTGCAACGATTGCCCCAGTCGGTAGCCGCAAACGTCATCCCTTCTTTCCCGTCACTGAAACAGAACGTGCGTGCCAGGGGATCAAGCGCGTACATGGTGAAGATCCCACCTCGTCTTCGCGGCTGGGCCGCTCGCTTCTCATCAGGCGCCGCAGGCGCTTGCGCGCGCAACACCTGAAGCGAACCGAATCCGGTGAACATCACAGCGCTGATTATTAAAAAGTGTTTCATCTCTCGCCTTTCCTGTTTCACTCGAAACTAGCGACTAGCGACGTTCGGCAAATGCACCAGTTCCTGAAACTTCTTGTCCTCGATATGTCGCGGCTCGTTCAGGCGCCTGAGCTCCTTGAAGTAGTAGAACGGAACAAACGCCGAACTGACCTTGTTGGTGATCCAGTCGTCGCCCACAACGTAGTTGAGTTTGTACAGGTTGACATCGGTCGAGCACTGGTTGAGTGTTTCGACAACCGCCTTGACGACCAGGATGTTATTGAGCGCGGTCGGATCGTCCGAGATGTCTTTTCCCGTCACGTAAAGCAGCGCGTTTTCGCGTGCGCGTCGTTCCCACTCCTTGATCACCTTCAACGCTCTCTCGTATTGCCGCGAATTGATCTCGAGACGCAGGGTGGTTTCAGAGTCGTTGCGCGCCTCTCGCAGATAATCTTTGTAGACGGCCGCCGGAACGGCGCCAAAGGCCCGTGCGTCCTTATCCAAATAGATCCCAAAGGCGTCGATGGTGGAAACTCCGCCGGCCAGTTTGATAACCATGGGAAACGCAGAGCCGCTCTGATCGTAGAACTCTCCCTTGCGTGCCGAGAGCACGATGAAATACCGGTCGGGATCGACTCTGGTCCAGCGAGTAGTTCCCATGTCCGGCACTGAGAAAGTGATGGAAGTGTCGTCGTAGCTGAAGAGGTCCATCGTCTGTTTGACCGACTCGAATATCGGGTTCTTGGCGGGTGCGGTAAACGAAACCGACTTCGGTGCGCCGAGATCAGTGACGACCTCGTATTTAGCGGTAGCAATCTGGTGCGGGGCGGCATTTCCGACGGCGGAGAGCACGGTTACTACTCCGTTCGCGTCGAATTGATAAAGTCGAGCCTCGGTTCTTGTGTACTGAGATTTCCACGTCCCGACGATATCGAAGGAGCAACTCTTTGCCTGGGCCAGTGCGGTGACGCTCGAGCCCAGAAGCATGAGAGCCAGCAGCGAGATTGTGGCAGTAAGTTTCATGATGTTTTCACCCGGTGCTTGTGTTGAATTTGCCCTGGCGCTGTTGCGCCAATGCGGCGTCTGACCAGGAATAGAAGCCGGCGTATGCCGCTCCTACTCCTGGTCTTGACTTCATCCGTGCAAGCTCAGAGGTTCTAACCCCGAGCCTGGCGGACCAATGCCGCAATCTCAGACGTCTCTCCGGTAGCCGTATTTCTTGATTTCGGCATCGATCAGGACCTGACGAGCCCGGCTCTCCTTCGCCCACTCTGCGTACGACTTGTAGGGATCGGCCCAGGCGATGCGTTTCAGAAGATTCTTCTGACTGGCAAACGCCTCAGCGTGGCCCCAGTAGTTGGTCGCGTCGTTGACGATGCGGAACGTGCCGGAGTGCATCGCGAAATCAAGGTCGATCCCCGGATGGCCCATGTTGAAGAGCCTGAAGCGGATCGTCTCGATGTCGTAGGGATCGCCTGTCAGGAAATACCAGCCGGGAAGATCGGCCCCGCGCGTCTCGGCATAGTGCTTCAACGCCGCCGGCGTATCGTCCTCTGGTTTTACCGAGATCGAGTAGAAGAAAAGATCTTTACCCATGCGATCTTTCAGGTCGCGATACGTTCGCTTGAGAATCGTAGTCACCAGAGGACAGGCGCCGTGACACTCCGCGTACATCAGATTGATCACGGCTTGTTTGCCTCTGATCAGATCGTCGTAGAACCTGACCTCTTTATTGTCTTGTGTTCGAAGCACCGCATTGGTGAACTTCGCAGCACCCGGCGATGAGCGGTGCGGCGTGAACACTTTGCTGATCAGTGATCTTCTATCCATTACGACACCTCCTCATTTCGGAGTTTGGCTTCGAACTCCTTGTTAGCCTGGACAATCGTCGCGTCGCATGCTGCCTTGGCGGCTGCGTCAGGAACGATCTGCCAATGCACCATCATGAATGCGTCTTCGTGGCCCATGTTGTGACAGTGAATCAGGTATCTGCCGAGATAGTCTCGGAACCGCATCCTGATCAGTGCGCCTTCTCCGGGCTCGACCTTGGTTACGTCTTTCCTTCCCCGGTACAGCACAGGCACCGGAACTTCGGTGTTTACGCCGCCGATGAGCGCAAAGCGCTTGATGATCCGAAATTCCTCGAAGTGAATGTGCACGGGGTGGGCCCAGTTCGTACCGACGTCCGCATTGTTGTTGATCAGCCACTCTTCGGAGGTGCCTCGGATGATGCAGTGCTGCGGCACATCGGGATCGAAGGTGCGCTGGTTGATCTTGAACAAGCGTGGGACGGTTCCCGCGGGATCGCGATTGAAATTCCACGTGAAGGTGGTGTCGGGCACAATGGGATCCGGCATCGCGCAGAGGGTCTCCGGAATGGCCGGTGTGTCGGCCGGAAACCAGGTCTCTTTGTTCACCACGTCAAACCGCATGATGACGTTGCCGATATTGAGTCCCGGCGGTAGCCCCGGGGGGTTCACGTTTCCCGGGTTGACGTTCATGCTCCTGACGTCCGTGAGATACAACGAAGAGCCTGGGGCGTATTTCCCGAAGTCGATGATCACGTCGTAGCGCTCGGCGACGTTCACTCGCAGCGCGCCCGGAGTGACAATCGTTGCCCCCACGACGGCGTTGCTGTTGGCGGCATTCGCGCCCGCATCGAGCGGAACGGGGTGCTCGAGGAAGTTGGCGTCAGTGGCGACCACAGTGATCGTTTCGATCGCGCCCGTCGGTCCGATGACCCTGAGATCCCATTGAGCCGTCGTCGGTCCGGTAGAGAGAATTCGGAACCGGTACTTTCGATTTCTGACCTTGAACTTCGGCTGAATCGCGCCGTTGACGATCCACTTGTCGCCGCCGGCCGCATTCACCATCTCGTTTCGTCCCTGCGCATCCAGTGCACAGAACCGCTTCTCTGTAAGGATGAGCGGAATGTCCGTGACGCCGTAATATCCCGGCAGTTGCAACGATCCCGCGGACGGATGCTCGTGGCCCGGATCCGTCGGGTCGTAAACGATGAACATGCCGTTCAAGCCCATCACGTTGTTGTTGACGGTGAACTGTGCACGGTGATCGTGGTACCAGAAAGTGCCCATCTTTTCCCGCACGTCGCCGTTGCCGCCAAACTGATCGAGGCCGGCGTAGCAATTCGGGTAGAGGTTGTCTTTCCAGAAGCCGCTGGGGAAGAAGTCGCCCGCGAAGCCGTCGCTCTCCGATCCGTGGTGGCCGTTGTGGAGGTGGATCGTGATCTCGGGGTGGCCAAACGTGTTATCGCCGTTGGCCGGCGTGCTGTTGCGGAACCGCACGATGGTGGGTTTGCCATATCTATTGAGGACGGTCGGTCCCGGATAGACGCCGTTGAACCCCCAGACGTACGAAGGGCCGAAGTCGGAGTGGAATTGATGCAGGCCCGGTCTGGCTTCGATTTCAGTCGTAATGTGAGCTGGCGTGAACTGGGCCCAGCGCTGATGTGGTGCGCGGTCCCATTCACCGGCAGTTTGGTTGGCAGTCTCGGTTGGCTGCGGGTTCAGTGGCTGGTCGATCGCGGGAAACGGAATCGGTAGATCATCCACAAAAGGCGTGTGTGGCGGACTCGCGGGCGTTGAGACGCATTGAGTCAGTGGTGGAGCAACCGGATCCGCAAAGCCGAACGCCTTACGATTCACTATCATGCTTGGGGCCAACACCGTCGCGGCCCCGGCTGCTGCTCCAATCTTGAGCACATTTCTTCTACTGATTGTGCCTTCAGTTTTCTTTTCAATTCTCTGCCGGTTTTTTGCCTTGTTTTTAGGCATAGAATCTCCTTTCAGCCGTTGGGTTGGCCTCAAATCTAGAATCCTTTGCTATGGGGGTTATGACCCTTGCGCTAGACCGCAGCCGTGAGCTCTCGGTCTCTGGTCCAACTTCCCGGCAAAGGCGATCAGTTTGAAAGGCGAGGGCTTTGCTGAAACAGTTAAAGGTAACGTCAGATGACTTACCGCGAAAAAGATTGATGGTGAACTCTGACTTTGCGTTCGGTGCTGAGACGCGGCACAGATTACGATTTCAGATCTCGGATAACAAGATCTCTTGCTTGGCGTTTCTTGTCGTTCATTAGCGGATCTTGCTCCGCGCCGATTTAAAAACAAGAAACGGCCACGACCAGCAGTTGTAGTGATGGCAGGATCGACTGCTTGGCGACTAACGCGAGTTGTTTTCGCACGTTGCTCGAAGGCTTGCCTTCTTGGTGCGCATCTTCACTCTTGCTGGCGCTGTTGTCGCGAGCGGCATCGTCGTTGGTGTTGTTGCGGAATTGTGAGCGGTAGCATGCCGGGGAGGAGCCGTAGGTTGATTTGAAGTCGCGGACGAAATGACTCTCGTCGTTGAGTCCGACCTGGTACGCGATCTCCTTGACGCTGAGAAAACTCGATTCCAGGAGTTTCTTGGCGCGTTCCATCCGCAGCAGCCGGAGATACTTGATCGGCGGCACGCCCACGTCTGACTTGAATATGTGGGACAGTCGCCAAACGGAGAGGTTTACCGATTGCGCGAGGTCACTGAGAGAGAGTTCGCCACGAACGTCGTCTCTCATCATTTGCAGGATTTTTTCTACTCTTTTGTCCAACCGAGCTACCCGGGAAGTTGTGCGAACAGAGTTTCAAAAGCAACTTCCAGTTGCATACGCCAGTGAGGTGAATATCGGGCTAACTGGGCAGACTTAGTCCTACCGTGGCAAAACTGAGTTGGGGCACAGTTTATAATTCGCAGTTGCGAGGTGCGACAGCCTTCGAGAACAACTAGGAGGTTCGTCTCAAAGGTCGAGATTTAATACTATAGCCGACAAAAAACTGTCAACAGGGAAACAGATTTGTAACGACTTTGAAAGATTAGTTTACATTGCGGGCGCGCACGAGCCGAGCGGCGCGAGCTGGTCGCGTGTCCCACGCCCTGGGGAAACTATCTTAGTGAATCTGCATCGTAGACTCGGAGGAAGAGCCATCATGTTATCGCTTCGTGCATTTTTCGCATTCTGTCTTGTCGCATTACTAGTATTAACTGCTTCGGTCGCACCTGCCCAGAAAAGTTCTCGAACAAAGGACGCTGCGCGGCACGCGAGTGAAGCCGCCGAGACGTTCACTGAAATCATGAACGTGAAAGACAAAGCCATTCCGCAGGAGATGCTCGACACCGCGGAAGCAATCGCCGTCTTTCCCGGCGTGATCAAGGCTGCATTCGTGTTTGGCGGACGCGGCGGTCAGGGCGTGATTAGCCGTCGTGTAAAAGGGGGTTGGTCAGCGCCGGCGTTTTTCAATCTCGGCGGTGGCAGTTTTGGACCACAGATCGGCGCGCAGAAGACTGACTACATTCTGTTGATCATGAATGAGAGCGGTCTGAATGGTTTGCTGAAAGATAAGTTTGAGCTCGGCGGTGAGGCGAGTATCGCTGCGGGCCCGGTCGGCCGCGAAGCAGCAGCGTCGACGAATCCACGTCTCGATGCGGGCATTCTATCGTACTCGCGCAGCAAGGGAGTGTTTGTCGGCGCGGCGTTGAAGGGTGCGGTGATCAGTCCCGACAACGATCTAAACGAAGCGGTGTACAACAAGAAAGCCGAAGAGTTGTTGAAATCACCGGCGACGCCGATCGGTCAGATGCCTGTTTCGGTTCGCATCTTTCCGCGCACGTTGGTTCGTTATTCGATTCGCTGAGGCGTGAGCGCGAA
>JBKPPP010000292.1:0-10611 GCA_046733615.1 Acidobacteriota bacterium | reverse complement strand
CGCGCGATCATCGAGCAGTTGGAAGGGTTCGAAGCGCCCGCCGCCGCCTGGGAAGGCGAGCTGCTTCCGTCACGCCTCGTCGAATACGATCCCGCATGGCTCGACGCGCTCTGTTTGTCAGGCGAAGTCGTCTGGGCCAGGTTGACGCCGCCACTGCGCTCGATGCCCGCCGAGAATGCCACCGACAGACCACGCGGCGCCGGCCCGGTCAAGAACACACCCATCGCGCTGCTGCGTCGCAAGAACTTCGCGCTCTGGAGCTCGGTCTTCCCGCAGTTGCAGGCCGGCATCGAAAACGAATTCTCCACGACGACGCAGGTCGTCTATGGCTATCTCAAAACACGCGGCGCTTCGTTCTTTACTGATATCGTCGAGAACACAAAGTTGCTGCGCAGCCAGGTCGAAGAATCGCTGGCTGAACTGGTCGCGAATGGCGTCGTCGTCTCAGATAGCTTCACCGGCCTGCGCGCTCTACTCACGCCCGGAAGTCGCAAGACCCAGGCCGCCGCACGTCGCAAACATCGCCAGCCGGTTTACGAAATGGCCAGTGCCGGCCGCTGGTCGATCATCCACCGTGAAAACGGAAACGAGCAAAGCTCTTCGCGCGGCAACCAAAAACCGATCGATCACGAGAAGGCTGAGGAAGTCGCCTGGACGCTGCTGAAGCGTTACGGCGTAGTCTTCAAACGGTTGCTCGAACGCGAAGGGATCACCCTGCCGTGGCGCGTGCTGTTGCGCATCTATCATCGACTCGAAGCGCGCGGCGAGATTCGCGGTGGACGCTTCGTGGGTGGTATTTCCGGAGAGCAGTTTGCGCTGGCCGACGCGGTCGGAATGTTGCGCGCGATTCGCCGCGAAGGCGCGCAGGACAGTTTGATCTCCGTGAGCGCCGCCGATCCTTTGAACCTCGTCGGCGTGATCATGCCAGGCAACCGGATCACTTCACACACGAGCAATCGAATTCTCTATCACGACGGCGTACCGATCGCCTCGCTCGAATCTGGCGAGACTCATTTTCTGATCGAGCTGAGCCGGGCGATGGAGTGGAAAGCGAAGAGCGCGCTGGTGCGCAAAGCGACCCGCCCGGAACTTAGATCCTACCTGCAACGGCCAGCTTGAACCTACTGAACTGATGTCGTTCATTCGCGCACGATATCGTGTCCGGAACCGGCAGTAATCTGCTACAAAAACGACCTCCGCCCCCAGGCATGGCATTTGCCAAAACCTGCCGCGTAGGGAGGTATACAAATGAGACTGAATTACTCGAGTAAGCGAATAGGCGGTTATCTACTGGCACTCTTCCTGATTATTGGTTTCGCAACAATCGCCAGCACGAGCGTTCAGGCCCAATATCCCTGGGGGTACGGCAGAGATCGCGATGACCGCTATCGACGCGATGATCGTTATCGACGCGATGACCGTTATCGCAACAACGGCTATCAGGTCGCGCGCCAGCAAGGCTACAGCTACGGCTTGAACGTGGGTGCAGCCGACGCGCAGCGCGGACAGAGCTATAGCCCGCAGCGTTCACACTACTGGAGAAACGCCACGGAAGGTTACAACGGCTACTACGGCAACAGAGGCCAGTACAAGCAGATCTTTCGCGACGCGTTCGAGCAGGGGTACCGTGAAGGTTACCAGCGTTATGCCTACAACAACCGGCGAGGTCGTTGGGGCAACCGCTGGCCATAATTGGTAGGGTTGACTTGAACTTCACTGAGGGTGGCCCTTTTCGGGTCACCCTTTTTGTTTGGGCGGTGGCGGGAATTTATGGAAAGGCAGGGCGATTGTCACTGCCTTTAGATCGTGAAAGTACTAGCCCACAAAAACCACACGATCTCGCTCAGCCTGGCCCCGGCTAGCCGTCGTCCCAGGTTGTTTTCACTCATCAACCGCAAAACCGTAGTGCCGTCCAGTGACGAATTCATGCGGGTGAGCCACGCGACCGTTCGCGAGGGCCGTGCGCATCGGGTTTGGCCGCCGGAAGTTCTGCGACAGTTTCAAATGGCGGAAGTGGTTCGAGAGACGCAGATTCAACACTACGTCCTCCGCGACCGCAGCATCTCCCCCATCGCTCGGTAATAATCCGCGGCTCACTTCTTCGCGTTCTGCTCGTCGAGCCAGGTCTTCAACGGCGCGAAGTAGTCGATGATGGCGGTGGCGTCCATCTTGTCCTCACCCGTCATCGCTTTCAACGCCTCCGGCCAGGGCTTGCTCGCGCCCATCTCCAGCATCGCCTTCAGCTTCTCGCCGGCTTTCTTGTTGCCGTAGATCGAACACTGATAGAGCGGCCCGTTGAATCCCGCTTCACGACACAGCGCGCGGTGAAATTGAAACTGTAGAATCGCCGCGAGAAAGTAACGCGCGTACGGCGTGTTCGCCGGCACGTGATACTTCGCGCCCGCATCGAAATCCTGTTCGCTGCGGGCCACCGGCGCCGCGATACCCTGATACTTCTCGCGCAGCTCCCACCAGGCTTTGTTGTAATCGTTCGGACCAACCTCGCCGGAAAACACTTTCCAGCGCCACTGGTCCACCAAATACCCAAACGGCAGAAACGCAACCTTGTCGAGCGCACGATTCAGCAGGAACCCGATGTCGGCACTCGGATCCGGCACCTTATCGATCAACCCGAGCTGCTTGAGGTACGGCGGCGTCACCGACAGCGCGACCGTGTCGCCGATCGCCTCGTGAAACGCATCGTTTGCACTCTCGCGAAAGAGGAACGGCTTGGACGAGTAAGCCATCTGGTAGTAGTTGTGCCCGAGCTCGTGGTGCACGACTGAAAAATCTTCCTCGTTGATCTGGATGCACATCTTCAGGCGCACGTCTTTTTCGTAGTCGATGTCCCAAGCACTGGCGTGACAAACGACGTCGCGATCGGCGGGCTTAACAAACAGCGAGCGTTCCCAGAACAAGGGCGGCAGCGGATCGAAACCGAGCGACGTAAAGAAGCCTTCGCCGTAACGGACCATCTGCTTCGGATCGGTATTGCGCGCTTTGAGAATTGCGGTGAGATCGTAACCGCGATCCGCATTGGCCGGCGCGAGCAGCGGATAGACGTTGCCCCATGTTTGCGCCCACATGTTGCCGAGCAGGTGCGCCGGAATCGGTTTGTCTTCCGCCACGACAGCCGAGCCATACTTCTCGGCGAGTTTGTGGCGCGTGTAGGTATAGAGCGAATCGTAAAGCGGTTTGACTTGTTGCCAGAGCCGTTCCATTTCGGCGGCGAACGCGTCCGGCTCCATGTCGTACTTCGAGCGCCACATCGCACCCGTGTCTTTGAAGCCCATCTCCTTGGCGCCTTTGTTACTGAGCTCGACGAAGCGCACGTAGTCTTTGCGAATCGGCACGGCGATCTGGTGCCAGCCAACCCAGGCTTTCTTCAACTCCTCAGGGTCTCGACTGTTCGCCATGATCTGTTCCAGATCAGGCAGACTGAGACACTTTCCCTTGTCACCATCCGGACAGTATTTTCCTTTACCGTAATCGCCTTCCATCGACGCGGCGATCCGCGTGAGCTCGGCGCGTTCGGTTGGATCTTTCGGCGCCGGCAGCGTGAGCGAAAGCTTCAGCAGTTTGAGAGTGCGCTTCGCGTCAGGAGACAGGTTGAGTCCTTCGTAGCGAGTCGCCTGTTCGGCGAGCTCGGTGGTCGCGGCGATCAGTTGCTCGTTGGCCTCGGCTGCGAGCGCTTCAGTATCGTCCGTCACGAAGGTACTCTTGACCCAGTCCGCACGGCCCGCTTTGACGCTCAGATCCAGCAGTCGCTTCTCCGCGGCACTGATAAACTTCTCAGCGTCTTCGCCCGTCGCGGTGCGCGTGTCCACAGTCGGATTGTCAGTACAAGAAGACATAAGCACCATCCCCAGAGTAAGGAGAACAAACATGCCCAGCCACAGTTGACGATTTTGGTAGTTAAGTCTCATCACGGCCTCCTGAGATTGAGGGGGAGGGCCACACTATAACCTGTTGTATTATCAAAGACCACTAACCATGAAAATCACAATCTTCCTCTTGATCGCACTGTTGCTGGTCCTTCCTGGGCCAAAGGCTGAAGACAATTTCACGCTCGTCAAAGTCGCGGACGGCGTCTACGCGGCGATTGCGAAATCGGGCGGATTGGCTTCCGGAAACGCGGGCTTCGTCGTCGGAAACAGCGGCGTGTTGATGGTCGATACTTTCTTCACGCCCGCCGCGGTTGAAGATCTGATCGGCGCGATCGGAACCGAGACCAAACAGCCACTCAAGTACGCGATGAACACGCACTACCATCTCGATCACACCGGCGGCAACCAGGTGCTCGTCGCTCGCGGCGTGCCGATCGTCGCGCACGAAAAAGTGATGGAGTGGCAGACAGTGAAGAACAAGCGCTTTCTTCCCGCGCCCGAGGAGTTGCAGAAGCGACGCGACGCAGCGGCAAAACAGTTGAGCGAGACTCCCGCCGATCAAGCAGACAAGCGAGCGACACTCGAGCGCCAGGTGAACCGGATTGACGCGATGATGGCGATCAAGCTGACGAATCCGACCATCGCTTTCGCGCCGGGCAAGTTTGACCACGTAGATTTAGGCAAACGGAAAGTAATTCTCTTCACGCTACCGGGACACACCGGCGGCGACTTGCTGGCCTACGTTCCCGACACGAACGTGCTGTTCATGGGCGATATGGGTTGGCGAAAGACGTTGCCAAACCTGGTCGATGCCAGTGTCACCGACTGGATTACCTCGCTCGATAAGATTTTGCACGACTATCCGACGGCGAAGTTTGTGCCCGGTCACGGCGAAGTGGCGACCGCGGAAGACATTCGCGAGTTTCGAGATTACCTCGACGATCTGCGCACTCGAGTGAAGCAGGCGATCTCCGACGGTCTCACGATCGAACAGGCAAAAGATCAGTTGAAGCTGCCGGAGAAGTACAAGGCGTTTGCGTTTCAAAACTTCGCCGGGCCAAACGTCGAAGACATGTACAAGGAATTGAAAGGCACTAAGTGATCCGCTGGCCCAGTGCGGTGAGTTCACACTGGTCCGCGAGAGATTCAATCCAAGAAATGTTGCAAGGGTTGGGATGGACCGGGCGGTTAGACGCGTAAGCACAGCAGCGGCTTAGCTCGTCCGGTTAGGTTTAGTTTTAGGGGGCAGCGATGCCTTTCTTGATGTTTCTCTGCCAGGCTTCGTAGTTTCTAATGCGGCGCTTTGCCTGTTTGCGTGTAAGTTTCATTTCCTGGGCTACGTAATCGATGCGGGCGGTTCGATCTTTCTTCTTATCAAAGCGGTCACCCGGCGCCCTGAGGTAGACCTTGTAAGCATTCGACCATTCTGCCTTCACCTCTTCGGTGGCCTGGACGCCCCGTCTCTCTGGCATGTGCGGCTCCCTTCAGGAGATTTTTTGACTGGGGATTCTACCTCCCGATGAATTCCGCCGCAACCAAGTAAGCAAAGATAGAGTGCTGAGAATGACCGCAACAGCGATCATGCCGTAGACCACGTAGGTCATCACGTCCGACTTGATGTAAGAGATCAGTTTGCGTCCGAAGTAGAGAGCGAGGATCGCTTCGATGCTGCACCTGACGAGACGGCCCACGAAGACGGATGCGAGCAGTTTGCCGCGCGGAGTTTGCAACGCAGACGCGGTCATGATCACGGGCGTGAAAGGAAATGGCGGCGGCAGCAGTGTAGCGAGGAAGACGGTGACGAAACCTTTGTTCTTGAGCTTCTGCTTGAGCTTCTCGACCTTCTGCTCACTGACGAAACGTTCCAAGCCCTTCTCACCCGCTTTGCGCATCAGGACGTCGATCACAAAAACCCCGACGATCGATCCGGCGGCCGACGCGAGCACGTACGGAATCCACATCAGGCTGCCGCGGCCTGAGCTCACGAGCGCAATGAGGAGTAGATCGTTTCCGAAAGGAAGGACCAGAAACGACGAGTCGAGGGCACTCAGCAGAAAAAGCCCAAAGATCCCGAGTCTGAGAAAAAACCTGAGCAAACTAGTAACGGAACACTGCTGGCCCTGCCAGCGTCGAGCGGACCCCTAGTAACCCTTGCACGATCGTCAGGCGTGTCATGATGCGCGGCTCGGCAAACTGAAATCGCCCCGCGAGTGTTTCCGAACGCGCGAAGTCGCTGCGCGCGAGCAGCGCCAGCTCCTGACCGACTCGGTTCACCATCGCGGTCAGTGAACTCCCTCCTTGCATCGTCATCTCGCCGTCGCGAAACATGTTGAGCTCAAAACCATTTAATACTGACGCGGCGGACAGCAGCTCGTTGAGCTGGCTGATCGCAGGATCCATAACTTCGAAACTGCGCGCCGGATCCAGCGCCGCATAAGCGTGTGCAACGCGAAGCTGCTGTTCGAACTGATCGTAGTTCGCGGCCCTGCGGCTCGTCATCGCCTTCGCGTCTTCCAGCAATTGAAGCGCGACTTTCGGATTACTCTTCTCACTGTCGCGCGCCAACTGAAGCAGCAAGCTGAGCCGCTCCTCGTCCGTCGGGGCTTTCGCAACCATTTGCCGCACCTGGTCCAGCCGCGCGCCGTCGGCCTTCTGCGTCATCTCACGGAAATCGATCCGTTGCATTACGCTGTCGCGAGCATCGGCTTGGAGGTGATCGGTCGCGATCTGGCGGGCGCGATCGGTGTTACCCTCTTCGAGAGCTTTCGCCGCAGCCTGTTGATAGTAACGCGACTGCATCTGCGGCGGCGCCGCTGCCGCGAATTGCAGCAGTTCGTCGGTGGTTGCATTTGCCTGCGGGATGTTGAAAGGCCGCGCCATGTTCTGCGTTGAAGAAGCGATCCCGGCGTCAGTCAGCTTTTGCCGGACCTGGGGCAGCTTCGCCGGCAGATACTGCTCGACCATCGGCAACAGCGATTGCAGCACGCTGAGCATTCGACGCGCGCCCATCTGCTCGAGCTGCGCTTCAGTCGGCTGCGGCGACGTCGTGTACTGCACGGTGCCGTTAGCAACGATCTGCGGCCGCCCGCGTTGCACTGGACCACGCTGCGTGTTCTGCGTGGCCGCGGTGTTCTGCGTGGCCGGGGTAGCCTTTAAACTGAGATCGACTACCGTTCCGAGCAATTCGACGTACGTGGCTTGATCGAGCAACGGCGGCGCTGATGATGTCGCCGCGGCCGGTTGTGTCGCTGTACCGGCCGGCTGAGTCGTTCCTTCCGGCACGCGCGGGCGCCGCAACAGCAGCGACTGCGCCAGGCCGGCGGCTTCGTTGTTGGTCAAAAGGTTTGCGGCCTGGATCTTCTTCACCGTCTTGTCGCCGAGTTTTGTTGCTGCTTCCGCGTCCTGCTTCTGAAGTTCAATCAGCACGTCGGCAATTGTGCGGGGAAACTGGCCCTTCTCGAGCATCTGTTCGGCGTTCTGCGCCGCCAGCTTCGGATCGAGCGCAGCGACGCGGCTGAGCAGCGTCTGTTCGAGATTGTCTTCCGCATTGATCTGAAGCCGCGGATTGCGTGGATCGCCCGTGTTCTGGGTTGGCTGTGCGGGCGGCTTGGTCGCCGCGAGCAATTGATACGCGAGCGGCGCATCGTGACGAGCAGCGGCGAGAACCAGTTCCTGACGCAGTTGAAACGCGCGCCGATCTGCGATCTGCGGGCCGCCGGGACCGCGGCGATTCGCGGGTTGCGTGTTTCGTCCTAACTCGGCGACGCTTTCAGCCGCCTGCGCAAACAGAGAACGGGCGCGGCCCTGATTGTTGTCCCACAGCATGTCGGCGGCGGTGATCTGCACGCGCGCGCGGTTCTCGGCGAGCCTGAGTGACTGCGCCTCGTCGATCACGCGATCGAGCAGCAAATACGCGTTCTTCTCGCGCTCAGCCTTCTCTTTTTCCTGCTCTTCGGTCGTGGGTTGCTGCGTGGGTGGATTCTGCGCGAAGACCGGGGAGACGGCCACACCGCAGAAACCAACAGATAGAACCAGGGCGATCAACTTCTTCATGGACAACTCCTCGCATGGGACTCGCAGGATCTTAAATCCCAAATTCTCGTTTCGCAATTCGCCAGCTATAATCGCCGGAACCGGTAGCCTGTGTTTTTCGTCTATTCCCGAACGAGGACCCGCTTCGATGAAAAAAGCCCTGCTCCTGATTGCCTTTCTCTGCGTTCCCGTCTTTGCGCAAGAACATGAACCCCAAAATAAGCCCGAAAACAAGCCCGGAAACAAACTGGTTCAGTTTCAAATGGCGCTCGTGAAGCGCGGCTCCAACGCCTTTCCGCCGAACTGGCAAAACTCTCCGGTGCGCCGGCAGCACATTCAGTATGTGTCGTCGTTGATTGCGTCGGGCAAAGCAATGATCGCGGGGCCGGTCAAGAACGATCCGGAGCTCGCCGGAGTCATAATCTTTCGCACCCAGTCAGCCGAAGAGGCGCTCGGATGGATAAACGGCGACCCGGCGGTTGCGGCCCGGTTCTTCACGATCGAGACGCATCCGTGGTGGTCCGAAGACGTGATGAAAAAGCCAGCCTCCTTCGAAGGGACGACCACGGCGTATCTCGCGTTTCTCATGCGCGGCGACAAGTGGACGCCGGAAAAGACGCCGGCGACCGAGGCGATTCAAAAGGCGCATATCGACAACATCAACCGGCTCGCCGCCATGAAGAAGCTCGTCGTTGCCGGCCCGTTTGGCGACGACGGCACACTGCGCGGCATTTTTGTTTTCAAAGTAAATACCCTCGAAGAAGCGCAAGAACTCGCGAACACAGATCCGGCCGTTAAGGCTGGACGGCTGGCATTGAAGATTCGTCCGTGGGAAGTGCCGGATGGCATTCTGCCGTGATTGGAGGTCGTGGAATGTACTGCCCGTCCTGCGGTTCTGAAGAACGCCAACTCGCCCAGTATTGCCGCGCCTGCGGCACTGACCTGCGCGCCGTTCGCACCACACTCGAACGTCCCGACGCAATCACCGCATCCGCTGTTTCCGCCCGCGAACAGATCGGGCTGGCGGTCGCGGATCAGATCCGGCAGATGCGCACCGGCAAGGATCTCGAACACGTTGCGGAAGACGTTCTGCCGGCGTTTGAAAAGTTTCTCGAGTCGCCTGAAGAAAAACGTCTGCGACGGCTGCGCACGGGCGTTATCACCGCCGCGGTGGGTTTCGGTCTCACTGTGACTGCATTTATCTTCGTGCTCGCCGACATCGACTTCTTCCCGTTCATGTTTCCCGGCATCGTCACGTTGATGATTGGACTCGGAATCATCATCAACGGACTGCTGTTTACAACGCTTCGCAAGCGACTGCCGGGCGACCACAGCGACGCGCTCGCGCAGCAGGTGCTTGATTCGACTCAGAATTGGCCGCGCTATGAAGCGCCTGCGGCGGCAACTCTGACGAACGAGCTCGGCCCAGCGGCGGCCAATCAGCAGCTCAGCTCCGTCACCGAGCACACGACTCATCATCTCAACCAGAGCAAATCGTAATGCGCGACGGCACGCTCGAGATCCGGAATCAGATCGGGCCGGAAACCGGTGCGAAAGCCATCTCGCTGCGCATACTCGAGTTTGCTCCGGGCGCGTCGCCCTTACTGCGGAACGAAGAGACCGATGAAGTGCTTTTTTCGTTGGGTAGTTGCAGGCTTTTCATCGACGAGATTGCGCACGAGGTTGAACCTGAATCCGGTATTTTTATCGGCGCCGGACAGAGCTTTCGCGTGGAGAATCCGGGCAGCGAGTCAGTGACTCTCGTGAGTTCGCAAGTTCCGCGTCAGGAAGGAATAAAAAACCATCCCATCGTGCGCCTCGCCGATCAGCGCGCGATGCCGACAGGCGATCGCTGGTATCGAGTCTTGATCGACTCGGAAGTGACGCAGTTTGTCGGCTCGATTCCGCCGGGTCGCGCGCCCGATCATTTTCACGAGTATGAAGAGGTGCTGTTTATCCTGCGTGGTGAAGGACGCGCCTGGATCGGTGAAAGCAGCACGCCCATCAGTTTCGGGTCGTGTGTTTACCTGCCGAAGCGCCAGGTGCACTGCGTCGAGAACACGGGCACCGGCGAGTTGCGCTTGCTTGGTGTGTTCTACCCGGCCGGCAGCCCCGCGGTGAGATACGAGACCTAGCCTTCGAAGTCGCGAATGTCTTTGAACGGCCGCTCTGCGTCGTTGAAGTCGGGCCGGTAGTAGAACGACGCGCCGTCGAACTCCTGCACCCAACCCTCTTCCATTCCTAACTCTTCCAGCGCCGCCGTCGCTTTCACCCATTCGGATTCACGAATTCGCCGCGACAACAGCACGTAGCGATTGTTCGTCTCCGCCTGGTGCGTCGGGTAATACTGCGCCATCAGCGAGATCGCCACGCGCGGGCTCAGCTCGTCTCTAATCCACTCGATCGATTCGCGCACGCTTCCGATGTCATTCGGCAGCACCAGCAATCGGATGACGAGTCCACGTTTCAGCAGTCCGTCTCGATCGAACACGAGCTCATCGCCCGTCTGCCTGAACATCTCCTTCAACGCGAGCCGCGAAAACTCCTTGTAGCCGCTCACCTTCGAATACAGGTAACCCGACTCGTCGTCCGCGTACTTCAAATCCGGCAGGTAGACGTCGACGATCCCATCGAGCAGTCGCAACACCGAAACAGCGTCGTACGCGTTCGTGTTGTAGACGATCGGCACCCG
>JBKPPP010000291.1:0-22701 GCA_046733615.1 Acidobacteriota bacterium | reverse complement strand
AGCAGCCGTTCACGCTTCGAACGCTCCTTCAGCTCCTCGTAAACCGGACGCACTTTGTCTCGCACGAGCGCCTGGTATTGCTCCGGCGGCGTCTTGCCCTGTTTGAACTGCCACTGGCCTTTGAATAATGCCGTCTCGTTCACGAAAGCAAACACGTCGTCGAGCGGGATGTCTTCGACGACGCGCGAACCGTAGAACGGCGGCGACGGAATCGACACTTCGGGATTCACGTCTGAACGTGTTGTGTGGGTTGTGTCGCTGCTCGGTTGCGCGCCACGCGGCCGCGCCGCTTTGCGCACGCCGAGTTTCGCCTCCTCGCCGACGAGATCTTCAACATCCTCTTCCGCAGCCGGCGGGACGATCCCCTGCCCTGATCCATTCTTTTCGCTTCGGTCCGTATTCCCCACCAACTGATCCATCGTGTGCAGACCAGCAAACGCATCGTGCGCGTAAAACAGCCGCCCGTGATAGATCGACTTCAGATCGTCTTCGACGTAGCGCCGCGTCAACGCCGCGCCGCCCAGAATCACCGGCACCTTGATCCCGCGCTCGTTCATCAGCTCGAGGTTGTCTTTCATGATGAGCGTCGACTTGACGAGCAAGCCGCTCATGCCGATCGCGTCCGCGCTAGTTTCCTCAGCCGCCTGCAAGATCGCCTCGATCGGCTGCTTGATCCCGAGGTTGTGGACCTTGTAGCCGTTGTTCGTGAGAATGATGTCGACGAGGTTCTTGCCGATGTCGTGCACGTCGCCTTTGACGGTCGCGAGCACCATAGTTCCCTTCGCAGTCGCGCCGCCCTTCTTCTCCATGAACGGCTCGAGAAAACGCACGGCCGCCTTCATGGCCTCCGCCGACTGCAACACAAACGGCAACTGCATCTGTCCGCTGCCGAAGAGATCGCCGACGACCTTCATGCCGTCGAGCAGGATGTTGTTGATGATGTCGAGCGCCGGATGTGTTTCGAGCGCGACCTTCAGTTCATTTTCGAGCCCGATCTTCTCGCCGTCGATGATGTGGTTCTTCAGCCGCTCCTCAACCGTGTCGCCCTTCGTCGCTTTCTTCGTCGTCTTCGACTTCACGCCTTCGAAGAGCTTCGTGAATTCGACCAGCGGATCGTACACGCAAACGTCGCCTTCAAACTTGCGCTCGTCGTAGATCAACTCGCGTGCGACGCGTGTTTCCTTTTCGCCGATACGATTCAGCGGCTCGATCTTGCTGGCGTTGACGATGGCGGCGTCGAGTCCCGCTTCAACTGCGTCGTGCAGAAACACGGAGTTCAATACGACCCGCGAGGCGGGAGTCAGCCCAAAAGAGATGTTCGATACGCCCAGCAGTGTGAACGCGCCTGGCAGTTCACGCTTAATTCGTTTGATTCCTTCGATCGTTTCGAGCGCGTTTCGCCGATCTTCTTCAATCCCGGTCGAGATTGGCAGCGCCAGCGGATCGAAGAAGATGTCGGACGCAGACAAGCCGAATTCGCCTGTCGCCTGGTCGTAGGCGCGTTTCGCAATCTTGAACTTGCCTTCAGCCGTGCGCGCCATTCCCTCCTCGTCGATCGTGCCGATCACAACACTCGCGCCGTAGCGCTTCGCGAGCTCGATCACTTTCAGAAAACGCGGCACGCCGTCTTCATAGTTTGTCGAGTTCAGGATCGACTTGCCGCCGGCGTGTTGCAGCCCGGCTTCCATCTTCTGCCACTCGGTCGAATCGAACATCAGCGGGATCTTGACGTTCGTCACCAGCCGCGAGGCGAGCTCGTGCATGTCAGCTTCGCCGTCGCGCCCGACGAAATCCACGTTGACGTCGAGGATGTGCGCGCCTTCGCGCTCCTGCTCCTTGCCGAGTGCGACGAGACCGTCCCAGTCCGCGGCGTTCAGCAGGTCGCGCATCTTTTTCGAGCCGCTTGCATTCACGCGTTCGCCGATGATCAGAAACGAGGCGTCCTGCACGTAAGGCTGTTGCGAGTAGATCGACGACGCGGCAGGTACGAGCGGGCCCACGTTGCGTTGCTTCGGTGTGATCCGTTGCATCGCTTCGACGACGAGTTTCAGGTGCGCCGGCGTGGTGCCACAGCAGCCGCCGACGACGTTGACGCCGAAGTCACTTGCGAAGTGGACGAGTTGCGCCGTAAAGCTCTCGGGCGTTTCGTCGTAGTGCATCTTGCCTTCGACGACCGAAGGCAAGCCGGCGTTTGGCAACACTGAAACCGGCAGCGGCGCGTTCTCGCAGAGATAGCGAATGCTCTCGGTCATGTTGCGCGGACCGGTGCCGCAGTTCATACCGATCACGTCGATCGGGAACGGCGCGAGCGCAGTCAGCGCGGCGGCTATCTCGGTGCCGTTGAGCATCGTACCGAAGACTTCGATCGTGACTTGCGCGATCACCGGCACGCGTTTGCGTGTGTCTGCGAAGTGCTGGAAGATCGCCGAGAGCGCCGCTTTCGTTTGCAGCACGTCCTGGCAAGTTTCGACGATCAGGCAGTCGGCGCCGCCGTCGAGCAGGCCGCGCACCTGGACGCTGTACGCATCGCGCAAGTCGGTGAACGAGATGTGGCCCAGGGTCGGAAGTTTTCTGCCGGGGCCCATCGAGCCCGCGACCCAGCGGGGTTTGTCTTTGGTGGAGAAGTCGTTGGCGAGTCGCTTGGCGAGACTCGCGGCGCGCACGTTCATGTCGTACGCCTGTTCCGCGATGCCGTATTCGGCGAAGTCGACTGGCGTGCCGTTGAACGAGTTGGTTTCGACGACGTCGCAGCCCACTTCGAGAAACGCGCGGTGCACGTTCTCTACCGCGTCGGGCCGGGTCACGAGCAGATTTTCGTTACAGCCTTCGAAACGCGGGCCACCAAAGTCGTCGAGCGTCAGGTTCTGGACCTGTAGATTGGTGCCCATCGCGCCGTCGAAGACGACGATTCGTTCTTTTAGGGTATCGAGCAGGTTCGGCATAACTAACAAAAGGCCCCGCGCTTAACAACGCGGAGCCTCGAAAACGACTCATCGAGCTGTTTAGCGGATTATTTTACGTGGCCGCAAGTCGCTTTAACTCACCACGCGAATTGTCAAAGCGTATTGAAGCATAAACCTATTACTTCTGTAAATCCTGTGGACTGGATGGCCGAATTTACATAACATGCCTCTGCATGCGGCGCGCCATCTACCCCGGTTCGTTTGACCCCGTTACCAACGGCCACCTGGACATTATCGAGCGCGGCTGCAAACTCTTCGACGAGATTATCATCAGCATCCTCGTGAACCCCGATAAGCAACCGCTCTTCACAGTCGAAGAGCGGCGCGAGATGCTCGCCGAAGTCTTGCAGCAGATCGACCGCGGACGTTGCACTCTGCGCGTTGACTCGTTCAGCGGACTGCTCGTTCAATACGCGGTGGCCCAACAGGCGGACGTGATCGTGCGCGGCATCCGCGCCATCTCGGATTACGAGTACGAGCTCCAGATGGCGCTGATGAATCGCCGGCTGGAACCGGGCATTGAGACCGTGTTCATGATGCCCGCGGAGAGTTATTCTTACGTCAGTTCGCGGCTCGTCAAAGAAGTGTTTCACTTGGGCGGCACCGTCGCAGGACTCGTCCCGCCGCTGGTCGAAAAACGGATGAAGGAAAAGATCTCCGACAAATGAAAACCTGGCCCGCTATGTCGTCATTTCCCGTTTCTGAAAATGTCGCTCGGATGCAGTCGTCAGCCACGATGGCCGCCATGCAGGCAGCGGAAGCACTGCGCGCCGCGGGCGCAAACGTCTGCGACTTCGGCGCAGGCGAGCCGGACTTCGATACTCCCGAAAACATCAAACAGGCAGCCGCCAAGGCAATGGCCGCGGGCCGTACGAAGTACACGTCAGCGGGTGGCATTCGCGAGCTTCAACGCGCGATCATCGACTTCTACGCACGACAGTTCGGAACCGAATATCAACCGTCGGAAGTGATGGCGACAGCCGGCGGCAAGCAGGCGATCTTCAACGCCGTCGTGACGCTGATCAATCCCGGCGATGAAGCGGTGATTCCGAAACCTTACTGGGTCACGTTTCCGGAAGTGATCGTGTTTGCGGGCGGCAAGCCGGTCTTCATCGAAACCGAGGAGACAGATTTCGTTCTGACCGCGGAGCAGGTCGCAAAGGCGATCACGCCGCGCACCAAGTTATTGATCTTGAATTCTCCCTCGAATCCATCCGGGCGCGTGCTGCCGCCGGCGGAGATTCGTCGCATCCTGGAGTTAACAACCGAGCGCGGTATTTACGTCGTGTCCGACGAGTGTTACCTGCGTTTCGTCTATCCGCCGGCGGAAGTTTTCAGTGCCGCGAGTTTGCCGGCTGAGCTGCGCTCGCGCCTGTGCATCGCGGGTTCGTTTTCGAAAACTTACGCGATGACCGGCTGGCGCGTCGGCTATGCGCTCGCTTCAAGCGAGTGGACAAAAGCGATGCTGAAGGTCCAGGGCCATTCGACGTCAAACACAAACTCGATCGCGCAGTGGGCGGCCGTCGAAGCACTGACCGGACCGCAGGAATCGGTCGGCACGATGCTCGCCGAATACACAGCGCGCCGAGCGTGGCTGCTCAAAGCGTTGTGCGAGATCCCCGGCTTCAAGTGTAACGAGCCGGAAGGCGCGTTCTACGCGTTTCCGGACGTACGCGGCTGCTTGAATGGTGAACTGAAGACTTCGGGCGACTTTGCGCAGCGGCTTCTGGAACAAGAGCAAACCGTCGTAACTGACGGCGCGGGCTTCGGCGCGGAGGGCTTCGTGCGGATCTCGTATGCGACGTCGATGGCGCAGATCCAGGAAGGCGCGGCACGCATCAAACGGTTCGCCGAAAAATACTCCTGATCGCTACCGCGTCGCGTGAATGATCGTGCGGTTGAACGTCAGGCCCATCGGTCGAAATTGCCCGACGTGCTTGCCTACCACTTCCACTCTCGCAAAGCCCATCTTTTTCAAAATCTGCTCGAAAGCTTTCTCGTTGGGTAACCACCAGGAGATGTTGTCGTCCGGTCCGTCGCCGCCGATGTATTGGAAGGCAGGACAATCCTGAAACATAGCGGTGTCCTGCGCGATGATGAGCTTGTTCCGACATAGCGCGGCGACATTCGACAGCGCCTGGAGCGGATTGATCGTGTGGACAAGCACGTCGCCCACGAAGACGAGATCGAAACTTCCGACCTCGGGAGTCAGATCGTAGAGTCGCGCGTAGTGCCGCTCCACCTTCGACTTGAGCTGCTCATGACAAAACTTGAACGGGCCATCCATCAAGATTTCATACCGCTCGCCGGTACTCTTCGACTCGAGCGTGGCCGATTGCTCGGGAGTCAGAAATTCAAGCTCCTTGATGACCTTGTTGAGATTTCGAGTGGATTGCTCGAGCGTGTGACTGGGAAAACGGTCCAACGCCTCGAGCGAGGGTAACTCGAGCGAAACGACACGAGCCCCGCGGCGCTCAAATTCAAAAGCAAAAAACCCGGTCGCCGATCCCACGTCCAGCGCCGACATGCCGTGCATGTCCTCCGGAAAGCGAAACAGATCCAACACTCCGCGGTAGTCGTAGGTGCCTGGCGTCACCAGCCCATCGCCGAGATCGATTGTGTGGTACCAGTAATAATTGTTTACCTCAGGCCGGCCCATCTTTTGAGTTCGGGAGACAAACTCGCGCGCGAGCCGGAAGAAGTCTTCCTTGATCTGATCTTTTTCAGGAGTGACAGCCGGTGCTTCCGGTTGTGTTCGGATCAGCCGTGTGGCCAGGCCGGTAAAGCCCTCGTTTGCGATTACGCGGGCTACTCGTCGATGAAGTTTCATAGGAGCTGAGGAGTATATAAAAAAGAAGGCGCCGGGTCTTCACCCAGCGCCTAATCTATTCAAGGGTTATCTCACTCTAGTAGAGATTGAAGTTGTACTCGAGCTGCATCCACATCGAGACCTTGTGCCCGTCCTTGGTTGCCGGCTCGAATTTGATCTGGCGCGCCGCCGCGATTGCTCTCTCGGTCAACCCGTAGGGCAGACCGGAAACCGTGCGAATGTTGCTCACTCCGCCATTGGAACCAAAAACGACCTTCAGCACGACCGTTCCGGTGATCTGGTTCTTTCGTGCGTCTTCGGTGTACTGCGGCTCGGGTTTCGAGATCAGACGCGCTTTCGTCGTCACGTCTTTGCCGGTAAAGATGCGCGAGTAGTCGCCACCACCACCGCCGCCCGGTCCACCGCCGCCGGCGTTAAAGTCGCCGCCGCCGATATTGCCGCCGCGACCTGGTCCCAGACCGCCGCCTTCACCCGGGCCGATACCGCCGCCCGTGCCGGTGCCGATACCGTTGCCGGTTCCCGGACCTGACGATGGATCGTTGCTCTTGGATTTGTAATCGCCGTACGGCAGTACACGCGCATCAGGCGGTACCAGCATCGGATCGGCAACCACTGTTGCCGCCACCGGCAACGCCGGATTCTTCGGCAGCACCGGTTTCGGATCGGGCGCTACGACCTGCGGGACTTCCAGTGAAGCCTGCGGAACTTTACCGAACGAAGCGGGCTTGGCTTCTTCGCGGCCACCGCCGCCACCGCCACCCGGACGTTCCTGTTTCGGCTTGCTGCCGCCGCCGCTGCCCTTGTTCAGACCCGCGGTTCCTGGGTCAGGCGTCGGCTGCTCGTCGGGAATATCAATAAGCTGGTCGACTGTTTCGCCTTCTTCGTTTTGGGCGAGCAGTGCATTTTGGCGGTGCCGGTAATCGATACCGACAATCACGCCGAGAATCGCAAACAGGAAGACGAACGACGTGATCATCGCCGCCACGACGCTGCGAGAGTCGGACGGCTCGGCGCCCATCACAGCCGCGCCGCGCTCGCGTCCGAGCCAGGTCGAAAACAGCGCCACGAGCAAACCACCGGCGAAGATCGCGAAAACGATCAAGCCGATGCGCGACGAGGTCGCCGAGTGCGAGCGATCCATCAGCATCACCGCGCCGACCAGCGCCAGGATGCCCAGGAAGGCTGCGCCCATGGCGAGTGCGACATTTGGCTTGCGGAGAAAGTTCACGAACATCCGGCCGTAGCCGACGAACGTTCGCTTCGTAAACCCGAATGGATCCCGCTTGAACTCAGGCCACGTCAGCTCATACTCGTGAGCGACGTCTTTCAGTTGTTTGCTGAGACGAACGACGAGTCCGGCGTCGTCCATGATGGTGAGATGGTATTCCTCGCGCTGGATTAGCGCGTGAGAACCATTGCCGGCAGCAGCAGCGGCGTAGACTGGCTCGCTGGCCGGCGGAACCCAACTGGTTTCCTGTGCCCGAGGAGTTTCCTGTGCCGCGCGCGTGATCGACGGGTCCTGAGCACGAGTCACGCTTGGGTCCTCGGCATTCGCTGACAAGGGTGCTGAAACAGGCGCTGAGACCGATGTCAGCGGCGTCCCGTCAACCGGACAAAAGCTGAACTTGTCAGCGAACTCTTCTTCGCATCTGGAACAAAACTTCATCGATACTACCTCTTCTCGCCTATGGGGGAGCAGCACCGACTGAGACAGCCCGTCTGCACCTGAAAATTCTCTTGCAAAACTGGTTTCGATTCGCTTGTCGAGAACTCTCGAAGGCCCTGGCGCGTTCCAGCGTTTGAGCAACGACTTGAGCTCATCATCGGAAATAAACCCTTGTTCCGGCTCGCCGCCCATTTCAGGCCTCCTTCAAACTAACAATTTCCCGACCATTATTCAATTGCCGATCACCGCTCAAATACGGGCGCAACATGCCTTTTAGACGTTCCCGCGCCCGGTATAAACGACTCTTTATCACGCCGACATCGGTGCCGGTAATCTCCGCGATCTCACTCATGCTCAACCCTTCATACTCGAAGAGAACGAGCGATTCGCGTTGCAGCGGCGGAAGACTGAAAACAGCCCTGCGTACCTCCGCAGCCAGCTCCTCGTCCAGCAGCTTGCGCAACGGCTCCTGCCGCGGTGCAATCCGAGGTTCCTCCGAAACTTCATCCAGTCCGGTCTCGCGACCCGAGTTTCTGAAGTGTTTCAACGCCAGGTTCCTGGCAGCAGCAAAGAGATAAGTTCTCAGGGAAGCTCGATCCGCTTGAAAATTGCCCGGCTTCCGAATCAGGCTCAGAAAACAGTCGTGCGTGACGTCTTCCGCTTTTTCAACTTCACCGAGCAGCCGGTATGCAAATCGGAAGATCGGCTGCCGGTGTCGGTCGTACAATTCCAGAAAGGCTGCCTGGTCACCCTCTCCCGCTCTTGTCAGTAAAACCTCGTCTGTGGTTCTTTCGGGCAATCCAGCACTCGATCCTGCAAGAATTGCTTCCTGCTGTAGTTACCTCGACCCGGAAAAAAGTTACGGGGCTGACTGAAAAACCTTTGTCCTCAACCGATATTAATCCCGCCGGGGCGCGCAAGTATATAAGTCTTTTGCTTTCCTCGCCGGGACGGACCGCCCACACACCCAGTAGCAATCAGGGCTTAGGATGCGCTTAAAAGCCAAACGGTTGACGGGCAAAGACCCCGCATCTAAGATGTTTTGCTCATGGTCATACCACTAATAAGCCGTGTAATCCGCAGAGTTGTAATCTCGGTTGTAGTCTCGGCTCTCATCCTTCTGGTTTTCGTGCCGGCCGGCTTGGCGCAGACCGCGAAGGAGCCGGAACGAGAGCAACTGCTCAACGGTTTGCGCCTCCTCATCTGGACGCAGCCCGGCAGTCAGGACCTGCTGCTGAAACTGCGAATCAATAGCGGCGCAGCCTTCGATCTGGCCGGCAAGTCAGGCCAGATGGCGCTGCTGGGCGACCTGCTCTTCCCTGACCCGGCCACGGTGGACTTCTTTACCGACGAGATGGGCGGCAAGCTCAACGTGAGCGTCGATTACGATTCGCTGACGATCACCATGCTTGGTAAAGCCAACGAGTTCGAACAGATGGTCTCCGTCCTGCGAAACGCTCTCTTGTCTACTCAATTCGCGCCCGAAGTCGTGATGCGCGTACGCGATGCGCGTATCAAGGTGCTGCGCGATACGGCAGTGTCGCCCGCGCTGGTGGCGGATCGGGCGATTGCAGTCCGGCTGTTCGACGATTTTCCCTACGGGCGGCTCGCCGGCGGCACGCCCGAAGACGTGGCCCGTATCGAACGCGCGGATCTGATGCTCGCGCAAGAGCGTTTTCTGAATTCAAACAACGCAACGCTGGCGATCGTCGGCGGCGTCACCAAGGCACGAGCGTTTCGCACGGTGCGCCAACTGCTCGGCTTGTGGCGCAAGAGCGAAAACATCGTGCCTACTACTTTTCGCCAGCCAAAACCGCCGGATACGCGCACGCTGATCGTCAGCGTTCCTGGCCCAACCACGGAAGTTCGCCTGGCCGCGCGCGGCGTCGCCAGGTCCGACGGCGACTATTACGCGGCTGCTGTTCTGGCGCGCCTCGCGCAACACCGCTGGCAAGCGACAATGCCGGAGCTGGCGAAGCAGCCGGTGTTTGTCAGAAGCGACGCGTATGTACTGCCGGGCGCGTTTGTCATGGGCGCGGCAGTCAACACGCTGAGTGCAGCCGACACGATTGCCAATGCGAAGAAAGTGCTCGAATCACTGATCACAACACCGCCCACGGCCGTCGAACTGGACCGCGCGAAAACGGAACTCGTTAACGAGATTGGTGTCGTCACTGCGAAGAGTGACACGCTGCCCGATCCCTGGCTCGACGCCGACACTTATCGACTCAGCGCAGTGCAGGATCAACTGTCATTATTGCGAGGTGTGACCACGGCGGATATTCAGCGCGTCGCGGCGCGGCTTTTCAAGGATCCGGCGATTGCGTCAGTGTTAGCAGGCGACTCAGCGCAACTGAAACCTGCACTTCAGGGACGTTTTCAGTTTGAAGTGCTCGGTGAGATCGCGGTTCCAACTGCTTCACCAAAACCACCAACGAAACCAGCTAGTAGTGTCAATCCCGGGTAATCACAAAGTGTTCGCAAGCGTCTTGCAACCAAACCTCCACGAGTTTTGGCTTAACTGTGCCTGAGAACGAGAGAGCCGCAAATGATCATGCGGGCCGCGTTCGCGAAATGTTTGGCAGGATCGCGAAGCGGTACGATCTTTTGAACCATGTCCTTTCCGGCAACGTCGATCGACGATGGCGCCGGACTGTGGCAGCGAGAGTGCGCGAGAAACTATCGTCGAGCAGCTCGCGCGTTCTCGATGTCGCATGTGGGACTGGCGATTTATCGCTGACGTTGTTTGAAATGACAGGAGCTGAAGTTGTTGGCAGCGACTTCTGTAGACCGATGCTGGAGATCGCCGCGAGAAAGATTCCGCGGCAGATACCGCTGGTCGAAGGCGACGCGCTGGACCTGCCCTTTCGCGATGGATCGTTCGATGTGACGACGATCGCGTTCGGCTTGCGTAATCTCGCGAGCGTGGAAGGTGGTCTGGCGGAACTGCGAAGGATTTTGAAGCCGGGCGGCTGGGTGGCGGTGCTCGAGTTTTCAAAACCGTCGAACCCGGTGTTCCGGCCGTTGTTCGGTCTGTATTTTACGAAGGTGTTGCCGGTGATGGGCGGCGTTATCAGTGGTTCACGAAACGCCTACGCTTATTTGCCGGCTTCCGTGCAGAAGTTTCCGGACCAGCAGCAGTTATCGCTTCTGATGCGGCAGGCGGGATTTGAGCAGGTTCAGTTTGAGAACCTGACGGGTGGCATCGCGGCCTTGCACATGGGCAGAAGGCCGGAGTGAATTTCAGGATTGGTTGCAGCGTTCAGTTTGCAACCAGATACGTAGTCACGGGGTATGGTTTGGTAAGCGCGCGGTTGTCGGGGCTGTGCGAGTATTCGAATCGTACCCCGGGCTACGTTTTTGTTTGGGCCACGGATTACACGGCGAACAGTGCGCTGGTCTTCGAACGGCGCGCTGTTTCTCTGATCAGTGTCTCTGTGTAAATCTGTGGCCGTTTTAGTGGCCGTGCTATGATGCGCGGCAGTGCGAACAAACCTTCGGTACCGGATCTTCGGGATCCTCAGACGAGTACTAATCCTGCTGCTGGTTGTTTGGACGGTCGTCTCTCTTGTCACACTCTTAATCGAACTCGTCCCCGGCGATCCCGCGGTCGCAACGCTCGGCGAACAAGCCACGCCCGAACAGTACGCGCAGTTTCGCGAAAAGCACGGGCTCGATCGCCCGCCCTTCTTCTTCTCTTTTCCACGCGACGACAACGGCGAGCGCCACTTCGTCTGGCACGGCGTCGATAATCGTTACACCGACTATTGGCGCGCACTGCTGCACGGCGACATGGGACTTTCGTTTCGCAACGATCGACCCGTGATCAGTCTCATCCTCGAACGCTATCCGGCCACGATCGAGCTCGCGATCATCGCCATGCTCGTCGCCGTCGCGATCGCAGTCCCACTCGGCGTCATCGCCGGCACACACCGCGGCACACTGATCGATAACGGGGCTTCCGTAATTGCGCTGCTGGGCATCAGCCTGCCGAGTTTTGTCATCGGGCCGATGCTGGTCTATATCTTCGCCGTCAAGCTGCGCTGGCTCGCGCCGTCCGGCCGTTTCGACTGGAGCGACATCATTCTTCCTTCGTTCACGCTCGGCGCGGCGCTGTCGGCAATCCTGACGCGCATGGTGCGATCGTCGGTGATCGAAGAGTTGGGTGAAGACTACGTTCGCACGGCGCGCGCGAAGGGCTTGAGCGAGCGCACCGTCATTTACAAACACGTGCTGAAGAATGGGCTCATTCCCGTCGTTACGATTCTGGGTTTGCAGCTCGGCGTTTTGCTCGCGGGCGCCATCATTACCGAGAAGATCTTTGGCTGGCCCGGACTCGGACTGCTGCTCGTCGAGGATGGCATCGGCAAGCGCGACTATCGCGTCGTGCAGGGTTGCGTGCTGGTCATCAGCATGACCTACATTGTGGCGAACCTGCTGACTGACATGGTCTATCGCTGGCTGGATCCGCGCATTCGAGTTTCTTAAATGAATCGTCTCACAATTATCGGACTAATAATCGTCGCGGTGCTCGTGATCGTCGCGCTGTTTGCGCCGTGGATCGCGCCGTACGACGTCGGCGCCACCGACCTCTCGATGCGTTACCTGCCACCATCGGCGGCGCACTGGTTCGGCACCGACTCGACCGGCCGCGACATCTTCTCGCGCGTCGTCTTCGGCGCGCGCATCTCTCTCCAGGTCGGCCTCATCGTGGTCGCTGTCTCGGCCGTCATCGGCACGATGCTCGGCGCGATCGCCGGTTACTACGGCGGCTGGGTCGACAGTTTCATCTCCGGCTACGTCTTCAACGTCTTTCTCGCCTTTCCCGGCCTGCTGCTCGCGATCGCGATGGTCGCTTTTCTCGGCGCGGGCCTCAACAAACTGATCCTCGCGCTGTGCATCATCGGTTGGGTCGGCTACGCGCGACTCATTCGCGGCCAGGTGCTGAAAGTGCGCGAGTACGACTTCGTGCAGGCCGCGCGCGCCCTCGGCGCGAGCGACACGCGCATCCTGCTCGTTCACATTCTTCCCAACGCGATTCAACCGCTGATCGTGCAAGCGAGTCTCGGCATGGCGGGCGCAGTGCTCTCCGAAGCGTCGCTGTCGTTTCTTGGTCTCGGTGTTCCGCCGCCGGCGCCGTCGTGGGGCGTCATGATCGAAGAGGCGCGCGACCTGTCAACGCTCCAGGCGGCGCCCCATGCGCTCATCTTTCCCGGGATCGCGATCGCTCTCACCGTGCTGGCGTTCAACTTCATCGGCGACGGCCTGCGCGAGCATCTCGATCCGCGACAACGAGCCCGGTGAAAGCCGCTGTGAAAAGTAGTGCGTGAAGTTGTCATCTCAATCCGGAATCTTTCCAAGACTTATCCCGTTCCCTTTCGACGGCTGCGTGCGTTCTTTCGCCGGCCGTTGAAGGAACCAGTCGAGGCGTTGCGCAACGTTTCCTTCGACGTTCACAGCGGCGAGATCTTCGGACTCATCGGGCGCAACGGCGCGGGCAAGACGACGCTGTCGAAGATTGTTGCCACACTGGTGCAGCCGACGACCGGCAGCGTCGCGGTGCGTGGCAACGACAGCGTCGCGCAGGATGAAGAGGTGCGGCGGCAGATCGGACTCGCCACCGCGGAGGAGCGCAGCTTCTACTGGCGGCTGACTGCCGAACAGAACCTGCTGTTCTTCGCTCGGCTTCACGGACTCGGCGAACGCGTTGCGAAGCAGCGCATTCGAGGATTGATTGAGCGCCTGGAGTTGCAGGAGCTTGCGCGCCGCCGTTTCGGTGAGCTGTCGACCGGTAACAAGCAGCGTTTGGCGGTGGCGCGGGCGCTGCTGGCGAATCCGCCGGTGCTGTTGCTGGATGAGCCGACGCGTTCGCTGGATCCGCTGGCGGCGGCGCGGATGAGAGAGATGATCCGGTCGCTGGCGCAGCAGGAGCCGCCGGTGACGATTCTTTTCACTTCGCACAATCTGGCGGAAGTGGAGACGCTTTGCGAGCGCGTCGCGATCATCAGCCGCGGCGAGATCAAAGCGATAGACACACCGCAGCACTTGCGTAGTCTCACTTCCAAACTGGAACAGGTCCACGTGACCGTGTCCGGCTTAAATGGAACTCACGACAGCGAGACAATTTCGTTTACCCGCCAGGCCGGTGATGACCGACTCGACGAAATACTGCGTGACTTGCAAAAGCGTGGCGGTCGCGTTGTCGACATCGATGTTGATCGGGGATCTCTGCTCGACGTGTTAGAGATGTACGAGTCCAAAGGCGAAAACGAATGAGAGGAATCAGACTGCTGCCGAGAAGAATCTTCGCGTTCGTCGCGCGCGACTTCCGCCTGTTCGTCAGCTATCGCATGCAGTTCTTTCTGCGCATCCTCTCAGTGCTGACGGTCGTGACAACGCTCTTCTTCATCTCGAAAATCTTCGCCGGGTTCACCGATCCGCAGTACTCGCAGTGGCGCGATCCGCTGGCGACCTGGCTCACCGGACTCGCCGTCCTGAACTACTTCATGACCGGCTTCTCCAGCCTCGCCAACTCGATCCGCCAGGAACAGATGCAGGGCACACTCGAAAGCGTGCTGCTCACGCCGATCAACCTGCCAACGGTGATCGTCGCCAGCTCCGCGTGGGACTTTCTCGAAACGACCTTCTTCTCGTTTCTCTATCTCTTCTTCGGCCGCGTCTTCTTCGGCGTGCACTACCGCGGCAGCTTCTTTCTCGCGCTCGTCTTTCTCCTGCTCACGACCGTGGTGCTCGCGTGTCTGGGCATACTCTCGGCCAGCTTCGCGATGGTCTTCAAACGCGGCGATCCGTTCGGCATCTTTCTCGGCGCAGGTTCCGCGCTCTTCTCCGGCGTCTTCTTCCCCACGCAACTCCTGCGCGAATACGCCGGGCCAAAGCTCGGCAGCATCTCGCTCCTGCTCCCCGCCACCTACGGTCTCGACGGCATCAGGCAAGTGCTAATCGAGGGACACGGACTGGACCAGGTCACCCAGCCACTTTTCACTCTGCTCGCTTTCTTGATCCTGCTGCTTCCCTTCTCCCTGTGGGTCTTCGGCCGCGCCGTCCGCCGCGCCAAACGCGAAGGCAGCCTGATCCAGTACTAGCAATCGCTGACTGTGGCTTGAAGCCACCATGTTTATAGGACACCGATCAATGCTGCGGATGCAATTTGAGCCATTCGGCTCGAAGTAGGAAACTTCCGTCAGTTACTATTTGATCACCGACAGTCAGCCCCTCCTGAACTGCAAAAAAGGCGTTACTTTCAGCAGCTAATCGCACAGGTCGCATCACAAACACGTTTTCCTCTCTTGCCGCTACGAACACCACCTGCTGGTTACCGATATTCTGCACTGCCGATTTGGGAACAATCGGCACCGTGCTTTCTGATCCGCCGAGTGTTGCAAACGCCACATTCACGAACATTCCGATTTTTAAGAGCTGCCTCGGGTTTGCGAGCTCGACTCGAACCTGCGCGGTGCGAGTCGTCTGATCGATCGCTGGATCAATGTATGACACCTGCCCGCGCAACACTCTTCCCGGATAGGCATCGCTGGTGACGCTTGCGCCGCTGCCGATTCGAATCTGACCGAGATCCTTTTCGTAGACTTGCGCTATGACCCATACGGTCGAAAGATCGGAAACGCGCAGCAACTCCTTATCCGCTGCTATCACCTCACCCGGGTTGACTCCACGGCTAATAACCGTTCCTGAAACGGGCGCTGATAAGCTGATTTCGGAAGTAACCTGTGCCGATGATTTCAATTGGTCAATGCGTTGCGCAGGCAGGCCCAGCAATAGCAATCGCTGACGCTGCGAAGCGACCGTGGCTTCTGCCGATCTCAACTTCGTCGTCGCCTGTTCAAGCTCTTCGCGACTTGCAGCTCCGATCTCGACGAGTTTCATCGTTCTGCTGTGATGTTTGTGATGCTCCTCTAATTCCGCAATGGTCGAAAGGTATTCTGATTGCGCCTTTGCCAGATCGTCGCTGAATACCATAGCCAACGTTTGCCCTTGTCTGACATTCTGCCCGAGCTCCGCATTGACCCGACGCACAACACCGCCCACGAGTGAAACTACAGGAGTGCTTCGATAGGTATTTGGCTGCACTGTTCCGACGACCGGAACGCCGGTAACGTCAGCACCCACTACCTTCTCGCCAACTGGTTCGATCTTGATTCGTGCATTCTGAGCCGCTTCGGCAGATAGTCTAATCGTAGGCTCAGTTGGCTCTCCCTGAACGGTGGAGCTGGGGTTGTCGGCGATCGATCTCGGTGCAGGTACCGGACGGCCCGCGCCACTCCTGTTGCCATTCCACAAGAGCAAAGCCACGATCGCCGCTACAGCTACGAGAGCAAGAACCGCGACCGTAACAACGATTCGCCTCTGTGTTGGCGACCTTCTAGGCTGTGTCGCGCTTTGAGGTCGCGTGCCCTCAGGACTCGGTGTTTCTTCAGCTTGGTCGTTCATTTCACCTCACTAAGCGCAATTAACCTCGGTTCGGAGGCAGCACGCTGAATCTCTACTCGCGCAAGGTATGTTTCCAGCAAGGCGTCGATATATCCATTTTCCAACTCAATAAATCGACGCTGCTCTGCGATGTAATCGAGTAACGTTTTTGATCCAAGCTCGTACGTCTGTCGAATCACATGAAGGTTGCTGCTCGCCTGTTCGCGGACGCCGACACGGTAAATTTCCATTGCCCGTGCAGCACGCCGGTAACGAGCAAATGCGGTTGAAACTTCGGTTCGTACCGTAAGCTCCGCAAATTCGCGCCGGCGCTTGGCGGCCTCGTTTTCAGCAATTGCTGCTGCAATCGCACCTTGGTTCTTATTTCTGACTGGAAGGTCGACTCGGATGCCCGCTGAAACAGAATGGAATACTCCCTGGATGGGAACGGGTTGGCCTCCACTGTTTACGCCCTGCTGCGGAAAACTGAAATCCATCCGCTCATACGTCCCGGTGAGACTTGCATTCAGACGTCCCTCTGCACGTGCTTGCTCGATCCGAGCCGACGCCAATTCTTCCGTCGCGCGCGCCGCCTGGATATCAGGTCTGGTGCGCAGTGCCTCGTCAGTAGCAGTCGGCACCGGTGGTAGTGGTGAAATCAAGTGATCGAAGTCACCTTTCAAACGCAGCGGTTCTTCGGGTCGCATACCGATCAGATTTCGTAACTCCAGCAGCGCAATCTCAACTTTGCCTTCATTTGTTTCCCGCACCGATCGGATGCGATTCACCTCAACCAGCAGCATGTTCTCTTCCAGGGGCGCAGTTCCACCTTCTCTGACCTTTGCAGCAACTAATCTGAATCCGCGGTCTGTAGTATTAATGAGGTCTTCACTGAAGCCGAGTTTCAATATCTCAGCGAGGGCTGTGCCGAATCTGTTCCGTACTTCGGCTGCCAGTAAGCGTTCGCGATCGGCAAGTAGCCGTTCTTTCACCTCTAATTCTTTTTGCGCTACGAGCACACGCGCCGATCGGCGGCCACCTAGCTCAAGTGGCCACATTCCCTCAACCATCGACGTGTTGTCATTACCGCCGAGTTGTTCTTTTCTCTCGATCTGGACGCTTGGATTGGGACGTACACCCGCTTGTCTTACCAGTGCGCGGGCAGCTTCGACCTCACTGCGTGCGGCCAGCAGATCGGCGTTATGGCTCAACGCATAAACGACCGCTTGATCGGCCGTCACACCGTTTGCAGGATCAAAATAGCGAGGCAACGAAGTGCCACCTGGCTGTGAGCTAATTCCCGGCCCAATCTGAGCAACCGCTCGCAGTTGAACGACCGATAGTGCGACTAACGCCAGCAGCAGACTCTTTCGAAACTTCATCTTCCCAACCTCATGTATTTACGAATTCAGTCCTGAAGGACCTTTTCTTCACTGGCGACTCTGCTTCCGCCGACTTCTTTGTCTCGCGCGCTTGTTCCGTTCGTCGCGGGGGTCTCAGTCTGTTCCTTCAACTTCCACGCGCGCAACGAGTAGAAAATCACGGGAGTGACAATCAGGACGTGCAGGAGACTCGAAACCATTCCGCCAAGGACGGGTGTTGCCAGGGGCTTCATCACTTCGGCTCCGGCGCTCGTGCTCCACATGATCGGCAACAAGCCGGCAACTACAGTCGAGACTGTCATGACCTTCGGTCTTAGTCGCAGTAGTGCGCCTTCCATGACTGCGTCCATCAAAGTCTTGCGCGTGAGCGTTCCCACTTCCTGAATCTTTCTCGCAACCGCCTCCTCGAGATAGATGACCATCACGACACCGGTTTGCACTGCCGTTCCAAACAACGCGATAAAGCCGACCCAAACAGCGACCGAAAAGTTGTAATTGAGCGCCCAAAGCAGGTAGACGCCGCCCGTCAAAGCAAACGGCACTGCCAATAAGACGTGGGCAGCTTCCAACGCTGAGTGATACGTGACGTAAAGCAGACCGAAGATGATCAGGAGAACAATGGGAATGACAATCAGCAAACGTTGCCGGGCACGTTGCTGATTTTCATATTGTCCGCTCCATGCCACGTAATAGCCGGTTGGAAGTTGGGCCTCTCGATCGATTGCGCTCTTCGCCTCGTCCACAAAACTGCCTACATCACGGCCACGCACGTTGAGCAGCACGGTCCCACGGAGTAGGCCATTTTCGCTGGAGATCATTGTTGGTCCATTTACCGTTCGGATATCCGCGAGTTGTGCGAGGGGAATGGGGGCGCCACTCGAAGAAGTGATCGGAATTTGGCCCAGAGCCTGCGGACTACTACGGAACTCAGGCGCGTAACGAACACGCACCGGAAAACGTTTTCGCCCTTCAATTGTAATCGTGAGATTAGTTTCACCGATGCCCTTTTCAATCGCATCCTGAATCGTCGCTACCTCGATACCAAAACGAGCTGCTGCTGTACGGTTGATCTTGATGTCTACATAGGGCGCACCGCTGATTTGTTCCGGGTATACATCAACGGCTCCCGGAATACCCTTCACTACGTCGGCTACGCTGCGCGACACGTCCTCGAGTGTCTGCAAGTCGTTCCCAAAGATCTTGATGCCAACTTGCGAACGAATGCCTGTGGTGAGCATGTCGATGCGATTGATGATCGGCTGCGTCCAGATGTTGGTGACGCCGGGCATTCGCAGCTTTTCGTCCATCTCTGCGATCAGGCGCTCACGTGTCATGCCGGCTCGCCATTGTTCTGGTGACTTCAAGTGCACAATGGTTTCGTTCATGTTCACCGGAGCCGGATCAGTGGAAGTTTCGGCACGTCCTGACTTTCCAACCGCCCATTCAACCTCTGGAAAACTCTTCAGAATCTCGTCCTGGCGAGATGTGATCTTCAGTGCTTCATCGATTGAAATCGCCGGATCCGTAACAGGCATGAACATCAGATCGCCTTCATTCAGTGGTGGCATAAACTCTTTGCCGATACCGAATGAAAGCAGCAACGCACCGGAAAACAGAGTTGCGGCCGCCAACACTGTTATTAGTCGGTGTCGCAACGCGAGCGTGAGGACGGGGCGATAGACGGCCTGTAAGAAACGCATCACGGGGTTGGAGCGCTCGGAGTGGAACTTCCCGCCCAGCAGGAACGTGCACAGCACTGGAACCAGGGTGACTGCGATAATCGTGGCGCCTATCATCGCGAAGGTTTTGGTGAATGCCAGCGGATGAAAAAGTTTGCCTTCCTGTCCGGTCAACGCAAAGACAGGAATGAACGCCAGCACGATGATCAGCATGGAAAAGAAAACAGGCCGCGCGACCAGCCGCGTTGAATCAAAAACAGTTTTCCAAACCAGCGGCCTATCTTTCGGATCCACTTTGCGCTTTTCCAGGAAGCGGAAAGCGTTCTCTGTCACAACGATTCCCGCATCGACGAGTACGCCGATGGCGATTGCGATCCCAGACAGTGACATCAGGTTAGAGCTGATCCCGACGTACTTCATGAAGAGAAACGACATGAGTACAGCGAGCGGGAGCGGTATCGTGACGATTAAAATTGAGCGGAAGTGAAGTAGGAAGACGATGTGGGCTAAAGTCACCAACAACAGCTCTTCAATCAGCGCTCGCTTAAGGGTGCTGGTGGCGCGCTCAATAAGTTGCGTACGATCGTAAAACGGCACCACCGTGACGCCTTGTGGCAAGCCTGACTGAAGCGCGCCTAGCTTTTGCTTTACCGCGTCGATCACTTCGAGGGTGTTGACGCCATACCGCGCAATGACGACCCCGCCCACAGCTTCTTTTCCATTTTTATCGAGAGCGCCTGTGCGAAATGCGTTTCCGAGTTTCACATCGGCAACGTTGCGCACGTAGATTGGCGTGCCGTTTGGCGCGGCTATGACAACATTTTCGACGTCCGCTACCGACCCAATAAGCCCGACACCACGAACAACCGCCCACTCACCCGATTGTTCGACAACATTGCCGCCCACATTGTTGTTCGAACGCTGCACTGCTTCTACAACTATTGATAGTGGGAGTGCATAGGCGCGTAGCTTGTTAGGATCGACATCTATCTGGTACTGCTGAACGTATCCTCCAACTGATGCAACCTCGGCAACACCAGGCACAGAATTGAGTTGATAACGAACAAACCAATCCTCCAGCGTTCGCAAGTCTCGCAAATTCATCTGATCGCTTTCGAGCGTGTACCAAAAAATCTGGCCCACGCCCGTTGCATCCGGTCCAAGCGTTGGCGCAACACCTTCGGGAAGCTGTTTGCTCACCAGGTTCAACCGCTCGAGGACTCGCGTTCTGGCCCAGTAGAGATCGACATTGTCTTCAAAGATGACGTTGATCATCGAGAAGCTAAACGCGGAACTCGCACGCACCACACGCACGCCGGGAAGCCCTTGAAAATTAGTTACTAACGGATACGTAACTTGATCCTCGACTTCTTGCGGCGACCGTCCGAGCCAATCAGTGAAGACAATGACCTGATTGTCAGAGAGATCCGGAATGGCATCGATCGGCGTACGGAGCAGAGCCCAGTAACCCCATGCAGCGAGAGCGAGATAGATCGCGACTATCACACCGCGATTACGCAAGCTGAACTCAATGAGACGATTGATCATTTCCTGTGCTTCTTACTGCGCTGTAATCGGAAAAGTAGCTTGTCCACGTCCAGCTGGTCCGTCGTACGTGATTTTCGTTTGCCATTCACCAGCTACCTGGATCTGTGCCTTACCGTGGTAAACACCCGGAGTTGCAGTTGTCGTGAAAGACGCCTGGTCATTCATTTCAGCCATTGTCCCCATCTGAGGCATGTGAAAAGTCAGGGCGACTGCGCCAACGTCCACTGGTTTCCCTGAGGCATCAACAAAGGTAAGCATGAACTCGCTGTTACCATGCCTCAGCACTCCATCGGATGTTGCGAGTGAAATCGTCAACCCGTTTCCAGCCGGCGCACTCTTGATGACCTTTCCAGTCGAGGCGCCTTGTTGCGATGAACTGCACGCTCCCAGCAGTAATGCCAACGCAATTACAGCTAATGCGATTGCAAGCTTCTTCATAGTCTCCTCCGTTGATGATTAGCACGCGCGAGCCAACACGGATTGCGGTTGGTCCCACCGTTTCTCACTCGCGACCATAAGAATCGATAATCTGTTTGCGAATCTCAGGGACGCTTACACCACGTTTGTGAAGGTTTTGAGCCCTGATGGCCTCGCCCATGCAGATGCCACAATTTTCACCATGCTCGGATTCGAAGCAGCTGTGCAGGCTCTTGTGACCGTGCCCTCTATCGCAGTGGCAATAACAAGGCAGTTGGGCCAGAACTTCAGGAATCTCCTTTGCTGCTTGATATGCAAGTCTCTTGTTGCCGGTGAAGATCTCCGGTGACAGAGTCGGCGGCAGCGTGCGGACATCTGGGGCTGTCTGGTAAAACGCGGGGACTCGGCCAGTCACTGCGTAATCTTCCATTCCATACCCATCATGAGAGTGCGGAGTGGGAGGAGCAGCGACATGCATTGGCGCAGGCGTCATCTGCGATACGTGCTGATTTCCTGACTGGATCCCAACGATGACTGCGGCTGAGGCTAATAGACCTAAAGCGAGTAGTAACTTCTTCATCTCGATAAACTCCGTTCAGCTCTACTGAATGCTGGAGACGACCGCGGGTTTGTCAACTGTGATCCACACAGTTCACCTGAACTACGGTCACATAAAACACACGTATGCCCGGAGAAGATCTAGATCAGAAGTGCGAGATTTTGGAGGTAGGTATCCGGCGGTGTGAAGGCCGAGCCGTGCATCGAGCCAGCTTGCGACATCGACTTTGTCACCCGCAAGGTTGGCTGAAATGCAAGGTGATGAACAGCCGCCGAATTCCACGAGGGAATTTGAATTTGAGGTGATCCGGTCGAGCCTGGTTCCTGACAATCGAAGAGACAGCAGAGTTGAACCATTTGCACACTGCGGGTAGTGGGATTCATGTGCTCACACGCTGGTGTCTCGCTGGGCACATTGCAACCGCGCTCGCTTGAGTGCAGCGGCAATCCGACCGCTACACTACTGGCCAGTGCAAAAATAAGGATCAGTGATGAAACGCGAATCCACATCTGCCCCAGACCGCCTCGCGCTCAGTTGTGCAACGACCATGCCGTACAATTTTTCCGCATAATGCAAACATGCTACGGGGAGTTCCCTGTGCAAAATCCCGTAAACTGCGTAGATTCACGCAGAGTGCATACTCATGTCCAGTGATTCGCTGGAACAAGCCAGACTCTCAAGTTTGACACTCCTGAACCCGCAAGCTACCATCCCCGGCGAATGTCGCTTGGCATCGCTGAAAGCATTCTCGATCTCATAGGCCAGACTCCTCTCCTTCATCTCTCGCGATTTGCACCACAGCCGCTCGCCGGCGTCTACGCCAAAATCGAATGGCTCAATCCCGGTGGTTCTGTGAAGGATCGCGCCGCCATGGGCATGATCCTCGACGCCGAGAAAACCGGCCGCCTCAAACCCGGCGGCACGATCATCGAGCCCACCGCTGGAAACACCGGCATCGGTCTCGCGCTGGTGGGAGTTGCGCGTGGTTATCGTGTTATCCTCTGCGTCCCGCGCGGCTTCGCCGAAGAGAAGATGAAGCTGATCGAAGTGTTGGGCGGCGAAATCGAGTACGTGCCCTGCGAAGCGGGAATGAAAGGCGCGATCGCGCGCTCGCTGGAGCTCGCGTCGAACATTGAAAACAGTTTCGTCCCGCAGCAATTTGAGAATACGGCGAACCCGTGTTTTCATGAACTGACGACCGGCCGCGAGATC
>JBKPPP010000290.1:0-8056 GCA_046733615.1 Acidobacteriota bacterium | reverse complement strand
TGCTGCGCGAGCTCACGCGCTCGAGAATAAACCTTGCCGACGTCGGGAGACGCGTAACCTTCGGTCGCCACCAGCGGAACGCCGAGTGTCAGTTGTAAACAGAGCTCCTGCTTGACGCGCTCTGGACCAGGCGGCAGTCGTTCGACCATCTGGATTCCGCGACGCGCCAGCACGACCGCCTCACGATAAGCAAACCGGCGAATCGAGTTGTCCGCAGCCTGCTGAAAATACTTTGCGGCGCGTTTGTGATCGCGGCCGCGTTCGAAGTGCATCGCAAGCTCGCCCGCGATCTCCTTGGCTCGCTCACCATAAACTTCTTCGCCGCGCTCGCCGATCGCACGATGCATCTGGATGCGCCGTGCCGGCGAGAGCCGCTCGTACAGAACGCTCCGATACAAAGCGTGAACGAAGCCATAACGCGTCGCGACCTGACCGTTCGGCAGCTCGTGAATGCCACAGTCGTGGATGTAGTGCCGTTGCCGCGCCAACTCTTCAAACAGTGTCTCAACCGTCTGCCGATCATCCTCGAGTCCGGCGACGACGGCCAGGTGCGAAAACTCTGCGCCCGCGACACTCGCCGCTTCGAGCAGTTGCCGCTGCCCCGCACTCAAGCGATCGAACTGCTGCTCGATCATCTGCTTGATATTGTCAGGCACGCCGAGCTCGACGTTTTCAAGATCGACCGCCAAGTCCCAGCCATCTCCACGCTCGACGATCTGTTGCGCCGTCACGAGGTAGTCGACGGCATTCACCATGAACAACGCATTCCCTTCCGTTCGTTCATGAATCATCCGCGACAGACCACCCGGAAAGCGATTGTGAGAAAACCGTTCCGCCAAATACGACGTAACGGCCGCTTCGCTCAGGTACTCCAGCGGCAACTCCTGACATTGCTGCTTCGCGAGCAACTCCTGCTTCACCGCTTTCAACGGATGCCCGCTGACGATCAACTCCGCCTCGCGATACGTGCCGATAATCATCAAGTGCGCGGGCCCGCGTTGCTGCGCGAGATACGACAGTAGATCGACAGTCGAGTAATCACTCCAGTGCAGATCTTCGAGCACGAGGACCAGCGGCAGCTCCGCGGTCAACACTTCCAACGCCTCACCCATCTCCCGCAACATGCGTTCGCGAGTCGCTCCCGCCACTTCGCGACTCAGCAGCTCGCGGTCTGCGGCACTCAGCAGCGAAGGCATTTGCAGCAGCCACATCGGCGCGTGCGCCCGCAGCACGTGGGCCACCTGCTCGTCCTCGCGACACAGCCGTCCGATCGCTTCGAGCACAGGCAGGTATGCTTCGCCCTTGCCGTACTGCTCGAGGCATTGACCACGGCCCACCCGAACCTGCCGGTACAACGGCAGCCCGCGCAGGAATGCGTCAACGAGCGCCGTCTTGCCGATGCCCGCTTCACCAGTTACGAACACACTCTGCCGCTCGCCACGAAACATCCGCTCGAGCCAGCCACGCAGCCGGGCCAGCGTTTCGTCGCGTCCGACCACTCCCACCACTCCCGCCGGTGAATCACGAAGCGCAAACTGCTGCGCGCATTCCGAGAGCTGCCCGATAAACCGGTAGCCGCGGCGGTGCGCAGTCTCGATGAAGCGCGGCGACTTCGGATCGTCGTCGAGCGCTTCCCGCAGTTGACGAATCGTTACTTTCAGCACCGCGTCGCCGACAAACGTGTCCGGCCAGATGGCGTTCAGAAGCTCGTCCTTTGTGACCAGGCGGCCCGGCTGGCCCAGCAGGTAAGTGAGTACAGCAAAGGCTTTCGGTCTGACTTTGACCGCCTGTGAGCCTTGCCACAGGCATTCGTTGGCGAGATCGAGACAGAACTTGTCGAAGATGATGCGTCCGGCGCTCACGAAATAGAAAAACCCTACGCTAGCTCACGCGCAAAACGGACGGAAAACGTTACCGCAGAATTACCAAAAGTTTATGACTCAACTCCCGCCGCATCCGTATCCTTCGCTGTTGACATGAATAGCAAAGGACAAAAGAAAAGATGAAAGCACCTCTAGTGTTAACAATCGGCGCCACACTGTCGCTGATTGTTTTGGTTTCGCTGCCGGTCCTGCGCGCGCAAGCGCAGGCCGACATTCCAGAAAGTTCCCTCGCCGCGCCGGATCCGCCGATCGTCGTCCAGGGGGCGGGCCCGACGGTCGCGTCGATTCAGAGTTGCGTCGATGAGTATCGCGCAACTCTTGGCGCGCCTAACAACGGCAACACTCCCGGCACGCAGCCGGCCGGGCATCGCGAGATTAACTGGGACGGCGGCAGCATCAACAATCAAACAACCACAATTTCGGGAAATCCCTTCACGGGTTTTCTCGGCACCCGCGGCGCTCTGTTCTCGACACCCGATGGGACCGGGTTCGTGCAGGCTCCTCCTGCCGCGGATCCAATTCTCTTCCCGCCCGGCGGGCTGGCGGGAGTCTTCAACAACGCGAGCTACGGCTCGATCTTCCAGGCGTTCAGCGCGCGCCGCCTGTTCAGCGCGATCGGCAGTAACGTCACGGAGGTCGAGTTCTTCGTACCCGGTGGCGGAAACATACCAGCAACCGTCACCGGGTTTGGCGCGGTGTTCACGGACGTGGACCTGCCTGATGGAAGTGGACCCGGACAGAAGCGTGGGAACCGCAAATCCAGCACGCTGATCGAGTACTTCGATGCGAGCGGCGAGCTGTTGTTCAGCAGTTTCGTTCCCGCCGCGCCGGGAAACGGCAGTCTCTCGTTCTTCGGCATTGTCTTCTCAGAACCGGTTATCGCTCGCGTCAGGATCACGAGTGGCAACGCGATCCCGGGCGCCGACGATGCCGGCAAACAAGACGTCGTCATGATGGACGACTTCATTTACGGCGAGCCTCGGCAGGTTCATTAAGGAGATAGTATGAAGAAGCACTTCGTAAGAATGTTGACTATGGCCGGAATGCTGACTGTCATCGTCGGTGTAGCGGCGGTCAGCTCAGCACAGGCGCAAACAGCGTCGAACAGGATCGACGTGAAAGTTCCGTTCGAATTCATGGTGGCCGATCAGAAGTTCCCGGCAGGCGAATACTCGATCTCTCGAGCTCAGCCGCAATCGGGCGACACCATTCTGCTGATCCGCAGCCGCAAGGGCCATGACCTAATCACGCGTCTGACGATTCCTGTCGAGACGCTGTTGCCGAAAGACAAAGACAAGGTGGTCTTTCAACGCTACGGCGATCAGTATTTTCTTGCTCAGATCTGGCCGGCAGGCTCCACTGCGGGACGCGCACTGGTGAGGTCACACAGTCAGGAAGAGATTCGATAACGCGGGCGTCCGGGTTCGCGAAGCCAGGGGCACCAGGAGTGTTTACAGGGGTGTGCACTCCTACGGCGCCGGCGGTATCGAATAACGGGCCACGATGACAGTGATGTTGTCGCGGCCCCCATTACCGAGGGCCAGATCGACGAGGTTACGACAAGCAGATTGGGCGGACTCTGCGTTAGTGAGTGTGGCTTCGATCAGCTCGTCGTCGACCATGTCGGTCAGGCCATCGGTGCATAACAACAACTGATCCTCGTCTTCGAGCAGAAAGTCGTGTACGTCAGGCTCGCAATCCGCGTCGTTCGATCCCAGCGCCTGCATCAGAATGCTTCTCAACTCCTGCACGAGCCGATCTTGTTCGGTGTGCGTGCCGTCCTCGACGAGACGCGCGCCAAGCGTATGATCGCGCGTGAGGCGAATCAGTTTCCCGCGATGGAGCAGATAAGCGCGCGAATCGCCGACGTGACCAACGACCAGATCGCGCCCATGAGACAGCGCGGCAGTCATCGTCGTACACATTCCGCTCAAGGTCGCATGTGCGGTCGCCTCCTGCACCAGCGCCGTGTTCACAATACGAAACCGATCCTGAAGTCGCCACATGACGGTGTTTCGCTCTTTCGATCCCCACCGGAAGTTCCAGTCGGGAGTCCGCAAACCGAGATTGAGCAACGTGAAGATCGCGTGAGCACTCGCGACTTCACCTGCTTCGTTGCCGCCCACTCCGTCGGCGACGACCATTCCATAACCGATCTCTTCGAAGAGCGCGCCGGGCGGTGTCTCCTCGATGTTACTGAAAACTGTTTCCATGTTGCGGCCCAGGCGAATCACGATGAAGTGATCCTCGTTGTTGCTGCGAACGTGCCCTTTGTCGGTCATGCCAAACAGGTCGACATCGATCATCGATGAGAACGGGTGTGGGAGCTCCGGCTCAGGCGGTACGTCTGTACCGTTGTACTCTGAATGACGATCCTTCATGGTGATACTTCCTGTCTTGATGGGAATTTCGCGGCGTAGTTCTTAAACGTTCTCCTTTAGGCGCTCTTATTCAGTGTGTAGTAGCTCGCGCCGCTTCTTCCGCGCCATTCGAGTTCTTGAGAAACACAAACTGGCCGGGTGCCGGAAATCCGGCTTCACCGAACGTATTCCGGATCAATCGATTCGTGTCGAAGTAAACCTGCCAGTAATGTTCGTTGTTGGTGTACGGCCGAACGGCGAGCACCGGTCCCATCGGAGTGAACTGAAGAATCTCAACGTCCGGCACTGGCGCAGAGACAACGTTTGGAATCTGGCTCAAGCGGGTCTTCAGCAACTCGATCGCCTGGTCTGGATCGACCGAGTGGTTCAGTTGGGCCACGAGATCGACGCGGCGGTACGGGTTGGCGGAAAAGTTCTGGATGTTGTCGTTGAAGATCTTCGAGTTGGCGACAAAGGTCTTGATGTTGTCGAGCGTGTTCATCGTGGTGACGAAGAGCCCGATGTCTTCGACGGTGCCGAGCACGCCGGCTGTCTGGACCAGATCGCCGACTTTGAACGGGCGCAGGATCATCAAGAACGCGCCGGCGGCGAAGTTGGAAAGCAGTCCGCTCCACGCCAAGCCAATCGCCAGACCCGCTGAAGCGATGAGTGCGGCGAAGGTTGTCGTCTGCACACCGAAGTAGCCGAGGATCGCGACGATCAGCGTGATGTTCAGCAGCACCGCGATCGTGGAGGAGAGATAGTTGATCACCGTCGGCTCGATCGGCCGCTTCATCAGCGCGCGCCGGAGCAGACTGATGGCGAAAGTAATCAACGCCCGGCCGACTAACCAGAGCAGGATCGCGCCCAGGATCTTGACTCCAAATTGCGCGGTCCATAACAGTAAGCTTTGACCCAGAGCTTGCCAGTTCATAAGCACACCTACCGTATTGTTGCGAAAGATTTATGACGGCTTTTGTGCCGGGTACTTCTTAAACATCTTTGCGATCGCGTTCTTCAGCGTCTTCTCGACGCGCCTGGCATCTTTCACCGTGTCGCCACTCGGCGCATCGCTCAACGTCTTCTTGGCAAAACCGCGCCAGACCATGTAGGTGCTGGTCTTGTCGACCAGATCGATGAGCAATGTTCCCCTGTGCACCTCGTATGGCGCTCCGAGGGTGGCGATGCCTGTCGAGAGCGCAGTGCCCGCCGCGTTGTTCCAACTCGGCTGCGCAACCTGGAGATCCATGTCGGTCGCTGCGAGGTAACTGATCTGAAGATCGCCGTCTGCCTCTTTGCGGGTTAACCCTCTGGCGGTCAGTTGCTCCTCGACGTTTTGCACAACCATGTGATGGACCAGCGGATTCCTGGCTTGCGACCCCGGTATCCACGAGAAGGTCTTGTACTTCGAGAAGTCGATGTTTGGATTGACCTGGACCTTCACATCCTGGCCCATAGCCGAACTCGCAAAAACAACCAACAGCAAACCCAGTATTACCGATTGCATTCGTCTCATTTCAGCCTCCGGCTAAAAGTCGAACTTTGCCCCTAGCACGAGGCCGCTCAAAGAGGTTTTGAATACGAATCCCTCGTTCACGTAATCCACTCGCAGGTAGCGATAACCACCAAGCAGGGCGATGCGCGGTTTTATTTGGAAGCCCGCGGTGCCAAGTGCCTGACCAGTGAAGTCCGAATTGATGCCAAAACCACCCATGTCGAACTTGCCGGTGACAAAGACTCGCGGTGAAAGTTTTGTGCTGAGGCGTGCGCCGATCACCGGATCGGCCCACGTCTTACTTCCTTCCACATCGACCAGCGGCCGAATGCGCGGTTGAAAAGTCAGGTGAGTCTTCACGTGCCAGATGCGCGCGCCACCCAGTAGATCGATCGCGCCTCGCTCCGTTTTCAGAACGCGATAACCAACCTCCGGATCGATGATTGTCTCCTTAACTTTGACGTCGATGTCTGAAAACAGCGGACTCGGCGTGATCTTCTGTCCGGAGAGCGACATGTACAGGGCATCGCCGAGGAACATCCAGTTTCCTTTCCGCGCTTCGAATGTGCCCATCGCGGCGAACTTGAGGTTGCGAAAGATGTCGCGGAAGCTCGCGTTAACCTGGGCGGTCTCGCCGACGACGCCGACAGTGCCGTCGAGACGGGCCAAAAAGAGATAAGGCGTCACCGAGAATTCCCATCCCGGGGCGGCCGTCTGCGGCGGAGTTGTTTCCGCGTCCGGCGCCGCTTCGTTAGCTGGCTCGGCGCGTTTATCCGGGTCAACGGGCTCTTCTTTGGCCACGGGGGTTTTTATTTTTTTCGCTGCGTTACGTGGCTTGTTTGCAGCCACCGGAAGCGCGACGAGTAGGACACACAAGGTCGTCAGCAGGAGTTTCATAGTTTTTCAAAAATCTACGCCTGACCCACGGGCCCGCAACTGGTAATTCTTCCAGTATCCAAACGCAAAAAGGCACACCAGCCACAAACAGCCTGCGGGCCGCTCGTGTCTGCTGTGCCTCTTCTTGTTCTAATTTTGCCCTGTTAGGGCCGTATCAAGCGGGTATCAGCTAACCTGCTCCTCGACAATTGTGCCGTCGAAGAGCTCGACCACGCGGTCTGCGTGCTGAGCGTAACGCGGATCGTGCGTGACCATGCAGATCGTCGTTCCGGAACGGTGCAGCTCTCGCAGCAGGTCCATCACCGCCTCACCGTTGGTCGAGTCGAGGTTCCCCGTAGGCTCATCCGCGAGCAGAATGCTTGGCTGGCCCGCCACAGCACGCGCCACCGCGACGCGCTGCTGCTGACCACCCGACAACTGATGCGGGTAATGACTGCTGCGATGGGCCATGCCGACACGTTCCAGCGCATCGGTAACCCGCTGCTTGCGCTCGGCCGCGGTCATGCCGCGATAGTTCAGCGGCAACTCCACGTTCTCGTAAACCGTGAGGTCTCCGATCAGGTTGAAACTCTGGAAGACAAACCCGACGTCGCGGTTTCGTATCTCCGCGCGTTCTGACGCCGAGAGCTCCGCCACCGGATGATCGTTGAAGACATACTCACCGCCACTCGGCGTGTCGAGCAGGCCCAGGATCGACAGCAACGTCGACTTGCCGCAGCCCGATGGGCCCGAGATCGAGAGGTACTCGCCTTTTTTGATGTCGAGATGAATGCCCGAGAGCGCGTGCGTCTCGACTTCATCCGTGAAGAAAATTTTCTGTATGTCGGTGAGATGAATGACGGTATCAGAACTCATTGTGTCCTCCTTCGAGTGATCAGAGCATCGAGATCTTGCGAGAGCGCCCACAAGAGGCGCGGCCGGTCGGTGTGGAGAAAGAAATGGTCTCCGGAAAAATTTCTGAGTGTGAACGTCGAAGCGGTCTGCACGCGCCAGCCCTCGAGCGCCTCGCGATCGACTTCCTTGTCCTGCAAACCTCCGAAGGCGGTGATCGGGCAGGCCAGCGGCGGCTCGTCTGCGTACTTGTACATCTGCAACAGCTCGAAGTCGGCGCGCAGCGTCGGCAGCATTAGCTGTAACAGTTCGGAGTTCTCGAGCACTTCGTGCGGTGTTCCGCCGATGCGTCGCAGGATGGCGAGAAACTCAGGCTCGGGAAGATCGAACGTGACCGGATGCGCATCGGGGATCTGCGGCGCCGTCGCGCCGGAGACAAAGAGATGCGACGGCTGCGGTCTGTTTTCCCGGCGCAGTAAACGAGCCACTTCGAAACTGGTGAGTGCACCCATACTGTGCCCGAAAAAGCAGAACGGCTTGTCGAGGTACGGTTGAATGGCGTCGGCGATGGCGCGAACGAGTGGCTCTAT
>JBKPPP010000289.1:0-10215 GCA_046733615.1 Acidobacteriota bacterium | reverse complement strand
CTGAAGTGAGTTAAGCAGCCTTCATGCCATGCGCAGGGTGGCGTCGATCAGGGCGAGCAACTCGACTTCAACCTCGCGCGGGAGTTGTTCGTGAGTGAGACATTCGACGAGACCCGTGAGATCGACCAGCTTGACGATCGTTTGCCAGTTGTTTGGTAACTTGCCGCCGTGTTCGATAAAGGCGCGAGAAAAATAAGGTTCGCGCAGTGGCTGCGAGGGAGATTCGTAGCGGAGAAAGTTGCCGACGTCGAGCATCGGGGAGCCGCGGAACGCGAGCTCCCAGTCGAGGATTGCCGCGACGCGCCACGATCCGTGTTGCTGGCGCACGAGAATGTTTCGATTGCCGAAGTCGTTGTGAACTAGACTGTGATCCTCGTCGGCAACTCGTAGCTCCGGCGCGTGCGACGAGATCAGGTTGTGCAGACGATCGATGAGATCGACAGACACGCGTTGCTGAAGAATCGGCGAGGCGAGAAAGCGATCGAGAATCCGCGGTACTTGATCGCGGCCTTCGATCAACTGTTCGCCAAACTCAAACCGTCCGATCGCTGCCAGTGTTTTGCCTACATCAGCGGATGTTTGCTGGACAGCTTCGAGATTCCCGGTGCGCTTGAGCTGTTGAAAAGTTAAGCCTTCGACGTATTCGAGCACCGCGAACGCAGGCGAGACTTCCGTCGCGGCACAAATAATTTCCGCCACCGGCACCTCGCCCTTGACCAGATCGTGCAGCGCAAGCTCTTTTTTGCAAACTTCCGGCCCGTCGCGGTAGACGCGAAGCACCACCGGATCGAATCCGCCGTCGAAGTGAATCTTCAGATTGGTGTTGATGAGGCCGCCGGTGAGAAGCTCATGGCCCGCGACGCGCCGCTCGGGAAAAGCGGCGGCGACCATGCGATCTATGTCCAACACTAGCTCAGCATCTCCGCGATGAGTCGATCGACGTGAATGCGGGTGGTGTCGAGCAGCGGCAGACCGTTGTGCTCTTCGGCGCGGAGTAGCAACGGGAGTTCGGTGCCGCCGAGAATCAGCCCTTGAATGCCGTCTCGTATTTTCATTTCATCGGCGATGGCGAGGACTTTCGTCCGCGTTTCGGGAAGGAAGACGTCTTTCAGCAGTTCGCCCAGATAGATTTCGTGAATGTAGCTCTGTTCCTGCGGCGCCGGCACTACGAGGCGGATGTTGCGGCGTGAAAAGACTGCCGGGTAAAAAGACGCTTCCATCGTGTAGCGCGTGCCGATTAAACCCACGCTCTGGAAGCCGAGCTGCTGCGCTCTCTCGCACGTCGCTTCGACAATGCTGACCAACGGCAACGCGCATCGTGTTTGCAGTTCGTCGAAAACGATGTGAGCGGTGTTCGCAGTGAGCGCGCCGAGATCCGCGCCTGCTTTCTGAAGTTTGTCGATCTCAGCCGCCAGGTAATCCGCGACTCTCCCGAGCTCACCCGCGCCCATCCATTCGATCATAAACTTCAGATTCACGCTGTTGATGATCAGCGGCGGGGAATTACCGTCTGCCTGCTCGCGATACTTTGCAACAAGCAGACGGTAATAATCGATCGTCGATTCGGGGCCGGTGCCGCCGATGAGGCCGAGAGTTTTAGCCATGGATTACTGTTGTGTGGTCGTCGCGCGCGATGATTCGCCGATGTCGTACTCCGGCTTCGACGCGCCCATGAGCCACTTATCAAACCAGCCGACGATGTGTTGCAAACGCTCGATGCGATGCCACGGCTGTCCCGAACGCGAAAGCTCGTGCGACTCGTTCGGGAAGCGCACCATCACCGTCGGGATCTTGCGATACTTCAACGCGCGAAACATCGCTTCACCGCCTGATGTTGTCGGCGTGCGCCAGTCAGCCTCGCCGAGAATCAACATCAACGGCGTTGTGATCTTGTTGACGTAAGTGATTGGCGAGCGCCGCCGGTAATCTTCGGGATCTTCGAACGGCGGCGCTTTGAACCACGACGGCTGGAAGAGCGTGAAGTCGGCGGTGTACCACCAGTCGGCCCAGTCTGCGATGTCGCGTTGCGAGACTGCGGCTGCGAATCGCGTAGTTTGGCCGATGGTCCAGTTGGTCAACAGTCCGCCGCCGCTGCCGCCGGTGACGCCCATCTTCTTCTCGTCGATGTAGCCGCGTTTGATCAGTTCGTCGACGCCGGCCATCAAATCCTTGTAATCGTCGCCGGGATAGTTGTGCTGGATGATGTTGCCAAACTCCTGGCCGTAGCTCGTGCTGCCGCGCGGGTTCGGATAGAGCACGACGTAACCTTTCGCGGCCATCCACTGAAATTCATGGTCAAACACGAAGCCGTAAGCTGCGTGTGGACCACCGTGAATGTTGAGAATCAGCGGATACTTCTTGTTCGGATCGAAGTCGGGTGGTTTCTGCACCCACGCCTGGATTTTCTTGCCGTCGAAGCTCGTGTGCCAGATTTCTTCCGGCTCGGTGAGATTGAGTTTTGCGAAGAGCTCGTCGTTGAGATGCGTCAGTTGTTTGGGCTGAGCGCCAGCTTTGTCGAGCCAGTAAAGATCGCCAATGCGCGTCGGCGTGGAAATCACCAGCACAAATTTCGACGCGTCGGGCACCGTGCGGAAGTTGACCACCGCCTGGCTGCCCGTCGTCACGTCGGTCAGCTTGCCGCTCGAGACTTCAAACGCGCCGACGTTCGCTTTGCCTTCCTTCACGTAGACGGTGTTGATGCTGCGGCCGTCACCCGACCACACCACCGGGTTACCGCCACCCGCGCGCGGCGCGACGTTGTCGCCGGTCAGTCCGCCCGCGATGTCGAAGTCGAAGTGGGCTGTGATATTGCGCGGCTTCGCGCCGGGCGTCATGTCCATCACCCAGAGATCCGGTTGCGAATACGAGCGCACCGGCTGACTGGAAGAGCCAACGAAAGCGACTTGCTTTCCGTCGGGACTGAGCACAAAACCAAACGAACCCATGTCGAAGGAAGTGAATTTAGTGATGTCGCCACCGTTTACCGGCACGGAATAGAGATCCGTGCGCGGGAGCTCGTAATAAGGTTCGTCCGATACATCGGTGTCGAAGTAAAGACGCGAGCTGTCCTTCGCCCAGAACGCGCTGCCCTCGTCATAACGTCCGTGGGTCAACTGTTTCGGCGTAACTTTTTCGTCGCCGGTTTTGGGGGCAGTAACGACAAAGATGTGCTGCGGGTGTTTGAAGTCGAGATAGCCGGCGCCGTTCGCGCGATAGACGGCGCGATTGATCACGCGCACGTCACTTTCGCGTTCAGGAGGCGTCGGGCTCGGGGTTGGCTGGCCTGGTGTTGCCGGGCTGGGCGGCTTCGGCGCAGCCTTCGCGATCTCCTCCGCTGTCGCACCGTTGTAGAAAGCGATGTACTTGCCGTCAGGAGACCACTGTGGTCCGCCCGCGCCTCGAGGCAAGGTGGTGAACTGAAACGGCTCGCCGCCGGACATCGCCAGCATGAAAAGCTGCGGCGGCTCGGGTCTGCCGTCTTTTTCAGGCGCGCGCACGAAGACGAGATACTTGCCGTCAGGCGACCAGCGCGGCGTCGTATCGCGCGGGCCGTTTGTCAGTTGGCGCGTCTCGCCCGAAGCGGTGGTGACGGTCCAGATCGCGGTGTTGTAACCATCTTTCTTGTCGTTGACGGTGACGCGCACAAAGGCGACCCGCGAAGCGTCAGGCGAAACCTGCGGATCGCCGATCCAGACAAAATTGAAGAGGTCCTTTTCGGTGATGTTGCGCTTCTGCGCCAGAGCGGGCGCGGCCAGCGAGACGACAATAATCAGGAGCAGGGAAACACGAAGGCGCATGGTGGAGTCCTTTCGGTGAACGGTGTGGCAACGCGGAAGGCGTATTGTACTACCTGACCGCGGACTTTCGATAGACGTAATAGACGACGCCGGCGTGGTCGTCGGTTAGCAGGAAGCCGTTCTGATCGAAGTTGAAGATATCCGCCGGACGGCCGTTGATTTTGGCGACTTTGCCGGGTTCGATGAAGCCGGTGATGAAATCTTCCATCACGCCGCGGCGGGTTTCCATCACACGCACCACGCGATAGCCGCGCCCGAGTCGCCGGTTCGTCGAGCCGTGCAGCGCGACGAGAAATGAATTCGCCAGCTCGGCGTGACTGGAATCGAAATACTCCAGCCCAAGCGGTGAGCTGTGCGCGGGGAAGGACATCAGCGCCGGCGGCACTTTCGTACAGTCAAACTTCTTCCCGACCGGATTGAACTTTGGATCGAAATAAACTTTCGGTCCCGCCTGAAAACAATAAGGCCAGCCGTAATTCGTTTCCGCCTTCAGCGCGTAAAACGTGTCCGCCGGACGATCCTTGCCGAGATGATCCGATCCCATGTTCGTCGCGTACAACCGATCTTTCACCCAACGAAGCCCGACCGCATTGCGCAGCCCGCGCGCGAAGTGACGCAGGTTCTTTCCGTCCGGATCCATCTCCAGGACACTCGCGCGCACCTCTTCCTTCTCTTCACAGGCGTTGCAACTGCTGCCGACCGCGACGTAAATCTTGCCATTCCCGCCCACGACAACCGTGCGCGTCAGATGCCAGCCGCCGTACTTGTAGCCAAGCCCGTAATCCGGAAACGTCGCCAGCACGTGCGGGTCGCCGATCGGAATATCCTTGCCGCGCGCATAACGATAACGAACGAGCCGATCGGTCAGCGCAAGGTAAAACCAGTCGACACCATCCTGATCGGAGTAGAAAGCGATGCTGTTTGGATTGCGCAGCTCGGAAAGAAATTTCGTGACTTTCTTGAACTGCCGCGTCTCCGGATCGAACTGATCGAGAATGTAAACGACGCCGCGCCGGTTATCAGTCAGGTTGTACATGTCCGTGACGAAGATGCGATCGTCAGGACTCCGTGCCATGAACCGCACGCGCTTCAGACCCTGCGCAGCAATGCTGATTTCGAAACCAGCGGGAAGATTCAGATCAAAAGCTTTGCCGTTGGCGAGCGTGATGTGGTGGGGAGTTAGTTTTTGACCGGCGGCAGTTGAAAGAATGAGAGCTACGAGCAGCGCAGCGAGCGCGAATCGGTTTGGTCCAGTCATCGTCCGGCAGACAATAACACACGTCCGCATAGATCCTCGCGGGAGTGAGATCAAATAACAGCGTAACTGAACTCACCCCCACGAGTGATCCTCTCGGCGAGAGAATCTCCCCAAAGACCTCTCGCCGAAGAGCTGCCAAGAAGCTGTTGACTAGAGACCCGCTGATAATCCGAGACGCTAACGGGAATAACACTTGAACTGGGGCTTTTATTCCCACTACGTTCGCGGAATATTTTGTTGCGCGAGGTGTTGATCTAGAATGACCGGGCAAATCATAGGTTCTTATGGAACGCCCTGTCGCCAATCCGGCTTTCGTCGCTGCCGCAATCGAGCATCTCGATGCGTTGTTTGGCTATGCGATGACGCTGACGCGCAACCGGAGTGACGCCGAAGATCTGGTGCAGGAAACTTACTTGCGCGCGGTGAAGGCCGCGAACCAGCCGGCGCCGGACAGTAACGTGAAGGCCTGGCTGTTTGTCATCATGCGCAACGCGTGGCTGAATGCCATGAGGCACAAGCAGCACGGGTTACGCGTGTTTGAGTCTGAGGGAGACGAGCCGGCGTCGACCGAAGCGGCATCCAACCCGCACGTCGTTTATCTGCGAAAGCTGGAACGCGAACAGGTACGCGAGGCGATCGACAAACTGCCCGGCGCTTATCGCGAGATCGTCGTATTACGCGAGCTGGAAGGGTTCAGTTATCACGAGATCGCGACAGTGTTGGATTGCCCGGCCGGCACGGTCATGTCACGGCTCGGCCGCGCGCGCGGCAAGCTTCGCGAAGTGCTTGGACGGCGGCAGGCAGTCCGCAGAGTACATGGATGAAGAATTGCGAAGACATACGTGAGCGAGTCAGCCTGTATCTCGACAACGAGTTGCAGGACGGCGAGCGTGTGGCGATCGAGGAGCACCTGAAGACCTGCCAGGGGTGTGCTTCGTTCTTCGCAAAAGAACAGGCGTTTCTCAACAGCATTCGTGAAAGCGGACCGCTGCACGTCGCGTCGCCGGAACTGCGCGCGAGAGCTCAAAGCACTTTGCTGGGTACGCCCGTGCACCGGCGTTCGCGTTCGCGGTGGGTAGTGCCGATTGCGGCGGCGTTGATCGTGCTGCTGCTACCGATCGTGATCTGGCGCGTCGTGCGACAGGGCAACACTCCGGCGAACGGGGTTCCTTCCGGATTTGCGTTGATGGCAGCCGAGAGTCATCTGCGTCACATGCGCGGACAGTTGCCGCTCGAGATCGGAACGAGCAGCCCGCAGGAGATCTCCGACTGGTTCGCGAACAAAGTGAACTTCAACGTCAGGCTGCCGAGTTACCAGGAATCGTCAGGGCAGGAAAAGCTTTACACACTCGAAGGCGCGCGGCTCGTCGGCTATCGCGAGGATTACGCGGCCTACGTTGCCTATCGAATGAAGGACCGGCCGATCAGCCTGGTGATCACGTCGTCGTCAGTGGCGAAACCTTCCGGCGGCGAGCAGATCTCGTCGCGCGGTTTGAGTTTTCACTACAACGCGATCGACGGGTTGAAGGTGATCACCTGGTCGGATCGCGGTTTGACCTATGCACTCGTTTCCGATCTCGAAGAGCGCGGCCAGCAGTCATGCATCGTCTGTCACCAGGGCACGCGTGATCAGGACTTCATCGAACCGCTCAAGCCGCACTGATTTCAACTCGAATACATCTTGATGATTCGCTCGATCGCCTGCCGGCAGACTTTGCAGAAGTGATCGGTGCGCGAAAACATGATGCAATCGATCTCCGGCCGGTAGTAACCGCGCGCTTCGTACATCGCGCCTTCGAAAGCGCCGACCTGCCCGTAGTGCTTCTCGGCCTTGAACATCTTCTGTTCGTGTTCGAGTTCTTCGTGGAAGAGCGCTTCCATCTCTTCTTCCGGCCGCTTGTCTTTGCGCAACTGCGCGCGCCGTTTCTGTATCTCGCGCGAGTAAACTTCGAAGGCCTCTTTGTTCCACGGCGTGGGAATCGGCGTGACGTTGGCGAACGGCGAGACGAGATTGCGCCACTTCAGCGCGGAAATGTCGAGCAGCGCCGTGACGTTCGGTTCCCACGGCTCGACGCGCTCAGCGGGCGTCGTGTATTCGACGGGCGAGGTGTAGTACTCGTCGGCCAGGCCGGCGAAGTGATGTCCAAACTCGTGCACGAAGACGTAGTTTGCAAATGCATTGTCAGACGCGACGGTGCTGTAGAGATTGAAGATGCCACCGCCGCCGTACGTGCGGCCGTTCACCAGCACTTCGATAAACTCGTAAGGCGCAAACTGCGCCGCGCGTCGCAAAGCATGGTTGTCGAACGTCAGCACGTAACGCTCGGACCCGAACGCGTCGTAGGTGGCACCGATTGGCGAATCGCGGTAGATGCCGGTTGACGGTCGCGAGATTCCGGATTCAGCTGAGGGTGGCGCCAGTGCCCAGACGTTGAAGTTGCGGCGGTTCTCTTTGAACGGCGATGTCGCAAACAGAACTTCGGTCAGCCGGCGCGCGTCAGCTTCAAACTTCTTCGCTTCCGCGGCGGTGTAGCCGTCGCCGAGTATGAGGAAGTCGACCTTATTTTCCGGCTCGCCGGTCTTCCGGATCGCGATCACGGGTGCCGGCGCGACGGGCTTGGAACGATCGACAAACTGGTCCGCCGGATCGATGATCGTGGTCCAGACGTCCTGAAAAACGTTTTTCGCGTCGCGCTTTTTGAGTACGATGCTGGCGGGTGCAGCCGGCGCCGGGAAACGCAGCGACTCCTGAAACGTGCGCTTCATCGACTTCGCTTCGTCAGTCGTTTCCCACTCGCCGTAGATTGAAGCAAAGCCGCGCGAGTAGAGAAGCTGTTTAGATTTGGCGTCGCGCACCTCGAAAAAGTACTTGCCGAGGTTTGAACTATCGATCGCCTGCGACGGGTTACCCGGCCACGGTAACGGTTCGATTGCCACTCGGTCGAGGCTGAAAACCTCCGACGTCGCATCGCCCGTGTGGTAGTAGTCGAGTCGCATCGTCTGCGTGACGGCGAGGGCGCTCATGGCGAACATAAGAATAGCTGGCAGAGTAGTTAATAGTCTGGCAATTAATGGTCTGATAATCATAAGGCCGATGATACACTATCAAACCTATGGCTAGTGTCCTCGAGATCATTCCACTCGGCGGTATCGGCGAGTTTGGAATGAACTGCATGGCGGTGCGTTACGGCGACGAGATGTTGATACTCGACGCCGGCATGGGCTTCCCCGAGGAGACGGCCTACGGCGTCGACGTCTCCATTCCCAACTTCAGCTTTCTCGACGAGTATCGCGAGCACATCACCGCGATCGTGTTGACGCACGGACACGAGGATCATCTCGGCGCGTTGCCGTATTTGCTGAAGAGGTTCAACGTCCCCGTCTACTGTTCGCACTTCACCGCGGGCTTGGCCGAAAGCAAACTCGAAGAGCACGAGCTGCTCGGCGACGTGCTGCTTCATCGCGTGGAGCCGCGCGACGTCGTGGAGATCGGCGTGTTCACGGTGGAGTTCATCCGCGTTTCGCACTCGCTGGTCGACTGTTTCTCGCTCGGGATCAAGACGCCGGTCGGCACGATCATTCACACGGGCGATTACAAAGTTGACGAGACGCCGGTCATCGGCGAGCCGATAGACCTGAGGTCGTTCAGGCGATATGGACAGGACGGCGTGCTCGCTTTGCTTTCCGACTCGACCAACGCCACCGTCCCGGGCCGCACACCCTCGGAACGCGCGGTGATTCCCGCGTTTGAAGAGATCTTCGCGGAAGCGAAAGGCCGCATCATCGTGGCCGCGTTTGCTTCTTCGATCCACCGTTTGCAGATCGTGCTCGACGTAGCGCAGCAGTTCGATCGGCATGTTTGCGTGCTCGGCCGCTCGATGCAGAAGAACGTGGAAGTGGCCGAACGGCTCGGCTATCTCGACATCCCGGACGGTCTGCTGGTGCCGCTCAACCAGGCGAAGCTGATGAGTGACCACGAGATTGTCTATCTCGTCACAGGCTCGCAGGGCGAGTCGCGCGCGGCGCTCTCGCAGATGGCGATGCAGAGTTACAAGGGACTGATGGTCGAAGAAGGCGACACGGTCGTGCTTTCGGCGCGCATCATCCCCGGCAACGAACGGCTCATCTCGCGGATGATCGGATTCATCTACAAGCGCGGCGCCAACATCATCGAAGAGAAGCGGCGGCTGGTACACGTCAGCGGTCACGCGTCGCAGGAAGACATTCGCATCATGACGGAAGCCGTGCGGCCGAAGTTTGTCGTTCCGGTTCACGGCGAGTATCGCATGCTGTTTCGTCATAAAGAGTTCGTTAAGAACCATCTCGGCTACGCGGAAGAGAACATCGTTTTGATCGAGAACGGCGACGTGCTCGAGCTCGACGGCGAGCGGGCGATGGTGGTCGACAAACGCGAGATCGGACGCACGTTCATCGACGAGAGCGGTTTCGAAGAGATCGACAGCGAGACGGTGCGCGAGCGCAAGCAGTTAGCTTACGAAGGAACGATCACCGTCGTGGTGACGATTGCGGAGGCGACGGGCCGGTTGCAGGGCGAGCCGCGCATCGTCTCGCGCGGCGTTCGTGGTTTGAGCGCCAATGGTTTTGCGCGCGGCGAAGATTCTCTGCTCGAAGATGCGAAGGGTGTGGTGAGCGCGTCAATCACCGGCGCGTCGAAGCAGACGATCGCGGATGAGACGCTGTTGAAGGAACACGTGCGGGTGGAGTTGAAGCGCTTTATCCAGAAGCAGACCGGATCAAGGCCAGTGATCACGCCAATCATCGTCTTTACATGATCCCCTGGAAAAATAAGAGCGTGATGATAACCGGCGCGTCGTCCGGGATCGGACGAGGACTGGCGCTGGAGATCGCTGCGCGCGGCGCGCGCGTCGGTCTGCTGGCGCGGCGTCAGGATCTGCTCGATGAGATCGTTGACGAGATCAGGACGCATAATGGACAAGCCATGGCGGTCACTGCCGACGTGCGCGATCCGCAAGCGATGCGCGTGGCTGCCGATCGGATTCGCGCAGAGCTTGGGCCGATCGACATGATGATCGCCAACGCGGGTATCGGCACAACCGGCCACGCCACCGCGCTCGCGCCCGAGCAGGTCGCCGAAGTAATCAACATCAACGTGCTGGGCGCAGTGAACAGTGTTGCGGC
>JBKPPP010000288.1:0-11994 GCA_046733615.1 Acidobacteriota bacterium | reverse complement strand
CCTGGGCCATCGTGAAGTTTTCCGTATCCAGGTCCATGTTGAAGTTCTTCGCCAGGATCTTCACCAGCGTAAGCGCGTTCGGATCCATGCGATAGAGCGCATCGGCTTTGTTTCGCAGGTAGTTGACGCGCCTGATCGGGTACGCCAGATCAAACTCAAACAGAAACCGGTTCGCCGAGGGCATCTTCTTTTGTTCGTCCGTCAGGCGATGATCGGCATAAGTCTGCACGCGCCACGCCCGCACCATGCTGCGAACTACGACGAAGTAATCCGAGTTTTCATCGAAGCCGGCGACGCGAGCAATCAGCTTGGCCAGCCCGTCGGTGACGGCGGAGATTCGCAGCCGGTGATACGCGGCGTAGGCGCGCCCCTTGCGCTTGATCATGTCCGCGAGATCGAGGTCGGCGACGTCTTCGTCTTTCACATACTCTTTGCCCCAGATCGTATCTGTCGGCAGGATCAATGAGCCGAGCGTTTTCCACGCGTCCACATCATTTGCCGGCGCCGCCATCGCCGTCTGCATGCGCACCGCCTCTTCATCACGATCGACGCCGCTGGTGATCGCATTGACGCGCTCGATAAGCCGGTTGCGTTCCTTGACGCGTTCGAGATCTTCGCGAATGGTTTCGTACCGCGGCAGCGTCAACAGCGCGGACATGGTGTTCTCGAGTGCGTCCGGCTTTTCCTCCGTCTCGACGTCGTCTTCCGGGTGTTCGGGCGATGGTTCGATGTAGACGAGCTTTCGGTCCACCGGAACGTCGGCGTTGCGATTCGCCAAAGCTTCGGTCGCGTACGAAAACGGTTTGTTGTCGAGATAGCCGCCGTCTCCGAAAGCGCGTTTGGGGAACGGCACGCTCGACACACCGCGCGGATCGAGATAGTCGCGATAAAAGCGCTGCCACAGTTTGCTGGAAGAGTTGCAGTCGCCGTTGTACTTCATCTTTCTGAGCAGCGAGTCGGTATCGCTGAGGCACATCGGTTCGAAGGCGAAGGGAAACGACGACGTGCAGCGCGCGGCAAAAGCGAGGAATGGATTGTAGGCGGCGAAGAAATCGTTGCGGGTGGGTTCTCCGCTGACGCTCGGTTCGGAGTAGACGAAATGCATCACGTTGCGATGGCGGCGCTCGAAGACAAGATCGTCCGAGAGACGGATCGGCAGCACGACGCCCTGCAAGTCAGTTGAAGTAACGAAGAGATCCAGCTCGTCGACAAACGGCGACTCGTCTGTTTCCTTTCGCGGCGGCAGTGATTCGTCCATGCCGTCGAAAGCGCCGAGCAATTTCAAGTACATGCGTTCGCTGTTGAGCAGTGAAGCAGGCGGGTCCTGTAGCAGGAGCGGCTTCTCGATAGAGCGCCTGTCGTTGATGAGGGTGTCGATATCGCCTTCTGTTACCCAGAGGTTCTTGAGCTCGTCCATGCTCTGGCCGTTGGCGAGCGCCTTGGCGAGGAAGATGCCGTTGATTCCACCGGCTGAAGTGCCGGAGAGGATATCGACGACGAAGCGCGTCGGCGGGACTCTGCTGGTGTCGAGGCTCGCCTTCTGAAGATCGTCCAGCGTGCGGTTCTCGTTTTCGAGTAGATAACTGACTTTCCGGTAAATGCGTTCGGTGCCGTTTAGATCGGGAGCTTGGGTCGGGGCGGTGGACCGAACGAGCCGAAGCAATTCCTGCGCGATGCCGTTGATATAGATGGCGAGCGAGACGCCGCCGTACATGACAATCGCGAAGCGCACTTCTTTCGAGTAATCGGGCCGGGGTGCGGGAGTTGTAGGCGCTTTGGAACCGTTGGGCGCAGTAGGCGTGACAGGTGCAGTGGAACTCATGGAACCTCCGTAGGTGAAGCGTGAGCGAACGCAGCGAACCGGACGACAGAAAGCTTCAATAGATATGGACAGGAAAACGAAATCGTGTCGGGTTGTCAAACTGTTTTTTGCGAGCGGGAAACATTTTCGGACGTTTGCACCATAACCATTGAAGAAAGGCGGAAGATCCACTATTGTTTGCGCCGCTAATTGATCGCGCCGCAAACCTCGCAGCATCAGTTCTCTTTCGATCGTGGCCCAGAAGCGTCGTGCTCCTCGTAAAAATGCCGAAACGCCTACTTAGATTAGCCCCGTGTCTGCTGTGCCTGCTGATGGCAGCCAGTGCGTTTGCTTTTCCCCCGGATCTCCCCGAGAACAAAAGCACGCTCACAGTCTTCGTCGGAGTCAAAAGGGGAAGACTGGTTGTAGATCGAACCAAAAGCGCGAACGGGTTTGTAGTTTCTGACGAGTTTCGCCGGGACCTCGGCTCGGGTCTGTCGGAAGCCGACGTAAAGAAGCGAATCGCTCTCATAACGACTCTGCTGTTTGACGATCTCGACGCGCGGCTCAGCCGCATGCAGCACGTATACGAGTATGCGCTTTCGGCTGCTGAACAGGATCACCCGCCTAACGACGAATTGACCCAGCGAATTCGGGACTTCCCGGCCAACGGGTCGGTCGCCACCTGGGAAGATTTCTCGGCGGAATTCGAACGCTGGGTCGCCGCCGCACCCGATCGCACCGATCTGAGCGAGCTATTTACAGACGGCGGGATGTTGTCGCAGCTCAACGACGTGAGTCGTCAGACCGCCCTCATCTACCGCGCCTCCGGAAGACCCAGGCCTTTTAATTCGGAAACCGGGATGCTGAAGTTTCGCGTCGCGGACCCGATTACAAAGTTCGACGATGAAACTCAATACAAGATCGAGTTTCCCAACGAGCCGGATCGGACCAAGGCGGAGTCAAAGCGAAAGCTTGCGATCAAGTTGCTATCGCGACTTTCAGGGCAGCTTTGGCGGCCCGATTCAATCCGGGAAAGTATCGAAGGATTCCTGGCGCAGCGTGGACTTAACGGAGTAGTCAGAATCAGTGCGGCGGAAAAAGTACCAAGGACGATTCAAATCACTGAGGCCGCACGCATCGCGCGAATTCTTTTCAGCAGCGACGTTCCCGCGGGTTCGCTCGATAAGATTGCGTACCTGTTGCTGCCCGACGGCGACTTCCGCAAGTTCGTGAAGTCGCGACCGCTCGTGCCTATCACTGGGATAAATGGCGCTGTCGTTTACCAGGCGGTTGATTACAAAGACCTGGGCCGGACACTCGGGACCGAGCCGATGCTGAACTCTTTCCAATTCCAGATTCAACAACTGGAACTGTCGCAACTCGGCTTTATCGCGTTTCCACAAGATGCGCCAAACGAGATTCGGGATCAGACGAACGGCAGTGTTTACGTCGAGATTTACGTCAATAAGGCGGAAGAGGAAGAGTCGGGTTCAAAACCCGTGAACGAGCCCAATCCGGCCAACGCGCTGCCAAACGAAGAGGGAGTTATCGGCGCGCACCCTGAGAGAGAAGCAGCTCGAACTGATTTTGTGCCGAAGTCGCCCAGTCTCGATACCGTTGGAGGTACAAGCAGCGACGGAGCGACCACGGGGAATACGACAGGCGGACCACAGGCGAGTCCTACTCCAGGCGCAACTCCCAACCCGAGCCCTAGTCCGAGTGCGAGTCCCACACCGAGTCCGAGTGCGAGTCCGACCCCGAGTAGCACCAACTTTAGACCGAAGGATAAACTGAATTACATCGGGTTTGGTGTTTCATACAAGCCGGGTCAAAAAGTCCGCTTCTTCGGTATATTCCAGCGTCAGCGGCTCCTCTCGGCTACCGACGATCTCAGCTTCAAGGGCGGAGCTAACGAGGATATTCTTGGCGCACTCAGTTATTCAGCCGACTTTGTTGCTTTCAATCGCCTGCACCGGCGCTTGTCGCTCCAGTTCACCGGAAACTCGCCCTTCACCGCAAACAGACTTTTTGGAGGTATCGAAACAGACGAACGAAGAACGGGTGGCGTTGCGCGCGCCGAGTTGGAGATCTTTCGTGATCGAGGCCAAAGCCGGTGGCGTGTCTACGCCGAAGCTCGCCGGGTGACGGTGCATTTGATTCAAGACGATCACATTGTCTTCAAGCAGAACCTCTCGACCCTGGACATCGGCAGTCTGTTTATGTTCGAAAAGACAGCCGTGCTTCGGCCGAAGCGGTTTCGTTTTGAACCGCTGGTGAGAATCGGCGTCGGCCTGGCCCACGACGAACCGACTTTCGTCTCGTTCGGAGCGACTGCCGGCTACCACCAACAGTTGCCGCATTATTTAGAGGTCGATCTCGCCGCGCAGTTCAAGTTTGTCAGTGGCGACACTCCTATCTACGAGCTCGCTTCTTTGGGTGGCGCGGAAAAGCTGAGGGGCTTTCGCGAGGACGATGCGCTGGGACGGAGAATGTGGACCACGCAGAATGAGCTTTGGATGCCGCTTCCCGGAACAAGCGGAGACGCGAAGGGGCTGAAGAAGTTTTTGCGACAGCAAGTTCGTCTCGCGCCCTTCGTCGACGTGGGAGGAATTTACGGCGGAACGACTGATGGAATTCGCGTGGGGCCGGGAGTCGGCGCGCGCATCATCTATTCACCGGCAATTATCAAGCTCGACTGGGCCTACGGCATCGGCGATGCCGCCAGCACCGGTCGAGGACGCGGAAGGTTCTACTTCAGTGTCGGAACCAACCTTCCGTTTTAAGAAACCGTATCGAGATTGATTTGGAAAAAGGAGAACGTCATGGCTACCTTCACCCTTAAAAAAGACAACACCACCAGCTTCGACTGCGACACCCTCGGAAAGGTAAAGAAGGCGGGCGCGGATTTCGGAACGTGGAGCACGTCCAAAGACAACAAGATCATCGTCAAGGGAAAGGACGGGAGCCAAACACCGATTGACGTTGTATGGAAATTCAACAACTTCAACGAGCTAAACGTGCTCGATAGCTCCAACAAATTACTCTTCAACTTCCACTCGACTCCCAACGTCGTACCGTTCTTCGCGGCCACCAAAGCCGTGCTTCAGGTCTTCGCCGACGAGAACGAAGATTTCAGTTTCGAGCTGCGCGGCGAGTGGGACATGAGCGACAAGCACGACCTGATGATCACGATCAATAACGTGAAGTCGGTCATCGATGGCTACGTCGACGATCCGGAGAGCCGCTTCAGTTACCACTTCTTCGACAAGGTAAAGAACCCTTTCAACATTATCTTCAGCGGCGAGTGGAACCAGATCACGGACGCCGACGGCAAGCCCGGGCTGTCTTTCAAGTACTCGCGCGAAGACGGAACGCAGGATGAATTCAAGCTGCCGGCAGAGATCACGATCGACCGCGGCGTGAATCAGTTTGTCTACCAGTACAACAAGAAGAACAAGACGCGCCGCATCAGGCTGGTTGGCCTGCTGAACGTGACGCCCGACTTCCGGATCACCTATTCGATCGATCGACAGGAAGGGGAAGAGGGCGGCGTAGACGTCAAGTCGACTACTTTCGAAATCAAAGCCGTGCTCACCAAGAGCAAGTTCGAGGGCGACATCGAGTTCCTGATCAAGAAGTCGGACGGCAAGGCCGGCAGCACGGTGATCGGCCTGAGAGGCTCGTTCACTGCGCAACCGGGTGGAAACGTACTCAAGGTCGGATTCGCGTTTACTCAGGAACGAAGCGGCCAACTGACGAAGACGACCGTTCTGTTCAATGGGAAATTGACCCTGAAGAACAATCTGACCGAAGTGCAGTGGGAATTCGGCATCAACGATAACGTCAAGACTCTGACTGTGACCATCACCGATGTTAAGCTCGGGAACGTCTCGATTGACAGCAAGTTTATCCTGAAGTCCGGCAACGGTGACCGTGAAGTGCTGTTCTTGTTGGGGGTGAAGTTCTAAGTGCAAGCTGCTGATTCCGGGAAGATCGCGTTGGGTGGCGTACTGCTGCCCATCACGACTCCTTTCACAGCGGATCAGGCAGTAAATCTCGGAAAGTTTCAGTCGAACATCCGCGAGTGGCAGAGCACGGGGATTGTTGGTTTTGTGGTTCTCGGCTCTACCGGCGAACGCGTCCACCTCTCGGAGCGAGAGTATGTCGAAGTGATCGAGGCGGCGCGCGCGGCGGTTTCAGATGGGTTCACGTTCATTGTCGGCGCTGGTCAGGCCAGCGTGGTCGCGACGAACGATGAGATTCGCAAAGCCGCGGCGGCGGGCGCGGATGCGGTGCTGGTGATCACGCCGCATTTCTACCGCTCGGCAATCACGCAGCAAACATTAGTTGATTACTATCGCGCGGTCGCGGATGCGGCGACCGTTCCCGTTCTGCTCTACAGCATGCCCGCACTCACCGGCATCAAGATCGAACCGGAAACTATCGCTCGCCTCAGCGAACACCCGAAGATCATCGGCGTCAAAGATAGTTCGAACGACATCGCCGGCTTCAGCGAGACAGTAAAACTTTGCCCGCCGAACTTCGCCGTCATGACCGGCAACGGCACCGTCCTGCTCGACGCGTTGCGCGCGGGCGCAACCGGCGCGATTCTCGCCGTCGGCTGTGTCGTCCCTGAAGCTTGCGTCGAAATCTTTCACGCGTTCAAGGCGAGCGACGAACGACGCGCCGGCGAGCTCCAGGCGACACTCACTCCTCTCGCGACCGCGGTCACGACCCGCTTTGGCATCGGCGGTCTCAAAGCCGCACTCGACCTGGCCGGTTATCACGGCGGCTCTGTGCGTGCGCCGCTGCGCGCGCCCGACGAAACCGCGCGCGCCGAGATCGAGCGGCTGCTAGCGGATGTCAGGGCCGCGGGTTAGAATGGCGCGACAGGAGCTAGAACCGTTTGAGCACAGCCGAACCTGCCTGTTACAGCACCCCCGAAGAGTCAGGACTGCGAGTTGAGACTCTTCCTTTCGAGCGTATTCCGCATCAGTCACGGCTCTTCCTCGACTACGTAAAGGATCCCGTATCGCTGCGAAAGTTCTATCCTTCAGCCGTCAAATTTCATCACGAGCTGCCGCAACGCGTACCGGAAGTGCTGGCTGCGCACCAGGTGGACCGCACCAAACTCGCCGACGCACTCGCGACGATGAACCAGCGCTGGGGCGCAGGTCCCGAGACGTTGTACAACATCGATCTCTTGCGCGATGACGACTGCGTTGCGGTCGTCTCGGGGCAGCAGGCTGGCCTCTTCACCGGTCCACTCTACACGATTTACAAAGCGCTCTCGGCAGTCAAACTCGCCGGCTGCCTCAGCCAGCGAAAGACGAAAGCAGTGCCCGTGTTCTGGATTGCCGCCGAGGATCACGACTTCGCGGAAGTCGCGCTGTCGGAGTTCATCGGCCGCGACTGCCAGCTCAAGCGCGTGGACGTGCCGACCAATATTCATCGCGAGGGCCAGCCCGTTGGACAGGTCGTGCTGGACGAGTCGATCAACCGCGTGATCGATCAGGCGTTTGAGCTGTTGCCGGCGTCGGAGTTCGCGGGTGACATGAAGGCGTTAGTGCAAAAGGCGTGGCAACCGGGACGCCGCTACGCCGAATGCTTTGCGACGATGATGACGTCGCTGCTTGGCTCTCACGGTCTCATCTTTCTCGATCCACTCGATCCGGCATTGAAGCAGCTAGCCGCGCCGCTTTATTCAGCCGCCGCGCAGCGCGCGCCCGAGATCGCCGGCGCGATCGAGCAGCGCAGCCGTGAGCTGGAAGCCGCTGGCTACCACGCGCAGGTGCTCGCGACCACCAACTCATTTCCACTCTTCCTGCACGGCGAGGACGGCACGCGCCATTCGCTCACGCGCGACGAGAACGGCAAGTACAGAACCAAAGAAGGCAAAATCGAATACTCCGCTGACGATCTCGCGGCTATGGCGCGCGAAAATGCGCAGCGGTTCAGTCCCAACGTGACGCTCCGCGCGGTGGTCCAGGATTACCTGTTGCCGACGATCGCCTACAACGGCGGCGCCGCGGAGATTGCCTACTTCGCGCAAACAGCGGAAGTCTATCGCGTGCTCGAACGGCCGGCGACGCCGATTTTACCGCGTTCGAGTTTGACGATGATCGAGCGACACACCGGCCGCGTGCTCGAACGTTACGGACTCACGCTGGCTGGTTTCTTCGAAGGACTCGAGCCGGTGCTCAAGCGCGTCGTCGAGGAACATCTCGGCGCCGGGACCGCCAAACGCTTCGCGCAGACGGAACAGAACGTCAACGACGAGCTCGATCGTTTGCGTGACGAGCTGAAGAGCGTCGATCCGACGCTGGCGAGCGCGCTCGACACGGGCCGCAAGAAGATCAACTACCAGCTCGAGGGACTGCGCACGCGCTTTGTGCGCGCGCAGATGGCCCGCGATGAGGCCGTACACCGGCAGTTGGAGCGCGCGTTGGATCAGCTTTACCCGCACAAAGATTTGCAGGAGCGCCACATCAACATCACTTCGCTGCTGGCCCGCCACGGCACATACGTGATCGACTGGATCTTCAATGCGATCAATCTCGGTTCGAACGAACATCAGATAGTCTACCTCTAACTAATGTCGAAAATTCGCGTCCTCGCAGATCACGTCGCCAATCAGATCGCCGCCGGCGAAGTCGTCGAGCGGCCCGCTTCAGTCGCCAAGGAGCTGGTTGAGAATTCGATCGACGCGGGCGCGACGCGCATCACGATCGAGATCGAAGCCGGCGGCCGCCGGCTGTTGAAAGTTTCCGACGACGGCGAAGGCATGGTGCGCGACGATGCGGTGCTGGCGTTTGAACGACATGCGACTTCGAAGATTCGCAGCTCTGAAGATCTCGCGGCGATCGGCACTCTCGGTTTTCGCGGCGAGGCGCTCGCTTCCATCGCATCGGTGGCGAAAGTCGAGTTGATCACGAGCACTGAAGACGCCGCGGCCGCGACGCGAGTCGCGATCGACGGCGGGCGAATGCGCGACGTGAAGGACGCCGCTCATCCGCGCGGCACGACGATCGCTGTGCGCGATCTGTTTTTCAACGTGCCGGCGCGCCGCAAGTTTTTGCGATCGGAAGCGACCGAGACGTTTCATCTCACGAATCTGGTAACGCACTACGCGCTGGCGCATCCGGAGATCGCGTTTGCGTTTGTGAACAATGGTCGCGAGGTCGTGCGAGCAGTGCCGGCGAAGAATTTGCGCGAGCGTGCGTATCAGATTTTTGGCGAAGAGTTTTTAGAGAACCTATTGGAAGTTGACGGCGGCGATCCGCTCTGTGCGCGAGTAACGGGCTATGTTTCGGCGCCACGCGACCGGCGCACTTCGCGCGACTCGCAGTATCTTTTCGTGAACCGGCGGTTCGTGCGGGACCGCATGATCGGGCGCTCGCTTTCGGAAGGGTATCGCTCGATTCTGCCGCACGGAGTTTATCCGGCGGCATTGTTGTTCATCGAGACGCCGCTCGAGGAAGTGGATGTCAACGTGCACCCGGCGAAAACGGAGGTGCGCTTTCGTCGCTCGGCCGCAGTCGCGGACGCAGTGCGCGAGGCAGTGAAGAACGCACTGGCCAGCACGGGCTTTGTACAACCGGAGCCGATTGCACCCGAACCACCAGCGCCGCAAATTCAAGCCGCAACGGCAGCGGTGTCGTTCACACCGCCGCAGCCCCGCATCGAGTTCACACCGTTACCTTCAGGCGAGGAGATTGCCAGAGACATTGAAGAGCTAATCCGTTCTTCTTCATTCGTCAAATCCCCTTTTCAAACACCTCCGCTAGATTCGGCTGCGAAGCTAACACGAGAAGTCACGCCGGAAACTCTCTCGACCAACATCCGCCCGCTCGGCCAACTCGAAGAGAGTTTCATCATCGCCACCGACGACGAAGGTCTGCTCCTGATCGATCAGCACGTCGCACACGAACGCGTGCTCTTCGACAAGTATCGCGCGCTCGAAGCCGAACGCCGCGTCGAGTCGCAGCAACTCCTCGTGCCCGAAACATTTGACCTGACGCCCGCGCAAGCCGCAGTCTTCGATCAACTTGCGCCGGAGTTTGAGCACTACGGCTTCGAACTGATGCGACTCTCCGGCCGCACCGTCGCGATCAGGGCCGTGCCCGCGGATCTACCGATCGGCGAAGCGCGCAACATGCTTTCCGAACTGCTCGACACAGTCGACGCCGAAAAGAAAACCACCGCGCGCGAAACTCTCCGCGACGAGATCGCCGCGTCGCTGGCGTGTCACGCGGCGATCAAAGTGAACATGCCGCTCGCGCCCGAGAAGATGCGCTGGCTCATCGATCGTTTACTACAAACATCTTCGCCGACGACCTGCCCACACGGCCGCCCGATCATCCTGCGTTTGCAGATGCGCGACATCCTGAAGAGCTTCCACCGAATTTAAGCCACGGTATTTTTGTCAGAGCGTTTCCAGTGTGCTCAGGACGAGGTTCGTGTCTGAGAGGTCGGGCAGGATCGCGTCCGGCTCGCAGGCGCGGATCTCTTCTTCAGAGTAGAAACGGCCGGTGCGAACGGCGACGGCGCGAGCGCCGAAGTGTCGCGCGCAGTCGATGTCGTTTGGCGTATCTCCGATCACGATGAAGTGTTCGGGCGGCAGATCGAGCCGAAGCTCACTGCGAATGCGTTCCGCCGCGAGTGCCGGAAGATCTCGACGCAGATGCGACTCCTCGCCGAAAGCGCCCGGCAGCGTGAAGAATTGATCGAGGCCCATGAGCTCCATCTTGAGGTCGGCCATGGGCTTGATGTTGCCGGTCAACAACGCGGAGCGGTAGCGCGGATGCTCGTGAAGCGCGGCCAGCGTTTCGCGAACGCCCGGCAGCAATTGGAAGAACGGCACGCCGTTGCCGGTAACGCGCCGCGCCTCTTCCGTCATACGCACACTCAGACGCTCGATCTCACCGACGATCTGTTCCCTCGAGATTCCCGCCTCGGCGAGCGCCTCGCAGATGATCTGCAAATCCGTCATCCCCGAAACGCGCATCGTTTCGAGTTGTCCCGAGGTGCCGAAGATCTCTTCGAGCACCGGAATCGTGTACTCCTTGTACGAGTCCATGCGCGCCGAGCGCATCAGCGTTCCATCGACGTCCCAAAGCAGAATTCGCAAATCCATTTTTTATTCCACCACCGCCAGCACATCGCCCGCGTTCACGGTGTCGCCCGCCTTGACCTTCAGCGACACAACCACACCCGCGCGCGGCGCTCTCATCTCGTTCTGCATCTTCATCGCTTCGACCACCACAACCCTCGCGCCTTTCTCTACGCTCGCTCCCGATTCGACGTGCACCCGCACGACCTTGCCCGGCATCGGCGCCACGATCTCCGCGACTCCGTGATGATGACCATCCGAATTCTGACCGGTGTGAAGTCTTTTTGGGTCTACTATCCTTATTCTTTCGTCGACGCGGATCTCACGCACTCGGTTACCGATAAAGAATAGGTAAGATCCGGGTTCGATCTCGCGTGCTTCGAGATCGTAACGTCGCGCACCAATCCCTGCCGACACGCGTCCGCCGGCAACTTGCAACGACAACTCTTCTTCTCTGTCACCTATGATTGCTTTTAATTTCACGCCCCGAGAGTTTCCATTTGCTGAGTGAGTTTTCGACACGAACCGGCTGCTGCTGTTTTTTCACGTAGTGAAGCGCCGCCGCGATCATCGCCAAATCAAGATCCTGCTTGCTCGGTTCCAGCGGAACACGACGCTCGTTGAACCGCGAGATGAAACCGGTGTCGAGCTGACCGGAAATGAATTCCCGATCGCGCACGATCTCGCGGAAGAAGGGCAACGTCGTCGTGATGCCGCCGATTTCATACTCGTCGAGCGCGCGCCGCAGCCGATCGATCGCCTCCGCACGCGTGCGGCCCCAAACCGCCAGCTTCGCAATCATCGGATCGTAGTGAATCGAAACTTCCGACATGCGCCGCACGCCGCTGTCGATCCTGACTCCCGGCCCGAGCGGTTCCTGCAAATGCGTGATCGTTCCCGGCGACGGGAAGAAGTTGTTCGCCGGATCTTCAGCGTAGATACGGCACTCGATCGCATGTCCCGTCCAGCGCACGTCTTTCTGCTTGAACGACAGCTCGGCGCCATCCGCGACGAGAAACTGCTCGCGCACCAGGTCGAAACCGGTCACGAGTTCAGTCACCGGATGCTCGACTTGCAA
>JBKPPP010000287.1:0-9676 GCA_046733615.1 Acidobacteriota bacterium | reverse complement strand
GCGTCGTCGTCGACGAGTTTCACACCCGGCGTGGTGTCGAGATGGCGATTGCCTTCGTTCCACGTTTTGATGATCCAGTCGGTGAGCAGACCTCCCGGGTAGGGCGTTTCGGCGTAGAGATCGAATTCGTAGTGCCGCGGGATTACAGCTTTCACGGCCGGGTTCATTGTCGAGGCAAGCCAAAGCGCAGTGTTGCCGGTGTAAGAGGTTCCGATTGCGCCGACGCGGCCGTTTGACCACGGCTGCTTCACGATCCAGTTGACGATCTCGTTGTAGTCGGCGATCTCATCCTGGGAAAACGGAGCTTTCCAAACTCCGTACGACGCGCCCGTGCCCCGCGCGTCCACAAAAAGGGTGGCGTAACCGTGACCGGGGATAAATGCCCCAGGCTGTGCGTCCTGCGGCGCGCGCCAGTAGCGAGTCATGCTCAGAATTGCCGGAACTTTTTCGCCCGCAGGCAAGTCTTTAGGCAATACAAGCATCACAGCGATCTTCACGCTGTCGCGCATCGGCAAGTAGAACGAACGCGCCGTGACCTCCTTGTATTTTGGGGGAATGTAACCCTTGTATCGCTGCGGATCCTGGCCCGCAGGCAGACTCGAGAGCAGAAGGTTGACTTGCGATGAAGGATTGAGTGTTTGTGATCCAGGCAGGGATGGGTTTTGGGGAACCGCATTGTGGCCGCAAAGCAGGAGGATTATGAGTAACGCTATGCAAGTGACTCTACTTCGCATATCCGCCTCCGGACCAATCTAACTCCCTGAACCTAGTAGACACCGGCGTCGTTTTGTTTGTAACGCACCGCCGCTTGACCGCTCACGACAACCAATTGACGCGTTACGCCACGCGGATGTTAACGGAGGGCGCGCAATGAAACCCCACCACTTCACAATTCAGGCGAAAGCAGCCGAAAAGATTATCTGGTCAGCCGTGCAGCGTGGTGTCGAAGCCAACGATCTGTATCATTCGGTCAAACTCGATCCGGCTGTCTTGGACGATCCGGACAACCGAATCCCGTTTGCTCAGCTCGTCGACCTTTACGAAAAAGCCGCCGAGCTAACCGGCGACAATGATTTCGGTCTTCACGTGGCCGAGAACGTCAACCTCACGGTCTTCGGTATCCTGGGCTACACGGTCGCCAACAGTTCGACGCTCGGCGACGCCCTCGCTCGGGCGTCGCGTTACAACTCGATCTGGACTGACGGCTCGGCGTTTACGCTGGACTCAACAGCCAAGCCGCCCTTCCTCACCTACAGTTATCTCGATCGCTCGATCTCACAACGCCGCCAGGACACGGAAATGACTTTTGCGATGGTGACGGTTCATTGTCGTCGCATCGCCAATCCGGAGTTTTCTCCGGTCGCGGTCGAATTTCAGCACGATGCGCCGGCTGATCTTTCGGAGCACCGGCGAATCTTCTGTTGTCCGATTAGATTCGGTGCGCCGCTGAACCGGCTCTACTTTGATTCGACGAACCTCTCGTTTCCCATCGAGCGGGCGGACCCCGGACTCTGCGCGTTGCTGGATCGACACGCGGAAGAGTTGCTCGCGAAGTATCCGCCGCGCGATTCGCTGGTGGGCCAGGTGCGCAACATCATCGCCAACGAATTCAAACGCGGCAATCCGTCCCTGGAAAACGTCGCGAGTCAACTCGGCGTAACTTCGCGAACGCTTCAGCGCAAGCTGCACGAAGCGGGAACTTCGCACAACGAGTTGCTGCATGAAATGCGCCGGCAGCTCGCGATGGACTATTTACGCGAGCCGGACATGGCGATTTGTGAGGTCGCTTATCTGCTGGGGTTTTCCGAGTCGAGTTCGTTTCACCGGGCGTTCAAACGCTGGACTGGCCGCACGCCGAAAGAGTTTCGCAGCCGGTAACGGGAGCTGAAAACTGGGTCGGCCGTTAGGCCGCGTACCAGAGCACCGCGAAGAAGTGACACGTGGTTCCGGCGATCACGCAGAGATGCCAGATGAAGTGGTTGTATCGCAGCCGCTGCGCGCCGAAGAAAGCGAGACCGCCGGTGTAGGCAACTCCGCCGGCGAGTATCAGCAGGATGCCGGGCGCCGGCACGAGCTGCCAGATCGGTTTGATGGCGATGATAGCCAGCCAACCCATGACGACGTAGAGCGCCATACAGATCCCGGAGTGACGAGTGTCGTGGCCGGTGCCCGCGATGCTTTTGATCAGGATGCCGGCGATTGCGAGCGACCAGATTATCGCGAGCAGAGTCCAGCCCCACGCGCCGCGCAGCACCCCAAGCGTGAACGGCGTGTACGTTCCCGCAATCAGCAGAAAAATCGCGCTGTGATCGAACAGCCGGAAGAAACGCTTGGCTGCGTCGTGACTGATGGCGTGATAGAGCGTCGAGGCGAGATAGAGCAGAACCATCGTGGCGCCAAACACGCCGGCGCCGACGGTGAAGTGCGTACTACCGATTCGGGTGGCGGAAATGAGCAGCACCGGCAGCGCAGCCAGGGCCAGCACCAGGCCGAGGCCATGGCTCACGCTGTTGGCAATCTCTTCACGAACCGCAAGTGGCCGCGACAGCTTCTCCATGTCGCGGCATTGTACACGGTCTTTCCGGAATTGGATCTCAAATAGTCGTTCAGGGCAGCGCCGTGAAGTTCGTCAGCGGGTTCCCGTAGAACGCCTCGGTCTTCCACGCCGCGCGATTCCACATGCCGTCCTGGTCGCCGATGATCAGCACCGGAACGATTACGCGATCGCTGCCGAGCTTGTAAGCACTGGCGATTCCGTTATCAAACTTTCCACCCGGGGCGACGGTGAACTTCAGCGAGCGCGCGAGCTTGTTGTTCCAAAGTATCTTCACCTCGTATTCGCCGGGATTCGCCGCGAGCGTGAAGATGTTTTTGGTCGTTTCGTCGTCGGTCGTGTTGCTGCCTTTGATGTTCGGAAAGTCGCACTCGACGCGCGCCCATTTCGCTTTCTGCGGCAGCGCGTCTTCGACGTAATGCGTCGTGTTGTTCTCGACTTCGGCCTCGCAACCAGCTCTGCCGACCTCCGTCCCGTCCATAAAAGTCTTGCCGACTTCCTTGCCTTGATAGAAGATGTGCGGGTCGAATCGAACTGCTTCACCACGAACCCAGAACGCAACGTGGAAATCCGGGAACTTCCAGCCGTAAACGTCAGCCGGTGTGAGATAGACGTAACCGATCGGCAGGTTCCAGTCATGATCGACAAAATAGACCCACTTGTTGGCTGCCTTGGGCCCGGCTTCGTTCGAGTGGGCTTTCCCGACTTTCATCTTGCCGCTGAAGAGCGTTGAGTCGGTGCCAGCGAGCTCGTTGCGCATCTTGATCGTGAAACTGACCGGTCCGGTGTAAAGGCTGCCCTTGTCTTCCGGAATGTCGCGGCCGCCGCACTCGGTCTTCCACCAGTAACCTTTTTCGACGTTGTTAGTGTTGCAATCAAACTTGAGCCAGGGTCCGGTAGGAAGGCTGAACTCCACGTAGAGCTGACTTCCACTCGCTATCGGCCCATTGACGCGAAAGTGCATGCGCGGCACCCAACTCCAGTTGTCGTAGTTGCCTTTGTAAACGTTCAACGTGAACGCGGTGATCTGGATCGAGTCTTTGGCGATGGTGGGTTGGTCCTGGGTTGCCGAGTTCCCTGCCGAAGACGCCGAAGACCTCGCTGAAGTCTTGGCCACGATGGTCAAGGCGATAACTACGAGCGCGAGTGTGAGGACACAGGCAAGTCGGGTCATGTTTTTCACGGGAGTAGCCCTCCTGGACGAAGAAGAATTGATCTGGGCAAAGCGCCGGCCAGTTTACTACAGATCCCAAGACCCGAACGCCGAAATGAAAACCCCGAAATCGACATAAACTTTGGGACTCATAGCCCCATTTTTGCCAGCAGGAGACTTCCCGATGACGATCCGCCGTTTCAGGCTTCTACTCACTCTGCCGCTCCTCGTCTCATTACTCACCGTCTTTCAGCCCGAGTCAGGCCGATCGCACGCGAAGCCGGCGCCCGTCCCGCCGGCCAAGAACCCCGTACAGGTGCTGAAGGTAGGGATTACCGAGTATCAAAACATCGAAGAGTCGTACTCCCGCTACGACAAGTTATTTCAATTGCTGGCGAACTACGCCAAGGAACCGGTCAGCTTCGACTTTGCCATCGGGAACTACGGCGAGGTCATGGAGTGGTACAACCGCGGTGAGATTGATGTGGCGGTCTTGTCGGGCATGCCGGTCGCAAAAGTGTTGCTGGAGGTGGGTGCTGTTGACCTCAAAAAGATCGATAAGGCTTACGTCGGCGACGTCAGCGTGACTGACAAAATTGACGAATCGAAGAAGAGCGAGATCAAAGATAAATTTGCCAAGCTCTTGAATGAAGACGATACGGTGTTTACCTATCGTCCGGTCTGCGTAACGCTCGCTTCGGATCCTGACCTCGGCACGACGAAAGGCAGCAAACCGCGAACAATCGATGATATCAAGCGACTGTGGGACAACAGCGGCGAGAAGAAGCCATTCAAGTTTCTGTTTGTACGTCCCTACTCTTTATCGGGCTATATTGTTCCCCGCTACATCCTCTCGCAGTACGGAATCGAAGTTAAAGCCGACCAAATGGAGTTTAGCTACGCCCATGGGAGCTCCCTCACGAAGCTGATGGAGGAAGACAAGAAACCAGCCGGTGAGAGAACTCGCTATGTCGCTTTCGTCCTTGAAGGCACTACTTACGACAAAGACCCGAAAAACCCGAACCCTTTTGAACAGATTGACGTCGATAAGCTGGAGAAGATCACGATTCCGCGCGAAAAAATCTTTGTGAATCACAACCTCGAGGAGAAAACGTTTCAGCGGTACAAAACCTTGATGGAAGGACTGTTCGATAATTGGAAAAAGCACCCTCCTGCCGACGCTACCGTGCAATTGCGTAAGCGCTCTGATAAGTGGCAAGACGAGTACAAGGACAGCAAAGCTGCGGTAGAGAGCGTCGCCGTCCCGCGACAACTGCTCTACAAAACGACAATCGGGGAGTTGCTTGAAGACTTCGCGCGTTATGTCGACAATCCTGGCGCAGAGAAGCGTAAGGTGCCACGTTTGGCGCTGGTTCTATCAGGCGGCGGAGCGAAATGCGCCTACCAAGCCGGCGCCATAGCCGCGATCGAAGCGAAACTCAGAGAAATAAATGTTGCGCGCGCATCTGCGTCGCCGTCGCCGAAGCCGCCGATCGATATCAACCTCGTCGTGGGTACGTCTGGAGGAGCCATCAATGCCCTGATGGTCGCAGCCGGCATAACGAAAGCAGAAAGCGCGCGTTGCAGACTCGACACTCTGGAGAATTGCGGAATCGCCAGTCTGTGGGGATCTTTTCAGCAGCAACAATTCTTCCAACCATCGTTTCGTTTCAATCTCGTTTTCGGCCTGTGCTTTGGTCTCCTGCAAGCGCTGCTGATCACGGTCATAGTTCTTATTTTCGGGCGTGAGACCGTCAAGTGGATGATGATTGGCGTAGCGATTGGCATTATTGTTCTGATTGAGATTCTGTTCGCGCTGTACTTCGGCGTGAAGTTCGCAAACTTTGCGAGAGCGCTCTTCTGGCAGGCCGTGGCCATCGCGTTCACCATCGCAGTCGTGCAGGGCGTGGGAGCTCTTATTACTTGGTTCATCCGTAAACCGCCGAAGCCCCTTGGCAGCACACTAAAGTTCTTTGCAAAAGATCCTCACCATTGGCGTTTGCTGACAGTCTTCTTAATGCTAGCCGTGGCCGTCGTCGAGGTTTTCATCGCAAAGTGTCCCGGCCTTGACCGTTTGGTCACCGGACGAACGGAAAATCACTGGATAGATCACGGCTGGATGATGGTGACCTTGATCTGTAACTGGTCGTTCCCCTACCCGCTTTTCATTGGACTATTTATTGCTGCGGTTGGCATCGTCGTCTGGCGAAACTTCGATTGGACGACTCATCGCCCTTATTTGGTCTGGGCGATGAGCATCCTTTTGCTCGTCGGATCGATTGGCCTGGTGATGGAGACATTTTTCCGGGCTAGTGCACCGTCGAAGGCGACGGGAATCGAACAGGCATTGGCCGAAAAATTCCCGAATTTAATTCGGGCGACGATCCAGCCCGAGTTTGAAATCGCGCCGTCTACGGATAGCGAGTGTGCGTTGCAACAGATTTCCCGAAAGCTCTTGGACCAAAATGGGCCGCTGCTTCAGCGCGACCTCGTGATTACTACATCCAGACTCCCAATCGACGTGTCTGACAAGGTCAGCCAAAAACAAGCCGATATAGTTAACAGCCTGCACGATGACCTGTACTTCTACTTCCGCGCCAATAACAACGACGACTTGAAACCCCCTCCGCTCGATAGTCGTTTTATTCCGCTCAAGGCAAACACTGACAAGCTGCTCGACGTGGTGATTGGGTCCAGTACTATCTACCCGATCTTTCCGTCACGTGTATTGACCGGCGTCCAACTCGGCAACGAGGAAAGGGCACTAGAGAAAATAAATAAAATGAGCATCGTGGATGGAGGATATATTCACAATATTCCCATCGAAGCCGCCGTCAAGTGGAAGGCCACCCATATCATTCTGATCGAAGCCTCGCCGACCCCGACGCAAAGTACGCCAAAGGATTTTTGGGACAACTCGATGACCGCGTTTGGTTATCTTTTTACTCAGGCGCAACTGACCGACAAGCTCGTGCGCGGCGAGGCTGAGACTTTCGAGTTGCGGCCTACCAGCTCCTGTGAAAAGCAGGACACGTTGCCTTCGTGTGTTGGCGCAGCGAACACGCCCAATCCGAACATGGACACCTTCGATTTCTCCCCTTCGCTGGTTCAGAATGCGTTTAAGCGGGGCGCGGAAGATGTGGGTCACAACGGGACGCGTCCGAGGCCTTTGTTTATGCGGGTGTCTGGGCCGCCGTTGTTCAGAAGCGTTGCGGAGACGCCTAAGAGTACGGTAGCGGAAAATAAGAACGCTAAGCCGGCCAGTAATCTGGCAGCACATTCCCGTGTTCGCAGGTCGCGGCGTTGATGCCTACAAAAGTATGTTGACAGCCGCTCGCTCTCTGATTACTATGTCGCCTGTCGATATATCTACGCGCGATATAAACGGAATCCACCAATAGTTTTCGTAACGGGGGCTGCTATGAGAAACAGACTCGTATTGCAGACGGTCGTAGTGTGCCTGGTTCTGGTCACCGCTTGGTCGTGTTTCTCAGTTGTGGCGCAAACCACAAACGAAAAACAAGTTAGGCCAAAATCACCGCCGGAATCGGATCTCGCCGCCAGAATCGAACGCGTTGAGAACGGATTGCTGCCGCCCGCCGTGTTGAAGGGTGAAGCCCCACTCCGCATGTCGCTCGCCGATCGCATGAAGTTCTACAAGACGCCCGGCGTGAGCATCGCGGTGATAAATGACGGTCGTATTGAGTGGGCACATGGCTACGGTGTCCTTGAAGCCGGCGGCAAGGAACCAGTAACGCCGGAAACGCTTTTTCAGGCGGCTTCGAACAGCAAGCCACTCACGGCCATGGTGGTGTTGCGGTTGGTCGAACAAGGCAAGCTCGATCTTGATAGCGACGTGAATAAGTGGTTGGTTTCATGGAAAGTTCCCGAGAACGAGTTCACCAAAGATCAGAAGGTCACCGTCCGCCGTCTGCTGGCGCACACCGCGGGCGTATCTAACCCTGGTTTCATCGGCTACCCGGTCGATAAGCCATTGCCGACCTTCCGACAGATTCTGGATGGTGAGAAGCCCGCCAACTCTACTCCTATTCGTGTCGAACTGAAGCCGGGAACCAGGTTTGTTTATTCCGGTGGCGGCTATGTGATCCTTGCGCAACTGATCATGGATGTGACTGGTAAATCCTTTCCCGAAGTGATGCAGAAGATGCTCCTGCAAAAACTGGGGATGACGCACAGCACCTTTCAACAGCCACTGCCGCCGGCTCTGGCTGCCCATGCAGCCGCCGGCCATCTGCCAGACGGCAAAGAGATGGTCGGCAAGTGGTTCGTCCTTCCTGAGCTAGGCCCGGATGGTTTGTGGACCACGCCGACCGATCTGGCCCGCCTGTTGATCGAGGTGCAGAAAGCGAGACTGGGAAAATCCAATAAGATTCTCTCCACGAAGAGTATTCATCAGATGTTGACGCCTGAGATAGACAACGTTGCCCTGGGCTGGCTGGTGGACGGAAAAGACGACTCGGCGCGATTCAGTTTCGCCGGCTCCAACGTGGGCTACAAATCCCGCATGCTGGCCTACATGAATTCAGGTCGAGGCGTGGTTGTAATGACGAATGGAGAAAATGGCGCGGAGCTAACAACCGAGATTCTGCGCAGTGTGGCGGCCGAATATGGCTGGCCGGATTTTCATCCGCGGGAGAGAGTCATCGCCAAAGTTGATCCGGCCATCTACGACGCGTACCTCGGTGAGTATGAGATTGCTCCCGGGTTCATACTCTTCGTTTCCAGGGAAGGAGACAAGTTGTTTAGTCGGGCATTGCCGATACCCACCCCCCCAAGCATGGTCGATCAGCCAAAGTCAGAGATGTTTCCGGAGTCGGAAACCACATTTTTCGTAAAAGACGCTGATGCGACGTTCACTTTCGTCAGGAACGACCAAGGGCGGGTGATCCAGGTGAACATGCGGCGCGGTACGCGTATGTTTCCGGCGAAAAAAATCAAATGACGCTTTGAGAGTCTGCCGTATGCGCAACCAACCCGTCTTATTCATCTTTACCATCAGTGGGGGCGCTCGATAGATCACGATAAGCGAAGCTCCTCTCAACTGAGCTAAAAGCTTTACCATCGACTTCAGCATACGGATAGACGAAGTAGTTGAGTGGCTCTCCCCGCTGCTGCGGTTTAAGGATCAAATCGCGACCGATGGTGAACTCGACGCGGTTCTCATCATGCGCGCCGAAAAAGTATTCGCGTTTGTCAGGGTTCTTAGCCGCTTCTGAAGCATCAACCGGTACCCAGCCGACCCCCTGAGCATAGAACTCCGCCCAACAGTGATAACCACTCACCTCGCCTGCGCCTCTATCCGCGGGCAATGGAAAACCGATAGCAAAGCGTGCGGGAATTCCTACAGCCCGCGCGTAGGCGATGAAGATGGCGTGAAAGTCCGTGCAGTTGCCGCGTCGGGCATCACAAGCGTAGTAGATGTCCCCACGTCCCCAACCCTGGCCGGTCTTGTCGTATTTAACAGTTGCGACAATGTGGTTATAGATCGCACGTGCTTTCTCGAGATCAGTTTTTGCGCCGGCCGCAGTTACTACTTCCTGCGCCCACTGCCTGACCTTGCCGTCAATTGGCACTAATCGATCCGGCTGGAGCCAACGGTCCATGTCAGCGTCACGATCTTCTTTTAGACGAGCATAACCAACTTGCTCCAGCCTTTCCTGTAGATGCTCCCTGCGAATTGCATTGAAGCGCATCGTAACGGCGAGGCTTGATTCACGAGGATTATTCAAGCTGATGTGCATCACCTTGTTTCCATACTGCGACGTGTGAATTTTATATTCGTGAGGAGAATCAATCTTCATCTCAGCGATCTTCTGGAAAGGACTGTCGTGAGGCATCGGTATCCAAAGGTCCACTCGCTTTGCTCCGACCGGAATTTCTTTCAGCAGGGCTTTATATTCAAACTCGAACTTACGCTCTCGTGGCGCATTCGCTCCGACGCGTACTTC
>JBKPPP010000286.1:0-7806 GCA_046733615.1 Acidobacteriota bacterium | reverse complement strand
GTCGCGCCGGATTCAGTTGAACGTCGCGCCCGCCGGCGAGTTTGTGAGGAGCAGGAAAGTCTCGTGAGTCCATTGCCGCAAAAAGCGCGAGTGGCGTTTCAGGGAGAACGCGGCGCGTTCAGCGAGGAGGCCGCGCTGAAGCTGCTGGGCCACGACATAGAGCTCGTGCCGCAGCCGACGTTCGCCGACTTGTTCAGCAGCGTCGATCGCAACGTGGCTGACTACATTCTCGCGCCGGTAGTGAACAGTATCGCCGGTCCGGTGCACGCTGCGCTCGAGCTCATGCGTATGACCTCAGTCGAGACGCTTGACGAAGTCGAGCTGCGCATCGAGCAGCATCTCATCGGCTGTCCCGACGCGACGCTGGCGGAGATCGCAACGGTTCAATCGCATCCGGTTGCACTCGCGCAGTGCCAGCGCTTCTTTCGCGAGCACCCCCAACTCATAACTATCGAAGCATACGACACCGCCGGAAGCGTCGCCGAAGTGATGCAGCGCGGCAACGTGACGCGCGCAGCGATCGCCGGCCGCCGTGCGGCCGAGCTTTACGGCGCGCGGATCATTCGCGAGTCGATTCACGACGAACCCGAAAACTTTACCCGTTTTGTTTTACTTTCAGTGAAAGGCAATCAACATGATAGTCAACATGGCGAGTAACGCCACCCCCGAAGAGATCAAACATGTCATCGATCGCATCCGCGAGTGCGGTTTTCAAGCACACATCATTCAGGGCGAGGAGCGCACGATCATCGGCGCGGTCGGCAGCAGCAGCAAACGTGCGGCAATCGAAGCGTTGCGCGCCGCGGCGGGCGTCGCCGAAGTGATCGAGATCGCGACGCCGTTCAAGCTCGTCAGCCGGCAGTTGCGACAGGCGCGAACCGTTGTCGACGTGCGTGGCGTGAAGGTTGGCGGCGATGAGCTCGTCGTGATCGCCGGACCATGCTCGGTCGAGTCGGAAGAGCAACTGATGCAGACGGCGCGTGCGGTGAAAGCGGCGGGCGCCGATATGTTGCGTGGCGGCGCGTACAAGCCGCGCACTTCGCCTTACGATTTCCAGGGTCTCGGCGTTGAAGCGCTGCGTTTTCTGAGGCAGGCGAGCCGCGAAACAGGACTGCCAATCGTTACCGAAGTGATGAGTGAAACGGACGTCGAGATCGTCGCGGAGTATGCGGACGTTTTGCAGGTCGGCGCACGCAACATGCAGAACTTCTCGTTGTTGCGGAAGCTGGCGCCGGTGCCGAAGCCGATTCTGTTGAAACGCGGTCCGTCGGCGACGGTGAAGGAGTGGTTGCTGGCGGCGGAGTATTTGCTCGCGGGCGGAAATGCCGCAGTGATCCTCTGCGAGCGCGGCATCAAGACTTTCGAAACCGCGACGCGCAACACGCTCGATCTGGCGGCGGTTGCGCTGGTGAAGGAGCTGTCGCACCTGCCTGTGCTCGCCGATCCTTCACACGCAACGGGTTTGCGAAACCTGATCACGCCGATGTCGAAAGCCGCGGCAGCGGCGGGCGCGGATGGCTTGCTGATCGAAGTTCACCCGTGTCCCGAACGCGCACTCTCGGACGGGCCGCAGTCCCTCGATCTCGACGGCTTCGCCTCGTTAATGAAAGCGCTCGGCCGCGAACCACTCCGCGACGTCCGCGCCGCGTAGTCCGTGGCTTAATCGATTGAGGTGATCCGGTCGGGGCTGACCATGCTGAAGATGCAGCCGCCCGGCATCGGCTTCGGCAACCCGGTCGGTTGCGGCAGGCAGAGCAATTCTCCACGCCGCACGACCTTCGTGGGCGAACTGTCCGGAAACACGAGCTGATACTTCATCGACTTGAGCTGCGGCGCGATGGTCTTCAGACTGTCGTCGCCGCTGATGAACTTCGAATCGACCACTTGCGCGTTTCGCGACGCGTCCGGAGCGAAGACGATGTAAAACTGCGCGCGCGCCGGCCCCTTCAGATTCGGCACAGTGTAATCAAACTTGATCTCGCCGAATGCCGGGAAATCATTTCTCGCCTTGTCCAACAGGGGTTCGATCGCAGCCGCACTCGCAACTCTCTTCAGACTCTCGCGAGCATCGGGCGAGATGCGAATCGCCACCGCGCTGAGCGCGTACAGCCGAGTCGCTTCGGCTTTGTTGCCACGCTTCTCGGAAATCATTCCGAGGTGATGGCCCACTTCGCTGTGCTGCTGCAACATCCACGACGCCTTGATGTACTTCTCCGCTGCGTCCAGATCGCCTTTCTGATAGTAGACCCAGCCAAGCGTGTCCCAGTAAGCGGCCAGCGCCGACACGTTCCCCAGGTCTTCGCGAGTCAGGTTCGCTGCTTCCACGCTGCGCAACGTAGACGCCATCGACGTCACCGCCGACTCCGCGTATTGCAGCGCCTTGTCGAGCTGCGTGCCTTTGTCCGCCAGGAAGTAGGCGACGTCGTTCAGCACGAGCGGCGAGCGCTCCATCTTGATCGCCTGCTCGAACGCGTCGATAGCCTTTTGCGTCTCGCCGACGTTGAGATAAGCCTGGCCCAGCGTAACGTGCAGGATCTCCCGATCCGGCGTGAGCGAGATCGCCTGTTCGAGCTCCGGAATCGCCTCTTTGTACTTGCGCCACTCGATGAGCATCTGCCCGAGACTCGCATGGGCCACCTGATCGAGCGGCGTCACTTCGATCTGCTTGCGGAATGAAGCTTCGGCATTGGGGTAATCCTGCTGTTGCCAGTAAACGCGGCCCAGCAGCGTGTAAGCATAGTCTTCGAAGGGGTTGATCTTCGTCTGTTCGCGCAGGACTTCGATCGCTTCCGTAAACTTGCGCTGCTCGGCGAGCACGTAACCCAGGTTCCGCCGCACGGTCTTGTGCTTCGGCTCCTTCTCGATCACGCGCTTGAGCAACTGTTCCGAGACGACGAAGTTTCCATTGCTCGCGGCCGCCTGCGCCGCCTGGATCAAATCTTCCGTCTTGACTGTATCGGGAATCGCAGGCGTGCCCGCGACGTCCGTCTCGAGCGCCAGCGTCTGCGCCGCGTCGGAACGCGTGGCCGCGACAAACGCCTGGAAATCCTGCAAACGTTCGGCGGGTAACTCGCGTTGCCGGATGCGCAGCGTTCGCTCACCGGTGAGTGTTTGCCCTGTCAATTTGTAATTCGCCGCGTACTCGCCGTAATCGCGTGTCACTTTCAACGCCAGCGGCAAGCGCGCCTGGTACTTGCTCGGCAGCGTCAGCTTCAGCGAGTAAGAGATATCGATCGGTGGACCAAGCTCCAGCGGCTTACTGCTACCGGCTTTGCGTCCGGCAAACGCCGGCAGGTTGAACGGCGGAAACGGCAGCGCGACTTTCAGCTTCTTACTCGACCAGTCGAGGAAGTCGGTGCGCGTGACGTTGAACTCGATCTCAAACGGCTTTTCGAGGTCTGACGGATCGGTGGTGTTGATGTCCGTGACTTCACCGTCGATACCGCCGGCCATTCCCAGATAGAAGCCGAGCAGTTTCCAGTTGCTCTTCGGCGTGCGACGAAACATCGAGCGCATGAACATCTCGGCGTCGCCGTGCAAGACGAGCTTCGCGTGAGCATTGATCTTGCCGAGATCGTCGACAGTACCTTCGACTGCGACCCGCTCCGTAGAAAGAAACGGAGGCTCGGCGGGAGTGGTTTCCAAACGCGCCGGCCCGCTCGTCGGAATCATCAACCCTTTCTTGTTGCGCAACGGCGGCGCCAGCAAACCGGCCGGCGCGACTTCCGCCGTGGTGTCGGCCCAAAGCGTTTCGTTGCCGAGCTGAATCGCACTGATGACGTGATCGAACTGGCCCGGCGAAGGAATGTCGACGTCGAGCTTGCGCGAGGAGTTCATCAACACCGGATACGCGCGCAGGCCAGTTGCGGCAAGCATCGAGGCGAGCAGCGTGTGCTTGTCTTTGCAGTCGCCGTACTGATTCACCAGCACGTCGGCGGCGGAGTGCGGTTGATAACGTCCCTGGCCCAACGAGAGACTGACGTAGCGAAAGTTCTTGGCGACGAAATCGTAGAGCGCTTGCGCCTTGTCTCGATCGGTGGTGCGGCCGCGAACGATCTCTTCGGCTTTGACTTTGATTCTGTCGTCAGGCACGACGCGATCGCGTTGCAGCTCGGAGTACCACTGGCCCACCTCGTCCCAGTTTTGAAAAGTGGTGAGCTGGACGTGCGGATGAAAATCCTCATCCGCGTCTTTCTTCTCTTCGTCGTCGCCGTCCTTTTCCTTGTCTTTCTCCTTCTCTTTCTCCTGCTCCGCGTCGGTCTTCAGGTTCGCGTGCTTCCAGGTGTAGATGCGGCGGCCCTGCTCTTCTTTGGTGACGGGATCGAAGCCCGGTTCCGTCTTCAGCTTGACCTTGCTGTCGGCGGGGATATTCACGGTCAACTGATCGTCCAGCACGATGAGGCCCGACTCCACAAACTGGTGCTCGACCCAGAAGTGATTCTTCGCGAGCGGCGTGTGTTTGTTCCAAACGACTCGATACTCGAGAGTGTCGCCTGGGCGGAGGCCCGGAACGGTTACGTGTTTCTGTCGCAGATCGGTGTAGACCGGAGCTTCGCGCGCGACTGGAGCACTCAGATCCTGCACGTCGGTGGCGGCGGCGTTGATGATGCTGCCGTCAGCTTTGCGCACGCGAACGTAATCGATATCGAGCTTTTCATTCGCAGAGCTGTAGTCGAAGACGAGTTGTCCGAATCGATCGACGGCGGCGTCGCTCTGAATCTTCGCCCGCAGGGTCCATTCGTGTGTCCCGGTGCCGTCGTGTTCGAAGCGATACACGGTGCGGAGCTGTTCGACGACGACCGCTTCCTGCGAATAGTCTTTCGGTTTGTCTGCTTCGGCCTTCGGCTTTTCGGTTGCGGGTTTTGCGCCTTGCGGTGTTTGGGCGATAACTGAATTAAGGCTGAATGAAAAAGCTAATAGTGCGGCAATGAACTGGGCATTGCGGGGGGAAGGCATGTATTTCATTTCTCCTGTTACGTGGAGGACTAAGCGGCAAGTCAGTCAACAAGAACCGCTCGGACCATGTAAACACAGAGCCCGATCCGGGAGCAAGAGCTAGAGTTTCATTTACCACTCACCTCCATTGCGCTCCAACTTGCGCGGGTACGCAGGTATGCGGTACGTGTGTCTGCACTGACTGCGGCCGTTGCGGTCCGAACTGGTGTGACTGCGCGATTCCCTGAACGGGCATGTCGCAGTCGCACAGACGATGAAAGAGGAGGCGGACGGATCGCTCTGCCTCCTTTATTTTTTGCTGAAGCTGGAAGAAACAATCCAACTGTCGGATAGATACTGCAAACTCCGCCTTACAAACTACCCTAGACCAGCGGAATTATTAACCATCTGACGGCCTCATGCTTGCTTAAGCAGTCAGTGATCGACCCGATCCTTCTCCAAGGAAAGATAATGCTCAGAAAACACTCATCATGGCTACTTGCAGTCGTGCTCTTGATCGTGCCGGCCACTCGAACGGCCGCGCAGACTCCACAGATTACAACCGATCAAGCGAAGGTGCAGGTGGCGAAGCTCGGCCTCGGCGAAAAGGCGCGCGCCACCATAACGCTCAAAAACAGGACTAAGGTTAAAGGTTACGTAGCGCAGGCCGGTGACACCGATTTCGTCGTTCGGGATCGGAAGACTGATGCCGCGACCACGATAAGTTATGCTGACGTGGCGAAGGTCAAGAAGGATAGCGGCCATTCGACTGCGAGAAACCTCGCGATCGGCATAGGCATCGGCGCGGGCGCGTTCCTGGCGATACTTCTGATTGCCATTTCACAGCTCGACGACTAATGAAAGCTCAGGGGCAAGCAGCAGCGAAGCCGTTGCCCCTGAGTCATGCGATCCAGTGCGTAACCGTTAGTTTACTACGACGACGCGGCGTCAGTTTCCGACGACGAAGAGATGGCCCGCATTCTGTGAGTAGATCCTGCCATCTCGCCCAAGCGACGCCGGCGTGTAAGCGGCGCCGAGCGCCAGTTGCTGAAATAGCTTCTGTTTCAACGTCCCACCCTGATTGATCGCAAAGAGATTGCCGTCTTCATTGTTCGCGTACACAACGCCGCTCTTATCGATGGCCATCGCGTTGACGCACCACTCGAACCCGTTCGGATGATCGGAAACACACGTTACGTTCCCGTTCGCATCACGACTGCAACTCAGCGTGTTCGTGTTCTTGAACTTCCACTCTACGCCCATGTTTGAATTGAGCTGCGTGATGAAATATTCCTCCGGGTAGTTAGGATGCGTCGCCGTTCGATCTGACGGGCAGATCGCTTCGACGTCACAATATGATCCGACCTCGCCGTAGTGATTGTCTTTGGTGACAATCGAGTACGTTCCATCGTGGCTGTAGATGCCTGGTGTGATGTCCCAACCAAATTCGTACGCGCCCTGAAACTCTCCTGACGAACTGAACTTCATCAGGTGGCCCTGCGCCCAGTTGTAGCGAGTGAACGTACCGAAGATCACACTCCCGTCAGGCGCGACGGTCGGCGAAGCTGAGCCATCATCGAAAATACGACCCGGTCCCGGCCCATTGATTTCCGGATCGACGCCGAGCGTCGCGCCGGGCCGGCAACCGCCTGGACCACCGATCGGAAGCAGCACTCCGCATCCATCACTCAAATGGCCACGCAGTGAAGCGGTCCACTTCGGAGTGAGATTCGGATTGACTGCGATCAGGAAGTTGTATCGCGTCACAAACTGAGCCTTGCTGACCGTGTAGATCGTGCCGTCTGGCGCGATTGCGGGCGCGACGTTGATCGCCGGACGTTGCGATCCGCAAGGAATTGACGGTGGCACAGCGGTCGGGCTCGGAGGCCACGGAAGCTGGCTGGTACTGAACGCGATCTGGCACGGATCGGTCGCCGCCGGAGCTCCAGGCGTAAGCGTCGCGAACCGCACTTTGGTTGCAGTGTTATTCGGCGCGATCTTGACCAGCCACGAGTCGACTACATCGTCGTCCCACGGCCTGCCCGAACTGAGCTTGATCGCGTTGTAGTAGATGTTGCCGTTCTTGTCCGCGCTGAGTGGACCAGCCACAAAAATGTTCAAGTCCTTCGAGGAGCCGAACGGATTGATCGCAGCGGCGACTGTGCCGTTGCTCGTGTTGAGCTTCGCGACCGTACCTCCCGCTTCAGGCGTGTAAATGAAATCGCCGACTAACGCCGGATGGTATACCGGTTCCCAAAACGGACCGTTGAAGGACGAGCGACTCGCAAAGGGAACGGGCTTCCAGTCGGAAGTATGACTCCAAACTTCGACCAACTGGCCGTTTTGCCAGGAGAGGCGCTTCTCCAACCAGTCCTGCGTTTCCCACGTCTCCATGTGCGTGAAGTTTCCCGCCTTGAACTCCATGTAGACGTCGTTGCCGTCGACGATCGGCGTCTGGTAGTGAACGAACAAGTCTCCGCCGCCTTCGGCCTGCTCCTGTGGGACGAATGGGTCGTAGACGATGTTTTGAATGATCCGGTTTAGATTCTGCCCGTTCCACCCGACCTCGCTCGAATGTTGTGGATTCTGCCCCCACTGAGGCCAGTCAGCAGGTGGTCCAGCCGCGATGATTGTCAAGAGACCGGCGCCGCAGAAAATAGCGAATACCGCGACAGTGAGAATTCTGGCGCCCCTTTGTTTTGAACTCTTCATGATTTATTCCTCCTCAGATGATTCGACCGGTGCAGCAAAAAGCTGAGCGAACACGTGTTAAAGGGAGGCAGCTCCTGGTGAGTACTACCTGGGCGGTTTACTATCTGGGCGTTTTTGATTTTGACTCGAGTGAGGCTCGGTCGGGTGCATGCAACCTTG
>JBKPPP010000285.1:0-9316 GCA_046733615.1 Acidobacteriota bacterium | reverse complement strand
TCGCGTCGCAGATCGAAGTCGTCGGGGTAGTCGGTCATGCCGCTGGTGTGCGTGAGCAGGTGACGAACGGTGATGTTGCGCCAGGCATCAGGGCTGTCCGGGAAGAACTTTGTGATGTTGTCCTCGAGTCTTAGCTTCCCTGCCTCGACCAGCATCATGATCGCGGTCGCCGTAAACTGTTTTCCCATCGAGCCCGACTGAAAGATCGTCTCCGGTTTCACCGGAACCTGGTGTTCGACATTGGCGAGGCCGTAGCCCTTCGCCAGCACGATCTCCCCATTCCTGATCACCGCCAGCGACACGCCGGGAATCTGCTGGGCGATCATCTCGGAGCGGATGTACTCATCGATCTTTGTGGAGCTTCCGTTTTGGGCGAAAGTGTTTAGGAAAAGAAGGAGCAGTAGCGGGAGTACGGGTGCGGCTCGTTTCATCAGCCGTGCATTTAGCCACTGAAGTCGGCTTTTTCGCAAGCTACTGATCAGGCGATGGTGGTTTTGGCGGAGGGTTCTCGCGTTAATAGTTGGAAAGTAGGACAGCGAGCAGTAGCCTGGGGCACGGAGATACTCTAAACCTCAACTTACAAAAGCAAATTACGGCCAGCAAAGGCGGTCTTAAATCCCCCCGCAACCAGAATCCAGATAAGAACCCCGCCAGTAAACGACTCAAGCCTTCCCCAGTATCGACTCACGTCCCCGGGCACACTCGCGATTTCATAAGCTACTCATTTCACCGCTCTTCATCCCCCTAACGCCGTGGTCCTTCCAACATTTGGCATTTTTCCTGAGGCTTTCGCCACTTCATACCGTATACTGTTCGCTTTCCCAAACCCCTCGCCCGAAGGAACTCGGAGCACCACGCTGAAATTAGAGTAAAAAGCAAATAATGAAGATCCTACTTTATAACCCTGACAACGGTGTGACGAGTAACTTCATGCCACATCTCTGGATGTTCCTCCTACAATCGCTCACGCCACCTGGTCATGAGGTCTTACTCATCGACGGCAACGCGCGGGCTATGAGTGAAGAAGACCTCGTAAGATTCGTTCGCGAACACGATGTCAAACTTGTCGGTATCGGCGCCATGACCAGGATGATCGCGAAGGCTTATCGCATGGCTGATGCGATTCGTGCTACGGGCGTACCTGTTGTGATGGGCGGACCTCACGTGACGGAAGTCCCGGACGAAGCGCTCGGGCGAGATGGCGGGCCCCGTCACGCTGATGCTGTGGCTCTTGGCGAAGCCGACGAAACGTGGCCGAAGATAGTTAATGATGCCGCGAGTGGCAGACTCAAGGAGATCTACGCGCCGCTCGACGAGAATGGTAAGGACCGCAAACCCAGCCTTCAACCTTATCCGGCCATTCCCTGGATGACGATGGACTTGGATCAGTTCAATCTGGTCCCCGAGTTAGTCGCGCCAATGCTCAGACGACTTTCGAGCGGCTGGGGAACATTTCGGCTCATTCCGATCGAATCCGGTCGAGGGTGCCCGTATGGTTGCGAGTTCTGCACGGTGACCGGCTTCTTCGGCGACTCCATCAGGTTCCGTACAAACGAAAGCGTTGTCAACGAGTTGCTGCAACTGAAAGCCCGTGCGGCCAGTGAGCGCGGGCAAATCGCCGTCTTCTTCATCGACGACAACTTCGCCATCAATGTAAAGCGCACTAAGTCCCTGTTGCGCGACATCATCAGTGCTGACGCACAAATAAACTGGGTGGCACAGATCAGCGCGAATCTGTTGCGAGACGAGGAGCTCGTCGACTTGATAGCAGCCTCGGGAGGCAAGTGGATATTCATCGGGATGGAGTCAATCGACTCCACGAATCTCGCTGACGTGAACAAGTCTTTCAATAAACCGGCAGAGTATTCGGCGGTCCTGGAAAGACTTGCGAAGCGGCACATTCATGCAATCACTTCCTTCATCTTCGGGATGGATAACGACACGCCCGGTACTGCGGAGCGGACGCTTCAGCAAATTCGTAGCTGGCCGCCGGGATTGCCCGTCTTTGGAACTTTAACGCCGTTCCCATCGACTCCGCTTTACAAGAAGCTGGAAGTTGCCGGACGGCTCACGCGGCCAAAGCACTGGCTCGACTTCCGTCCTTTCGCGATGGCCCATACACCTCTAAAGATGAGCATTGAGCAGACTCAAACGGAGGTCAATCACGCGTGGGCGAATTCCTACAGTCCCGAGGGCATTGCTAATGCCGTAAATTCGATCAGCCACGAGCCGGTGGGACATCGCATAAACATCCTGATTGCGCGCCTTTGTTTTCGGGGTATCTACTTTCCCCAGATGGGTAGATGGGCCTGGACGAAGGTGATCGTTCAGAATCGCCGGACAATTTATAGTATCGCCAAAGATGTTTGCCGGGAGATTTGGAGCGGGCGACGGGATTCGAACCCGCAACCCTCAGCTTGGGAAGCTGATGCGCTACCGTTGCGCCACACCCGCTCGCGTGCAGTGAGAGATCAATAACACAAGTGAACGCCGATCAGCGAATCGAAAGATACGCGTAACGGATCAGCCGAGATAGCGCTGGAGCACTTCATCCCAACGGCCCTGCGCTTTGAGGATCAACTCCACAACTTCGCGCACTGCTCCAAACCCGCCGCGCGCTGCGGTCACGTATTGAGCGTGCTCGCGGGTTTCCGGAGCGGCATCCGCGACGGCAATGCCGAGTCCTGATTGCCGCATCAGCGGAATGTCGTTCAGGTCGTCGCCGATAAACGCGACCTCGGAATTACTAACGCCAGCGTCGCCAAGGATGTCAGTAAACGCCTGCTGCTTGTCTTCAGAACCCTGTCGCACGTAACTCATGCCGAGCCAGTGCGCGCGACGCGCCAGCGAAGTGGAATTACGACCCGAGATGACACCCGATTTCAGTCCAGCTCGATGCAGCAACTCAATCCCAAACCCGTCGCGTGAATGAAAACTCTTCTGATCGTCGTTCTCTTCGAGAATCCAGAGACGGCCGTCGGTCAGCACGCCATCGCAATCCATCAGCAGCAGCTTGATGCGTGCGGCCCGTTGCTGGAGTTCCGGATCATTCATAGCAGACAACTCAGCTGGGCCACTATCTATCCCAGTTCACGAGACGCCGCACTGTACACCGAAAAGTGATGAAACGCCAGATTCCGGATTCCCTATTATGATGCCTGCCGCGTTTGAAACTGAATCTTTTCCAATAAATGAAACGACAGATCCTTCTCACACTGGTTTGTGAGATGGTCATATTCCATCATCGCCATGTTGTTGTCGCCGAGGTCGACGTACACAAGCCCCAAACAATAGTGCGCCCTGGCATTTTCTGCGTCGATGTCGAGTGCTTGCTTAAAAGCCTTTATCGCCTCGGCGTAGCTTCCGATATTGAAGTAGACAAGTCCGAGGTCAATGCGCAATTCCGCATCGTGAGGCGCCAGTATCATTGCTTTCGTATATACCTTCAGGGCATTAACAAACTGGCCGAGTTCATCATATGCAGCGCCAAGATTCTTGTGTGCGGGCAAAAAGTTTGGCTCTACTTCCAGCGCTGCGCGATAGGCTTTGATGGCTTTGGAAAGCTGGCCCATTCTGTGATAGGCGACGCCCAGTTCCAGGTGAGCCTCGGCGTGGTCGGGATTTGCACGCGTCGCCAACTTCAACTCCATGACCGCCCTGGGATAGAGGCCCTTCGCTGCCAGGCTCACACCTTCATCGAAATGCATTTGCGCTTCCATTTGCGATTCAGGGTTGCGCCGCTTCACTCTGGCAAAGATGGTTCCGATCATCGTCGTCCTTAAAGTGTTTGTTGTCAGAACTCACTTACAGAAAGCACAGGTACCCCGCCAAGTCGTAACGCCGACTTGACCTTCTCCCGGTCCAACTGAAGCCACGAGGTGCCGCTACCCGACGAAGTAAAAGTCGGAATTAAGAAATCTCCGGTGTTGTTGAACTTGGCTACTACGAACGCGCCCAGCGACGTGCCATTACCACCACCACTACGATCCAAAACGCCTCCACCGAGAACGAGTACCAAGCCGTCGAATGTCTGACTGCCGTTCATAGAAAGAGTGCCCGTAACGACCAACAGACCCTTACCACCCGCACTGGGAAGAGAAACGTCTCCGTCTACGAAGGTGAAGAGTCCGTTTGTAGTGCTGGCTCCAAAATCGGAAGGCGGAGTATCGCCTGCCGCGACATTAAAGTAACGATCGCAACTCGCGTTCGGTCCGCTGCTACATCCAGAAAACTGCTGCTGAGCAGCGGCTCTCAGTTGACTAACAAATGCACGCGCACCGAATGCGGGATCTGACGTACTCCGGAGCCATAGCGGCAGAGCCGCTGCGCCGCCTGGCAGCGTGACCTGCTGCAAATTCGGGATGAAACCAGTGGGATCACCCTGCAACGCGTTCGGATTGTTGCTTTTCAGAGTGGAGAGATTCGTGTAATCGGGCGTGGTTGTAACCAGGAAAGCCGGCAGCGGCTGCCCTCCGGCGTTATCAAGCCCGGAGTACACGTAGTTTGCGCTATCACCGATCGATACGGTCGAGGTAGACGTTGAGTCATTGCCTGCTCCCCGAATAACGAAAGTTGCCGGCGGATCGTAGTCGATGCCGAAGCGGCTCACCATCATTTGCAGATTCTTCGAAGCGCCATGTGGGCCATAGCCAATGACCTTCACAACCAGCCGTCCCGGTTCGGGTGAAGTAACCGTCGTTTGGAGTGAAGTAACGGAGCCGTTTGCCGGAATTTGGATACTTTGGCTGGGCATAGTGAATAGCGTGCCCGTACCCGGAATCTCGATAGCCTGACTCGGGAAATTGAGCGACACAACACTGCTCGGTGAACTGATACTTCCCGAGAACGTGCCTTTGATCGAAGTAGTGATTGGAGAACTGACGCCGGACGGTAGTGGCGCAGTTTCGGTAACCTGTAACGTAATAGTGACGGGATTTATCGAGAAATTGATCGACGTACCGCCCTTGATCGTAAAGAAAACGCTGCCCAGAGCGGTACTGCCGGCCGTAGTGATGTTAGTAGAACTTTGCGGCGTGTAGGTGACCGACTCGCCACTGCCAAAAGGTAAACTAGTCTGAGACGTGCTTAAGGAACCGTTGTTGAAACCACCGGCAGTGGAATAGATGACCTCCCTCGAATTGTCGGGATCGCTGATTTCGCTGATCTCATAGGCCATGCCGTCGCTCAGCGAGTAGCTTGGACTCAACGTGACGCGCGTTGGACTGCCACTCGGGTAGTTGTAGACGAGCCAACGAGAGAGTTTCGCCACCAGGTCGGAACTGGGATTGTTCGAGGTGCCGACGTTTAGAGCGTTCTTGAAATTCATTTTTGTCCCATCGTTAGGATGGGGCGCAACGTTTCCACGGAGAACATTGAGTGCGTCCTGAAGACCAGCCTCCGCGGCATAATAAGCCTGCATCTCGTCAGTCGCGCTAATCGCGTTGGTCGCGGACATAGTGGTGGTCAGTACCAACATTAGCGCTCCCGCAAGGATGAGAAGAGAAACCAACAGCACCGTAATCAGCGCCGCACCGCGCTCACTCTTTCGATCCGCTTGATTGCGATCTTGCGCTGTCACTCTTGTCCGCATGAGTCTCCTGAATTCAAGCTGCTCAGTAATTACTGACGTCGGCGTTCCGCAAATAAACATCTGATACGAGTTGCACGCGTGAAGCTGGTTGATAACCGGGTGAGCCCGGCGTGCCTCGAGCTGTCAGCTCGACGCAAACGCTGATGACTAAATATTTCGCATCGCTCTTTTGTGTTACTTCAGATGTGCCGGTTGAAATGTCGCAATTGCTGGTGAGAGTGTAAGTGACCTTCGCTGGATAGTAGCGAATGCGGAGATTATCTACGCGGTTGGCCAGCACTGTCGTTTGATTCTGGGTGCCGATGTCGAGACGCACGATGTAGCTCTCGTCACCGGTCGTGTAGAGAGAATACTTAACGTCTTCGTTTCGATCGCTGACGCTGTTGCTGCTGGCTTGACGCTCGAAAGCATTCAGGTTAGCCCTAACGCGAATGGCGTTTTCGTTTGAATCAGCGTCTACAATGCCGTTGTTGGACAGACCGAAACCGGTGTTGGCGATTTCTCGCGTCATGATGTTGAGTGCGCGCTGTGCGTCCGCTAAGGCGTCTGTCTTCTGGTTTTCTCGAGCACGCACATTGAAAGAACCGGCCAGCAGACCACAGGTCAGCCCCAATAGGGTGAGAGTGATCGTCATGGCGATCAGCAACTCAATCAAAGAAAAACCGGCCGCTGGATTTTGTGTGTTCGGTGCTGCCATAGATACCGTCAACTCTTTTAACCTCACCCGAGATTGGTTCCCGTCGTCGACGTTGTGCGTCTCGTATAAATAACGACTTGACCACGCATCCAACCCTCATTACCAGCGTAAACGCCGCCGCTAGTGCTCCTGCCTTGCGGTGTAACGACGATCTGGATGTCCTTCAGCGTGGTCGTTACGTCGATAACGGTCACGTCGACGGTGTAGCTCTGTGAGTCTGTAGGGCCAACCGTCACAACCTCCGATGACGAAATGCAAGACGTGAACGAACCCGCGCGTAGTTGCTCGAGCTTACGCTGGGCCGCCATGAGAGCGCCGGCACGGATCGCAGCAGCGGAATTGTATTTGAGGGCGTATACGCCTAACGGAAGCACCCCGCAAACTATAATCGTCAGCATTACCAGCGCAATGCAGGTTTCAATTAAAGTAAAACCACTCTCCTGTTTCCGCTTATGTCGTGCCATCGAGCCTGCCTTTTTATCCGGTTTCAATTCGTCACGTTCACTTTTACGGTGATTGACGAACCACACTGAGAACTGAAGGTGACGTTATATGGGCCACGCAATGTATTTTTCGACAAGATTGAAAAATTCTGACCGGTGGATACGTTTTGTGAAGCCGGCGAGACCGTCAGATTAGAAGGGAATGAAGCCACGACCAGACTCGGGTTGCTCATACTCACGAGCACGCTGCCCGTGCTACCGCCATTCTTTCTGATCGCAATGCTCGAGGAATTGACTTGAATGTTACAGGAAGGCGGGCCTGAGTCAGCTCCGACGCCGCCGCCCGAAAGATCCATGCATGGAGTGTTGTCCGCTGGTGCCGTGCCCGAAATTATGATGCGACTGTCAATACCATCTGATGACGTTACGGTATTGTTGTAAGTGACATTTGGAAGCGCCGGCTGCTGATTCTCCACAGTCACGTCGCCGGACCCGGAAACATCGACGCTCAAGCCGTCATTCAAGGAATCGTTTATTGCAAATGTCGTTACACACGACGTGCCCCCGGTGATAGTACGACCCCGCCAGTTGAAGGTCACACTCGGTAACTCCGAACTAGCCAGCTGAACACCGTCCAGAAAAGTGAACGTTCGTGGTGTTGCACTGCCGCTGTTATTGAAGTCCATTGACACCGTGTAGGTTCTGGTGTCGGTAAACGTAACCGAAGATGTTCCGCGACGGCGGACGGCGTCGATCCTGGCTTTTTCCATGTAGGAGGCGAGTTGTCGGACTGAGTTCTGTACGCGCATCGCAGAACGTGCCGTTTGCACCTGGAGTAGGGCAAACAGCGAAACGATACTCACGATCGCCAGTACGATGACGAGCTCCGCCATGCCGACACCACGATCGTCTCCGGGATTTCTGATTATCATTCTGGTCATGGTTTCGCCTCAGGAGTCTGCGTGAGTGCGTGAATTGGCGCCGCGTGATTAAGCGGGTGTCACGGCCGCGACGCGGCGGGAATCCATCAGGAACATAACAAGATCTGCGGATTCTGCGCATGAGAGGGTTCTACCCTTTTTACGGGAGGTTTGTTCCAGGGTATGGCGCGAGTAGGTAGTAGGAAAATCCGGGAGCTGATAGTACAAAGCGACTACTTCGTGGGTCTAAGAGGCGGTTTCGCCGAGGCGGTGTTTGACCGCATACATGGCTAATTCGAGGCGGTTTTCGACGTCAAGTTTGCTATAGATCGATGAGAGGTGATTGCGCAGAGTGTGTTCGCTCATATTCAGATGACCGGCGATCTGCTTGTTCGTCGAGCGGCCCTGCTTAATGATGACGTCGATGATTTCACGTTCTCGCGCAGTCAGACTCTCGATCTTAGCGGCTTCCGGCGAAACCTGATTACTGGAATGGTCCAGAAGCTTGCTAAAGACCCTGCCGGTGGTCGCTCGATCCAACCAAATCTCGCCCTCGCTGACCTTCTTGATGGCTTTAAGGATGACCTCCGGCGACTCCTCCTTTTGCACTACGCCTCGTGCGCCCGAAAGGATGGCCCGCTCGTGCGTTTCGCGGTCTCTGACTCCAGTCAGGATGAGCACGACGGCGCTGCTTGCCTTACGCAGGAGCGGCATTGAGTCGAGGCTGTTTTGGCCGCGAAGATCGATATCGAGAAGGATGACGTCAGGCTGTTCTCTTTGACTAATAACCACGGCTTCAGCGATATCGGCCGCAGTCCCGATCACCGTCATCGCCTGGCTCTCGGTTTCGATCAATCTCCCTATGCCCCAGAGAAAGCTTTGGTGATCGTCGACAAGCAGAATGCGTATCGGGTTTTCCGAGGGTGCGCTCATTCTTTCTTTACATCGGGATGATGACAGAAACAATCGTACGTCCGGCATTGTTCGATTGAACTGACACTCGCCCGCCCAAAGCTATCGCCCGCTCAGTGATTGAGCGAGGAGTGAAACTGTTTTGACCCTCGTTCTCCGAACAGTTGTTCTCAATATCAACAAACATGTCACCGTTAACGGAGGCCATAGCGATTCTCGCTTCGGTGGAGACCGTATGCCGTTTGATGTTACTCAATCCCTCTCGCACAATCTGAAAGAGTTCCGCTGCTAATCGGTCACTCATGTTCAAGCCAGTGGCTATCTCCACGTCCACCTTGATACCGTAAAACTCGCCTAATTGCTTCGCATGTCTCTCCACAGATGAAGTGAGAACGTTCACGCGCTCACTCGACCCTGGGCCTTGTAAGCCTCCAACATAAGTACGCAGATCTTTTATGACCGAATCGGTCTTCTCCGCCAACTCAGCCAGTCCACCGGCGATCGGATCATCGCTTGACACTTTCCTGCGCAAAGCATCCAGGCCGAGTTTCAGACCGATGTAAGGCTGGATAGCGCTATCGTGTATATCGCGAGAGATTCGTTGGCGTTCATACTCCGAGGCCTGCGAAGCAAGCCGATCGACAAGCTGCATGTTATCAATCATAGGCATGACGTGGTCTATTGCCTGTCGTAGAAACTCTACATCTGAATAGTAGAAGGTTCTGCGTTTTGACGTGAGATAAAGTCGACCCGA
>JBKPPP010000284.1:0-9689 GCA_046733615.1 Acidobacteriota bacterium | reverse complement strand
AGCGTTGACTTCAAGGCTTCCGTGCCTTGCGACAGCGTTTGCATCACCAGCACGTCGTCGTACCGATCCACGATCAGCGACGGCAGCAGATCTCCTTCGGAGTAAACCAGGCGGTAAGCGTTGGTATCGGCGGGAATGTTGCGCCGCGTGGCCGCTTCGCGAATTCGCCGTCGCCACCATTCGTAATCGATCTCTTCGTCTGTCTGCGTCAGAAAACGAAGGGCGATCTGCGACGCGTCGCTGTACAGCGCCTGGCCGACGAAGTTGCCGCGCTCGTCCTTGACGCTCACAACAGATCCGCCTTCAGCTTCGATCGACGCGAGGTCGCTGCGATAGATCCAGAGATGCCCGTGGCGGACGCGATCCGCGCCTCTTTTCGTAACCGTGACCGTGTTCATCGTCTCAGCATGTTAATCCGTTATCCGTATGAATTGCGACTGCGAATGTGTTAGGCTTCGAGCAAGTTCGAGTGTCATGGCAACGAAGACAAAAGACGAGCGGCGCGAGCGTTTTGAGACGCCCTCCGGCATCCAGCTTCCGGTTGATTTCAACCCCGCGAACACCCACCCGGTAGATTACGACCACGATCTCGGTGCGCCCGGAGAGTTTCCCTACACGCGCGGTATTCATCCAAACATGTACCGCGGGAAGCTGTGGACCATGCGCCAGTACGCCGGCTACGCGACCGCCGAGGAATCAAACGCGCGTTACAAGTATCTCCTCGCCCACGGCACCACCGGACTTTCAGTCGCATTCGATCTGCCGACGCAGATCGGTCTCGACTCCGACGATCCGCTGGCGTTAGGTGAAGTCGGAAAAGTCGGCGTCGCGATCGACTCGCTCGAAGATATGGAGCGCCTGTTCGCGGACATTCCGCTCGACGAAGTCTCGACGTCGATGACGATCAACTCGACTGCCGCGATCCTGCTGTCGCTCTACCTCGCCGTCGCACGCAAGCAGAACGTCTCGTTCGACAAGGTCAGAGGCACGCTTCAGAACGACATCCTGAAGGAGTACATCGCCCGCGGCACTTACATCTATCCGCCGCAGCCGTCGCTGCGTTTGGTGACGGACATTTTTGCTTTTTGCGCCCGCGAAGTTCCCAACTGGAACACGATCTCGATCAGCGGTTATCACATCCGTGAAGCTGGTTCGACGGCGGTGCAGGAAGTGGCGTTCACGCTCGCCGATGGAATCACCTACGTCGAAGCAGCGCTCAACGCCGGGTTGCAAGTCGACGAGTTTGCGCCGCGCATCTCGTTCTTCTTCAACGCGCACAACAACCTGCTCGAGGAGATCGCGAAGTTTCGCGCCGCGCGGCGCCTGTGGGCGCGCATCATGCGCGAGCGTTTCAATGCACGCGATCCGCGCTCGCTGATGCTTCGCTTCCACACGCAGACCGCCGGCTCGTCGCTGACTGCGCAACAGCCGGAAGTGAACGTGGTCCGCACGACGATTCAGGCGCTGGCGGCAGTGCTCGGCGGCACGCAGTCGCTGCACACCAACTCGATGGATGAAGCGTTGGCGTTGCCGACGGAAGCAGCGGCGCGAGTGGCGTTGCGCACACAGCAAGTGATCGCTTACGAATCCGGTGTGGCGGACACGGCCGATCCATTGGCGGGCTCGTATGCGATCGAAGAGTTAACGGAACAGATCGAGGACCTGGCGCGTGAGTACCTGACGAAGATCGACGCGATGGGCGGCATGCTGCGGGCAATCGAGACCGGTTACGTGCAGCGTGAGATCCAGGAGTCGGCGTATCGCTATCAACGAGCGATCGAAGCGCAGGAAGAGATCGTGGTCGGCGTAAATCGTTTTGCCGTGGAAGAGGAGTCGCCGGTGCAGACGTTGCACATCGATCCCGCGATCGAGCAGGCGCAAGTGGAGCGCATTCGTGCGGTGCGGAATCGTCGTGATGCCCGGGCGACTGAAGTCGCGCTGAACAGGCTCGAACAGGCGGCGAGCACGACGGAAAACCTGCTGCCGGGTATTCTCGAATGCGTCGAGGCGTACGCGACCGTCGGAGAGATCAGCAACCGGCTGCGACGAGTTTGGGGCGAGTATCGGGAGACATTCATCCTCTAAAAATGAACCGGCGAGATTTAGAAATGAACAGAAGAGATTTCAATAAACTGATCGCGTATTCGGGTTTGGCGTTTGGTGTTCGCGCTGTGCCGGCGTTCGGGAGCAAACCAGCGCCGCAGTTTGCGATCACGATGGACGATTTCTACTGGCAGAACCCGGTGAAGTTAACCGCCTGGGAACGCAATCAGTCGATCCTCGAAACGCTGCGCGCTAACTCGATCAAAGCGGCGCTGTTTGTCATCGGCGCCAACATCCAAGACGGTGAAGGCAAACAACTGCTTTCCGCCTGGGACCAGGCCGGACACCTCATCGGCAATCACACCTACTCGCATCGCTCGTTGAGCGCGCCCGACGCCGACGTCAAAGCTTACGAGCAGGACATCCTGCGCGCCGAAGCGTTGCTCAAAGACTTCTCGCGCTTTCGCAAGTACTTTCGTTTTCCGATGTTGAAGGAAGGCGAGACGGCTGCGAAGCGCGACAAGATACGCGCGTTTCTCGCGGAGCATGGCTATCGCACGGGCCACGTCACCATCGACAACTCTGACTGGCTCATCGATCAGCATCTCACCGCGCGTCTCAAGAAAGATCCAAACGCGGACGTGAAGCCGTATCGCGATTACTATCTCGAGCACATGTGGACGCGCGCGGAATACTACGACGCGTTGGCGCAAAAGGCGCTCGGTTACCAGGTGAAGCACACGCTGCTAATGCATTTCAATCTGCTCAACGGACTCTTTCTCGGCGACTTGATCGCGATGTTCAAGTCGAAAGGCTGGGAGCTGATCGACGCGGAAGACGCGTTCAAAGATCCGGTCTTCGCCGCCAAACCGAAAGTGCTGCCGGCGGGCGAGAGCATCGTCTGGTCCGTCGCGAAAGAGAAAGGCACGATCGCGAAGCCGCTACGTTACCCCGCCGAAGACGGCGCCTCCGAAAACGCGCGCCTGGACAAACTCAAACTATGACAAAATTCGACCTTGCCTACTGATCGCATGGCCCACCTGCTGGAAGTCAAGGGTTTGCAAACACACTTTCGCACCCGGCGCGGACTCGTGCGGGCGGTGGACGGCGTCAGCTTCTATCTCGACCGCGGTGAATTGCTCGGGCTCGTTGGCGAGTCGGGTTGCGGGAAATCGATGACGGCCCTCTCAGTCATGCGGCTCATTGCCTCGCCGGGGAAAATCGTTGGCGGCGAAATCCTCTTCGACGGCAAAGACCTGCTCAAACTCTCCGACGCAGAGATGCGCGAGATGCGTGGTGACGACATCGCGATGATCTTTCAGGATCCGATGACTTCGCTCAATCCGGTCTACACCGTTGGCGAGCAGATCGCGGAAGCGCTGCGGCTTCATCGCAAGCTGTCGCGGAAAGACGCGCGCCGCGCCACGATCGAGGCGATGCGCGAGGTCGCGATTCCGGATCCCGCCCGCCGCCTCGACGATTATCCGCACCAACTTTCGGGCGGCATGCGCCAGCGTGTGATGATCGCGATGGCCCTGGCTTGCAATCCCCGCTTGTTGATTGCCGACGAGCCGACAACCGCGCTCGACGTCACGATCCAGGCGCAGATTCTCGAGCTGCTGGACGACCTGCGAAAACAGCGCGACCTCGCCGTGCTGCTGATCACGCACGATCTGGGAGTCGTCGCCGAAGTCGCGGATCGCGTGGCGGTGATGTACACGGGACGGATCGTCGAAGAGTCGCCGGTCGATGAACTGTTTGCGCGGCCGAAGCATCCGTACACGGAAGGGCTGTTACGTTCCGTGCCGAAGCTCACGAGCGAGCACGTCGTGAAGAAGGAGAGACTCGAGACTATCGAAGGCGTCGTGCCGAGTCCGACCGATCTTCCGCCCGGTTGTCACTTCGCGCCGCGTTGCCCGCATCGCATGCCGCGTTGCACTGAAGGAAGAATTCCGCTGTACGAGCTGGAGGGTGGAGTTCAGGTGCGATGCGTGCTCTACGATTTGGCGGCGGCGGTTGCGGCAGATAAATCAGCCACGGATTTCAAGAACGATGCGTGAAACGCTCGTCAGCGTGCGCGGACTGTACAAGCATTTTCCGGTCGAAGGATCGGAGGACGTGGTACGCGCAGTTGACGGCGTCTCGTTCGACATCTTCGCCGGCGAGACGTTGGGCCTGGTTGGTGAATCGGGTTGCGGCAAATCGACAGTCGGCCGCTGCCTGTTGCGTCTGATCGAGCCGACTGCCGGCCGGATCACTGTTGCGGGCCATGACGTGCGCGCGCTCAACAAGAAACAGTTGCGCGAGCTGCGCCGCGAGATGCAGATCATCTTTCAGGATCCTTACGCCTCGCTGAACCCGCGGATGACGATCGGTAAGATCGTCGGCGAACCATTCATCATTCACAACCAGGGCCGGCCCAGCGATCGGCTTGACTGGGTTGCCGAGCTCTTGCGGCGCGTCGGGCTCGACCCCGATTACATGAATCGTTACGCGCACGAGTTTTCAGGCGGACAGCGGCAGCGCATCGGCGTGGCGCGCGCGCTCGCGCTCCACCCGAAGTTGATCGTAGCCGACGAGCCTGTTTCCGCTTTGGACGTTTCGGTCCAGGCCCAGGTTGTGAATCTCTTGCAGGAGCTGCAAGAGGAGTTCAAACTAACCTACCTCTTCATCTCGCACGGCCTGGCGGTTGTCGAGCACATCTCCACGCGCGTGGCGGTGATGTACCTGGGCCGCATCGTCGAGATCGCAGACTCGGCGGAGTTGTACGCGCGGCCGCTGCACCCGTACACAGAGGCGTTACTGTCGGCGATTCCGGTTCCGGATCCGCAGCAGAAGCGGAAGCGAATCGTGTTGCAGGGCGATGTGCCGACTCCGATCAATCCGCCTTCGGGTTGTCGTTTTCGCACGCGCTGCCCGCTGGCGATCGAAGAATGCGCGCACATCGATCCGGAGCTGCGAGAAGTGTCGCCGGGCCACCAGGTCGCATGTATTCGCGTGCCCGGCTGGGCCGAAGCGCCGCCGGCAAATTGAAACCTTCGTTCATGGCCCGGCGTATGAACGAGTCGACCTTTCATCCACACTACGACGGCAGTTTTCCACCGTCTTCTTATAGGAGATCAAACGATGAGTGCTCCCCAGGAAGAGAACTTTCAAGCGCCGCCACCGCCACCGCAAGCGCCTCCGCTTGCGCCGCGTCCAACCCGGCTGCGGCCCTTCGCAATCGCAGCGTTTGTGTTAGGTGTGATCGTTGCGGGCGGCACCGCGGCGAAGTTAATTCCCGCCGGCTACAGCACCGGCGGCGCGCTCTGTTTCGTCGGCATCCTGCTGTTTGCGCTCAGCTTCATTCGCCTGCCCGGTTTGCCTGACACCGAGCCGCCCCTGAGCTGGTTCGAAAAGGTGACCGGGATCTTCTACGAGCCGACGCGCGTCTTTCGCAACCTGCGAATCCACCCGCTTTGGGCCGGCGCGTTTCTGACGATCGCCGTGCTCACGTCGATCTATTCGATTGCGTTCGTCCAACGCATCACTCCGGAGCGGATCGTCGAGCACACCACGTCGAAGATGTCGGAGATGGGCGCGCTTGCGCCGCCGCCGGATCGCATAGAAGACATCAAGAACCAGCAGTTGGAGGCACTGAAGCAGCCGGCCCAGCGCGTTGGCGCCGTAGTCAGATCCTGGATTGGCCTCTTTACGCTGGGCGTGTTCTCGGCGGCGCTCGCGCTGCTGGGCGTGCTCGCCTTCGGCGGACGCATCAATTTCTGGCAATCGCTGGCGGCCAGTTTTTATGCCGCACTGCCAATCGCGGTCATTCAGAAAGTGCTCGGGCTGGTCATTCTTTACTTGAAATCACCCGACGATCTGCACCCGATCCTGAACCAGGACACCACACTTCAGGACAACCTCGGAATCCTGCTTACGCCCGCGGACCATCCGGTTCTCTTTGTGCTCGCCAGTTTTATCGGATTCACTTCTTTGTACTGGCTGTGGTTGCGCGCCAGAGGATTGCACTCGACCGGAACGCGCGTGAGCACGGGCCAGGGGTGGGGCGTGGCAATTTTGTTGTGGGCGCTGTTATTGACCTTCGCCGTAACGATCACCGCGCTGTTCCCCGGCTTCATCTCGTAAGCCGGGTGCGGAGCTACTCGTAGCGCAGCGATTCGATAGGATCGAGGCGGGCTGCTTTCCACGCGGGCCAAAGGCCGAAGATGAGGCCGATGCCGACGCTGGCGACCAGTCCGCCAATCGGCGCCCAGAGTGGCACGTAAGACGGCAGCAGCAAACGCAGCAGCAACGTCAGTCCCCAGCCGACTGACAAACCGACAATCCCTCCGAGACCCGTGAGCGTGGCGGCTTCGATCAGAAACTGCCACATGATGTCGCTGCGTTTCGCGCCGATGGCTTTGCGCACGCCAATCTCACGCGTGCGCTCGGTGACGGAAACAAGCATGATGTTCATCACGCCGATGCCACCCACCATCAGTCCGACCGACGAAATCACAACCATCGCAATGGCCAGCCCGCCGGTAATCGAACGGAAGTTGTCGAGAATACTTTCCGACGTCTCCATGCCGAAGTTGTCGTTCGCGGAAAACGGCACTTGGCGGCGTATGCGCAACATGTCGCGCACCTGGTCCTTCGCCTGTTCCATCTGACCGGGCCACGCTACCGCCAGAATGTAGATGTCGTCGGCGTTGGGTTTCAGCTTCTGGGCCACACTGAACGGCACATAGATCACATTGTTCTGATCGTCGCTGCCGCCGCCGATCAGAAACTGCTCTCGTTTCTCGAGCACGCCGACGACACGAAACTCCTGCGTGCCGATCTTGATCGTCTGGCCCACCGGTGAACCGACTTTGAAAAAGTCGTCGGCGACTTTCGAACCGACGACGCAAACTTGCTGGTTCGTGTCGTTCTCTGTTTCGGTGAAGAAGCGGCCTTCGGAAATCACCTGCGTGCCGGCTTTTTCAAACTCGGGCAGGGTGCCCTGTAGTGCGACCTGCGCCGACGTCTTGCCGCCGCCGGAGACCATCAGCTTGCCGCCGAACCAGTTGTTGGTGATATCGAGGAAGGGAACTGACAGCTCGATCGCCGGCAGCGCTCGCAGCGCGATCGCGTCGTCGTAAGTCAGCTCTTTGCGCATTCGTTCCTCACGCGACATGCGGCCGATGTGAATGCCCGGGTTGTATTTGCTGATGTAGATGGAGCGCGTGCCGAACGACTCCACTTCGCGTTTCACTGACACGTCGATCCCGCTGATGATCGAAGCAATCAACATCACCGTGATGATGCCGATCACGACGCCGAAGACGGTCAGGAACGAGCGCAATTTGTTGGCCCGCAGCGTCGCCAGGGCCATCTTGAGGTTTTCGTAAATGTCGCTTCTTAAGATGCGCATATCATTCAGCCCTCAGAGCCTCGATCGGATCGAGTCGCGCCGCCTTCCACGCGGGAAAGATACCCGAAGCCACGCCTGCGCCACCAGAGACCCCGAGAGCGAACAGGACCGACAGTATCGACAGGTAAGTCGGGAAGATCCATGCCGTCACAACCGCTCCGACGATCCACGCCAGAAATATTCCGATAGCGCCCCCGATCAGCGCTAGCGCGACTGCTTCGACAAGAAACTGCTTCATGATGTCGATCTGCCGCGCGCCAAGCGATTTTCTGATCCCAATCTCCTTCGTACGCTCCGTCACCGACACCAGCATGATGTTCATGATCACGATCGCGCCGACGACCAGCGCGATCCCGGGCACAGCGATCGCCACGATAAAGATCGTCCCGAACACTCGATCGCGCAGGCCGGTGATCGCGTCGGGAGTCACGATGCCGAAGTTATCTTTTTCATTCGCTCCGAGTTTTCGCCGCACACGCATCAGTTGGCGCGCTTCTTCCACCGCATCGTTGAAAGTCTCGTCAGTTTTTGCAGTGGCGATGAAGTAGAGCGAGCGCTGCCGGATCAAACCGCCGTAGTTCGTCGAGTAAGTCTTCAGCGGAATGATGACAAACGAGTCCTGCGGAATGCCGAAGACAGTTCCCTTTGCTACTTCGACCCCAATCACTCGATAAGGCAAGCCGCGAACGGAGATCTCCTCTCCAATTGCATTGCCGCTGGGGAAGAGTTTGTTTGCGATGTCGGCGCCGATGTAAGCGACACGCGCCGCGCCTTCGTTCTCCGACTCGGCAAGGAAACGTCCTTCGGCAACGTCGCGGTTTTCGATGTCGACGCAGTTAGCCGTGGCGCCCGAGACGAAAACGTCTTCGATCACCTCGTCACCTCGCTTAACTTCCGACGGAGTGCCGCGCGCACGAGCGCCGATCTTGTCGATGAGCTGGGCGCGTTCTTTCAGATACTCGTAATCGTCGAGTGTGATCTCCTTGTTGCGGCGCTGCGCGGCGGCGATCGTGTCGGTGTCTTTGAAATCTTCGAGCGGGTTGAAGCGTTGAATGGTAAACGACTTCGCGCCGATACCGGCGATCTTCTCGTCGACATAGCGATTAAATCCGGCGATGAGCGAGACGACGACGACAAACGCGGTGACGCCGACGATCATGCCGAGCAGCGTCAACGCCGAGCGCAGCTTGTGCGCCCAGATTGCGGCAACGGCGAGTTTAAGAGTTTCGACAAACTTCACTATTAACTATTCCCAACGGAGAGCGTCGATCGGATTCAGACGCGCCGCCTTCCACGCAGGCCAAAGTCCAAAAACAATTCCGACCGCCGCCGAAATCCCGACGCCGACGCCGATGGCCCACAACGGCACGTAGGCCGGCAGCGGAGAATACTTATTCATCAGCAGGCTGGCAATCTCGCCCACGGCGAGACCCGCAAAGCCGCCAATCGCCGTCAACACGACCGCCTCGATCAGAAACTGCGAAAGAATGTTCAGTTTCGTCGCGCCAACAGCTTTGCGCACCCCGATCTCTTTGGTTCGTTCGGTTACGGAGACCAGCATAATATTCATCACGCCGATCCCGCCAATCATCAGAGCGACAAACGAAATTGAAGTCAGGACCAGCGCCGTCGCTCCCGTCAATTGATTGTAGACGTCCAGCAATGAGTCCTGCGACGAGATGCCGAAGTTGTTCTTCTCGCCCGGGGCCACTCGCCGGCGGCGACGCAGGATGTCGGTGATCTCGTCGATCGCAGACTTCACGTACGCACGCGAGCGGGGTCGCACGATCACGAAAAACACGACTTCCGGAAAGGGATAGTCGGGATAATACTTGTCGAACGTCGTGATGGGAACAAAGATCGAGTTGTCACGCGACTGTCCGAAGAAGTTTCCCAACGGTTCCATCACGCCGACCACGCGATACGGGTTGCCGTTGATCCGCACGTCCTTGTCGAGCGGATCTTCGTAAGGAAACAGCGCCTGCTTCACGTCGACGCCGATGATCACGACGTTCGAGCGGTCCTGCATGTCGATGTCGTTGATGAAGCGGCCGCTCGCGACGTACTGCGTGTGCACGAACTCGTAGTAAGGCGTGACTCCGAACAGGATCGGCGTGTCTGTCTGCTTGTCCTGGTAGCGCATGGTCGCCGCGAGCATGCGATGAATCGGCGAGACGCCGACGATCGACGGCGCTTCAGTGCGCAGCGCCTCGGCGTCTTCCATCGTCAGATCTTTGCGATGTATCTC
>JBKPPP010000283.1:0-15656 GCA_046733615.1 Acidobacteriota bacterium | reverse complement strand
TCGTGGTTTTCGCGGTCGTGATAGTTCTGCACCTGGTGGAGACCGGCATCTGGGCCACGTTTTACTACTGGCGCAATCTTTTCACGACCTATGAAACCGCGCTCTACTTTTCACTCGGCACCTATTCGACGATCGGCTACGGCGATGTAGTGCTGCCGCAGAGCTGGCGTCTGTTGGGTGGGATTGAAGGCATCTCAGGAGTGCTGCTGTGCGGGCTCTCGGGAGCATTCATCTTCGTGGTAGTGCACGCGCTGTTTCAGGCGCGAATGAAAGCCCTGTCAAAAATTACAGTTCCACGATAGACATGCATTTGCTAAACCTGCTGCAACTTTCAGTGTCTGCCGGAGGCCCAATGCGAGTTATTGCGAGACAAGTAGCGTTAGCTGTTGCCGCTCTTTTGTTTTTGGTTCCTCCGCCGCCGGCCGGCGCGGCGACCCAGGAATCGAAGTCGATCGTCGCACACGCCAACGGCAGCGGGACGCTGAAGCTTGGCGACGAGAAGTTTCAGGTCACTTCAGTAGTCATAAAACTCTTCGAAGACGGGAAGGCCGAGATCAATCTGATTTCAGACCTGACGATCTTCGTGAGCGGGACTTGGACGCGCGACGAGAGCGCTCCGAATGCGATCAAGCTCAAGATCAATGCGGGAGCGACCGGCGGCGGAATAGACGCGGCCGGCGATCTGTTTTTGCGCGATGCGACGTCGGCCGGCGAGCGCCGGGCCATCGATCGCGTTTCGTTGTCTGGTACGAGCAAGACCACGCACAGGAACATCTCGTTGAGTTTCAAAGCCGCTTGACGGGGGCTGAGCGCCGTTCGCAACAGCAGTAGCAGTTTTTCAAGGGGCTGCATGAAGGCGCGGGGGCGGAAAAACAGGCCAGCTAGTTTTTGCCCGCGCGCTTTCTTGCAGCGCAACCCGACGAGAGGATTGGCGTGCCCAATTGGGTATACGAAATCTCATCTTTGAACGCGTTGCTGGTAATTTTCAGCTTCGTGGAGTTGCTTTCTCTGCTCGGGCTGATCGCCGCCAGACGTTACCTCGTTCCTCACTTTCACTACGGTGCAAATATCAACGACGCGGTCAGTGGAACCGTGCAGGCGATCGGTGTGTTCTACGGCATCACGGTGGGCCTGATTGCCGTCGGTGTTTGGAACACGAATACGAGCGCGCAGGAGTTGGTGTCGAGGGAAGCCAGCTCTATTGCAACACTCTATCGCGACGTCAGTGGTTATCCCTCACCGGTGCGCGAACAACTCCGCGCCGGCGTACGTGAGTACACGGTCTTTGTAATCAACGAGGCGTGGCCGGCGCAGCAGCAAGGAAGAGATGTGGCGCGCGGCATGACGGTCCTGGATAATTTCCAGGCCAAACTCTATAGCTTCGAACCAACCAGCCAGAGTCAAATCGCACTACAGGGTGAAACCCTGCGCGCCTACAACAATCTCCTCGACTATCGCCGTTTAAGAATCGACGCGGTGAACAGCGGGCTTTCGAGCACGATGTGGGCGGTGATCTGGCTCGGCGCGGCAATCAGCATCGGCGTCGCTTACTTCTACGAGATTGCGGACACGAAGCTGCATGCCGTCCTCATTATATTGATGGCGGGTTTTCTGGCCGTCGTGCTCTTCATGATCACCGTCAACGACAAGCCCTTCTATGGCAACTCGAGCATCTCATCCGATCCCTACAAAATGGTCCTCGATCATCTGATCGACGCGTCGAAATAGCTCGGAATCCTCGCGGCAATTCCCCTTAATTCGTGAAACGTTTTCTCGTCCAGCGTCATGTAAGGATGAAGTCACAATATCAAACGGCCCACCGAGATACCGGATGGGGGAAGCGTAGGTATGAAACCAAAGACCAGGTTCTTTCCACACGTGTTACTGGCGCTACTCATAGCAGTGGCGGCGATCGACGCCAACGGCCAACGTCTTCACGACGATGGGCGCGATAAAAAAGCGCAAGAGGCCGTGGCCCTGGCCGACGAGATCACCAGCAAATCGAATTTTGACAAGCAGCTCAAGAATCTCGAGACCCTGTCGAAGCGCGATGTGGATCTTCACTTCCAGGGCGCGAAACGCCAGATGGAGCTTCAAATCAGGGGTTTTAGAACCTGGGGAAAGATAAGTGCTTTTGTCGACACGGTGAACGAAAACCTGAAGGCTGCGGATTTCATTTCAGACAGCGACGTGAAGACGGTTCTCGCCGATCTTAAAAAGGACTGCCCACAGCGCACGAGTGAACTTGGGAAAGCAATTTGTGCTGCTCAGGCTGAGTTGAAGAATCTGAACGCGGCTGTAGCGGAAAGTAAAAAACAGGGCAAAGCTTTGGACGAGGAGTTGAAGACCAGGCTCGAGAAGATCGACGTGGTCGATTCCCTCGTTGACAAAGCCGAGACGTTCCTCAAGTCAAAGTCCAAGAATAATCAGACCATCAAGGAACTCTCGGATGTCTTCATCAATCTGTCCAAAACATACGTCAGTTACACGAACAAGCTGAGACAGATTAACAACCAGCCGAAAGACGAGCTGAGGCTGCTGCTTCAACGAATCGCCGTAGAGACTTTGCAGCTTGAAGCGGACCACTGGCAGACGGTCGGAGAGATAAAGCTTAGGCGGGTCGAAGAGCAGAAAGAGCTTTCAAGCATTGTTCGGGAGTTTAATAATCAACTCAAAAAGATCGCAGGATTTTACCCGTGCCTGGCTGGTCTGCCTGACACCACTTCAGAGGACCGACTCAACCGGCTTAAGGCGGAGCGAATCCCGGAGACCTTTTCAAAAATAATCGCTCTCCCTGCCGAACCGAAATGTGAGCTGAATGGCAAACCAGAAAGCAAGGAGAATCTCGCCACCTTCGTATACGAGACTCTGCATCTCGCAACTGCGCTCGCCGCGCGGGGAGAGACCCCGATGAAGTTGGCTTCGCTGCGACTCGCCCAGGAAGAGCACGCCTACTCAATACGCCACAGCGCAATTGTCGCCAGAGGATATGAGTCAGCTATCGGCAGCGGCACGAAGCGGTTGGCCCGATTCTACGCGGGCGGACTTCGACCCGAAAAAATCGCCCAACTGATTTACACGGCAGCCACTGTCGCCATTCCAGCAGTCATTGCAGGACAGTAGAGGACAAGATGAAAAGACTAATAGAGCTGTTACTGATTATGGTGGTGGTCAGTTTGTCTGGATGTGGGGACAAGGAGGCCAGACAATATGCCGCTAAGTTGGTTCCTGTTTTGGATTCATATCAGGAGCAGTTGAGCCAGAAAATCAAAGCAGAGCAGGACTCTTATCAAGAGCTCGCCGACGCTTATGAGGAGGCGCGCAAAGCGGACATAAGCATTCGGCTGGCAAGCGAAAGAGAAAGACGCTCAGAAGATTTGGGTGAAAGACTCTCTAAGTCCAAGGACGCGCCGACTCTCTCACAACTGTTCGCTTCGCTTCAGGAATATGCCAAGTCAGACTTTGAGACAACGCAGACCGTCTTGCAGGAAGGGATGGATGCCAGGAGCAAGTATTTGGACAATCTGGAAAGCCTGGAAATCGAACTGCAAAAGGTCAAACTCCTTAAAGAGGCTTTGCAGGAATTGTCAAAGGGCAAGAGCGATTTTTCGAATTTCAAGGGGGCTGCTGATTTTCTGCTCAAGACGGACGAAGGGGTCGACAAACAGTTGTGCACTGATTTGAAGAAGCAGCTCGATCAGCTCACCAAAGATATGGGCAAAGCCGACGGGCCGGAGAAGAAAAAGCTTCAAGAGAAGATCAAGCAGACAACCGAGCGAATGGCGACTAAAAAATGTTCCTGATAGCAACGGGGCGATGGTCTTCTAAAAAGGAGAAAAACGATGCCGGTTGAATTCACTAGCGAAGAGGTGATTGAAAAGAACGAGACTGCCGTTGATGCGTGCGATGAATCAATCGACAGGCTAACAGAGCTGAAGGAGGAAGGCTTGTCCCCAGACGACGAGTCTGAGTGTTTGATTCAGCTCAGCCGCGCAACTAATTCTAGAACGAACCTGAAACAGGTTAACGCTCACCTTCGAGCCGGCGAAACTACTGTCATGCCGATGCCCGACAACATAGCGAATGAGCTGAATGACCTCGGCAATCGTCTCGACGAGCAGATCAGGGATGACTTGATTGCGAATGCAACGATCGATTTCATCACGTCTGTGCTAACTGACGTCGGCAGGCTGCGCGCCATCACCGATGCACATCAGGGGTGATCGGAATGCGCGACCAACCACATTCATCTCAATCCTCTCAATAAAACTGCGTCACCGCGCCAAACACCCTGCACGATGGCGAAACTCTTTCCGTCGGGCGCGATGGCGAAAGCCATGATCGATTCGTCACCCAAAGCGGTAATTTGCTGCGGGTGTCCTCCGTCAAGCGATTGCCGCCACAGAGTATTATTCTGATGTTGTTGATTTGCGAGAATGTACGCCAGATTTTTTCCGTCAGGCAGCCAGGCGATATTGAGCAACTCGGCCTTCCGATCTCCCAAACGGAAAGTTTTGATTGGTCGTCCGTCAGCTAGTGAGACGATCGTCAAGATTCTTTCTTCGCCGTCCCTCTCGGAAAACGCTGCCTGCATACCGTCAGGCGAGATCGCAAAAAAATTCTTTCTTTGGTCCAACACCAATTGCTCATCGCCGCCTTTGGATGAAGCGGTACGATGGCGACTTCACCAGCTTCAGGACTATCTTGAGCTCATCAACCAAGCTAATGCCATCTTCCAGAAACAGTTTCCGGGGATGGGCACGTACAACGCAATCGGCGCCCCGCGCTCCGGGACCGTCGCGAAGACTCCAAACGATCTGGTCACGTGGATCTTCTGGGGAACGAACAAACGCGTCACGGCGAAACTGCAATACGCCAACGGCGCATTCGGCCAACCCGAAACGGTCACACCGCCGTTGGGAGTCGCAATGATACCGCTTCCCCAAGGCACGATTCGGCTTCCGCAGGCGATCTCGATTCTCAACGGCAAGGGCTACACGAATGGATTCGTGTCCGTCGGAATGGCCACTCCGGTCGTGCCGCAGGCGCAACCGATGTTCTGGTTCTGCGTGGACGGAAACACTCAGGGTGTATCGGCGAGCACCGGCGAGTTCTTCCCGGATCTGTTCCCGTGTTACCCCATCGACTCCAGCGATTGAGCGCCCGCCGCGTTCATCATCCGCAGTGAAACTCAGTGGAGGAGAGCAACAAGTCTGCAAGGCCTTAACTCATCGATTTTCATCGCGTCGCCTTCTCCACTCATAACTCACGGACCTCTCAGACGACGCAAAATTCTCGCGTAGTGGTCGTCGCGCGCCTGGTCGCCCGTCCCAAAGCCTGTCAAAAGTGACAGTTATCCGCACCTTCCCATCCCAATAGAATCCGTTTCGACGGATTGTACTGAGGAAGGGGACATCGACCCATGCGGTTAATTGTTGTTTCCGCGATTCTCACCAGTTTGAGTTTGACGCCGGTCGCGCCGGCGCCGGGTATTTCCGCGCATGCAGCGCCGCCCGCGTTTCAGCAATCGCTCGCGAAAAGCAATGCGCCACAACCTGCGGACAAAGGCTGGCCGCGCGGCTACAGTTTGCCGAGTGAAGCGCAGCTCGTTATCTACCAGCCGCAGATCGCCAGTTGGGAAGATCAGAAACAGCTCGTCGCGCTCGCCGCGATTTCCTACGTCGCGAAGGGCGAAGCGAAACCCGCAATGGGAACAATCAAACTGGAAGCCGATACGAGCGTCGCACTCGAGCAGCGACTCGTGAAGTTCACCAATCTCAAGATCACGGAAACCAATTTTCAAACGCTCTCCAAAGATCAGTCCCGCGAAATCGCCAGCGAGATTGAGAAGAACCTGCCCGATGAAGAACGCATCATCTCGCTCGATCGCGTGCTGGCTTACGTCGATAAAAGCACCATCAATCCGAAGAACGTCACGGGGCTAAAGAGCGATCCGCCGCGAATAATCCTCGCGCAGTCGCCGTCGATCCTCGTGAATTTCGATGGCCAGCCGATCTGGAGTCCCATCAAAGACAACGAGCTGAAGTTTGCCGTAAATACAAACTGGGACCTTTTCCAGCACACACCGACCGGTCTTTATTACTTGCGCTACGACAACTCGTGGCTGCGCGCGACGGACCTCAACGGTTACTGGTCCGCCGCCGGCAAACTGCCCGACAGCTTCAGCAAGCTGCCGGCCGACGACAACTGGAAGGACGTGCGTGAGAACCTTCCTGGCACGCCTCCGAAGCCATTGCCGAAGGTTTATGTCACAACCGATCCAACCGAGCTGATCCTGATCGCGGGTGAACCGAAATATGAGCCCGTTCCGAATACCGGACTGCTGTGGATTAGCAACTCGGAAAGCGACCTTTTCCGGCTGGGCAAAGACGGGCCACTCTATTTTCTGGTGGCTGGCCGCTGGTTCAAGGCTCCCGGTTTAGGCGGGCACTGGACGTTCGCAACGCCCGAGCTGCCGGAAGACTTCAAGCGTATTTCACTCGAGCATCCCCGCTCGCGTGTGCTCGCTTCCGTGCCGGGAACACAGCAGGCCGCGGAAGCCGTGTTGCTCGCACAGATCCCGCAGGTTGCCCGCGTAAACAAGAAGGAGCTGACCGCGCCGGAAGTCGCCTACCAGGGTGAGCCGCAATACGAAACAATTCAGGGCACACAACTGCAACGCGCGGCAAACACCGACAAGGAGATCATCAAGTTCGGCGATTCGTATTACATGTGTTACCAGGGCATCTGGTTCGTGTCTAACTCCGCAAAAGGCCCCTGGACGCTCGCCGAAAAAGTGCCTGACGAGATTTACAAGATTCCCCCGAGCTCGCCGTCCTACGCCGTCACTTATGTGACGGTGCAGGACGACGACGACAGCGACGATTGGGTGACCTATGCCTCCTATGCGGGCTACACCGGGTTGATGATCGGTTGGGGCTGCGCCGTCTGGGGCACTGGCTGGTACTACCCGCCTTATTACGGGTACGGCGCTTACTACCCGTTCTATTACCCATACTGGCGCACCTACGGTTACGGCGCCTGGTACAACCCGTACACGGGTGTTTACGGCACGGCCGGAAGGATCTATGGCCCATACGGCGGCGCAGGCTTCGGCGCTCGCTACAACCCGAGCACCGGAACTTACGCACGCGGCGCGTTTGCGTACGGACCATACGGCGCACGCGGCGCAGCGCAAGCCTACAACCCGCGCACGGGAACCTACGCGGCCACACGCCAGGGTTCGAACGTCTACGGCAGTTGGGGATCGACGCACGTCCAGCGTGGTGACGATTGGGTGAACACCAAGCGCTTCACGAACAGCGCCGGGAACACGACGCGTGTCACCCGTGGCGATCAGGGCGGGATGATCTCTCGCCGTGGGCCGGACGGCGGTGGTTTTGTCGGGACGCGAGGCGACAACGTCTACGCCGGTCGCGACGGCAACGTCTATCGTCGCGATCAGAACGGCAACTGGAGCAAGTGGGACAACGGCAGTTGGAATTCCCCGAACAGAGCTGAACAGCGAGGCTCGGCGCGCGACAACATGTTGAATGACCGGGCACGCGCGCAGGAACGTTCGGATCGGGCCCGGGCAGATCGCGTCGGTGACTCGTCGCCACGGGCAGGTTCGATGGATCGAAATACGATCAATTCGCTCGAACGAGATCGAGCAGCACGCAGCAGTGGCTCGCAACGGAGCCGCGACTTTGGCTCGTACAGTCGCAGCCGCAGTAGCGGCAGCGTAGGCGGCTATCGCGGCGGTGGCGGTGGAGGATTTTCCAGGGGTGGTGGTGGTGGATTTCGAGGCGGTGGTCGCCGGCGTTAACGGAACAGTGGGGCGATTCCGGACGCAGGTGACTTCCACGACGCGCGGCTCCGCGGGCTCAGCATGGGGAGTGTCAGCAGCATGACACTTGGAGACCCGCGGGCCGCGCTTTGACGAGAGCAACGTTCTTTGCGGAACGCGTTAGGTGAAAGTACCGATTGTCTTAGGTGTTAAGAATTTTCAGGTCCCTCTCGCGACGCAGGTGTTTGTCGCCCGAACGCTCTAACGGCGTAGAGAGAGAAGTGAGCAAACAAACGTCGAGAGAGCGTAGTGATGGACCCCTTCTTCTCCCCGTGGGTAATCATTACAGTAGCGGTCTTCCTGCTGCTGGCCCTCACTATTCTTAGCCTCCTGCTCGGTCAAACAAAAAAACGAAAAGCTGAACTGGAATCGCGCCTCGCGCGCCTGAGTGAAGCGGGACGCAAGCAGAGCGACAACAATCATCAGTTGCTTCGCACGCAAACACAGCAAGCCGTCGACGAGCTGCGTTCCAGCGAAGAGCGTTTTGCAAAAGCGTTCAAGGCCAACCCACAGCCGATGTCTTTAACACGACTCGCGGACGGTCTCTACATCGACGTCAATGAGAGTTTTATGGCGATGAGTGGCTACACGCGCGAAGAGGTTATCGGCCACACTTCCCTCGACCTGCGTATCTGGGAAACGCCCGCCGCGCGCGATGAGTTTGTCAACGAACTAAACAGCCGGGGCTCGGTCGTCAACTACGAAACCAGGTTCCGTGCTAAATCCGGTGCAATCCGAGTGCTCCTTTCTTCAGCAGAAAAAATAGAGATAGGCGGCGAGGCGTGCCTGCTGGTTGCTTCGAGCGACATCACGGATCGTGTCGCTGCCGAACAGGCGTTACAGGAGAGTGAAGAGCGGTTTCGCAATGTCGCCGACACGGCGCCGGTGATGATCTGGATCACTGACGCTGACAAGATGTGTACCTACTTGAACAAGCCATGGCTCGACTTCACCGGACGAACCTTGCAACAAGACTTAGGCTTTGGCTGGTCAGAGAACATTCATCCGGACGATCGGCAGCGGTCGGTTGAGATTTTCACGAGCGCGTGCAACGAACGACAACGCTTCGAAGTGGAGTACCGGCTGCGAAGGCACGACGGCGAGTATCGCTGGATTTACGATTCCGGCGTGCCGCGGTTTGCGCCTGACGGCGTCTTCCTGGGTTACATCGGTTCCTGCATCGATATGACCGAACGCAAAGAGTCGGAATTCGCGCTGCAAACTGCTCACGAAGAGCTGCACCAGTTGAAGAACCAGTTGGAGGCGGAAAACATTTACCTGCAACAGGAGCTGCAACTGGACGAGAAGTTTGGCGAGATCATCGGACAGAGCGACGCGATAAAGTACGTGCTCTTCAAGATCACGCAGGTGGCGCCGACCGATTCCACCGTGCTTATTACCGGAGAAACCGGCACCGGCAAGGAACTGGTGGCGCGTGCGATCCACGGCGCAAGCCTCCGCAAAGACCGTCCTTTAATAAAGGTGAACTGCGCCGCCTTATCGCCGACGCTGATCGAGAGCGAGCTCTTTGGACACGAGAAAGGCGCGTTTACCGGCGCAATCGGCCGCAAGCAGGGGCGTTTCGAGCTCGCGAATGGCGGCACGATCTTTCTGGACGAGATTGGCGAGTTGCCGCCTGAGCTGCAAGTGAAGTTGTTGCGTGTGATTCAGGAGAGTGAGTTTGAAAGGATTGGCGGCACTAAAACGATCAAGGTCGATGTGCGCGTTATCGCGGCTACGAATCGCAATTTGGAAGTCGAAGTCGAGCAAGGCGGATTTCGCGAAGATCTCTGGTATCGATTGAACGTTTACCCAATCACGATTCCTCCGCTGCGACAGCGCAAGGAAGACATTTCACTGCTGATGGAGCACTTCTGTACGACGTACGCGAAGAAATTCGGCAAGAGAATCTCGTCGATCTCGCCGCGAGCGATGCAGAGCTTGCAGGCGCATTCGTGGCCGGGAAACGTGAGGGAGCTGGCAAACGTGATCGAGCGAGCGGTCATTCATACGCAGGGAAGCGTGCTCCAGGTCGACGAACGCTTTGACCAGGCAGTGACCGCGACACCGACGCAAACGTTAGAAGACGTCGAACGGGATTACATCATTCGCACACTCGAAAACACCGGTTGGCGAGTTGAGGGTCAATACGGCGCAGCGAAGATACTCGGCCTCAACCCGAGCACTCTTCGCACAAGAATGTTGAAGCTCGGAATACAGCGGCGACGCGCCAATCTGGCTTAAGATACATGTAAGATCCCTTGCGACCCACGAAATAACACAAGCCACGAAATGAAGTGCCTCAGAATCCACACTCTATAACAGTTCCCGCGAAATACAACGGCGGAAGTTGGTCCAGGCAACAAAGCTCGTGAGTACGCAATCGAACAATAACCTCAACAAATCAGGTCATTAATTCACAAATCATCGCGACCGCACAGTTTGTGCACACCTTTTGCTACGAGAAGCGCGTCCACATCTTTTAATCGCCCCTCTCATTACTGAGAGTAAATCGTAAGGAAAGATCCGCGGTCAAAAATGCGGAGTGCGGCCCGTAGGGTGATCGTGTCTGTGTGTCTGCTGATTAACCAAGATGATTGTAAATACGACCCGAATCACGGTGCAGCCTGACAAGCGGCGGGAGTTCCTTCAGACCATCGGCCGGTTGCTGGATCCGATCAAGACAGCCAAGGGTTGCCGCACATTCGATTTCTACCTGGACGCTGCTGACGAGAACTCGACCTTGCTCGTCAGCGAGTGGGAAACGGAACGGGATCTGAACAACTACCTGAAGTCGGATGACTTCGCCGTACTGAGAGGGGCGATTACTGTGTTGGGGGTTCGGAGCATCGATTCGATGGCGAATGTGACCTCGCATCAATCCAGACCGGAACGCGTTTGAGAGTTAAAGAACAGAACAGGGGCATCCTTTTGAGTACCGCCAAACGAGCAGTCAATACCATGATCCACGAGCAGACCGCTGCGCCCGATGATCTCTTGCGAGCGATCATCGATGCGTGTGTGTCAAACGTGGCGGTCGTTGACGAGACTGGCTCGATTATCTATGCGAGCAAAGCCTGGTCTCTGTTTGAACGCAACTTCGTAGAACAAAACGGCACAGCGCCGCCTTACTTTGAAAGCTGTCACCGGTTCGCGCCGTCGTCGCTGCGTAACGAGGAAAGCGTCACGCTCGCTGACGATATTCAAGAGATCGTTTTCGGTCGGGAAAAGGAGTTTCATCGGAAGTATTACTTCCACTCTGTAACGATGCCGCAACCGTTTCTGATTCATGCCGCGCGCCTGACCCTGCCCGGTTCTACTTTGCGCGTGCTGATCACTCACGAGGAGTTGCCCGCTGTTCAGGATGATTTCCGCGATAGCAAAGAGCGTTTGCTCGAGCTGCTCGGCACCACGATGCTTGCGTGGGAAGGCGAGCTCGAAGGCCAGCGCTTTACTTACGTGAGTGACCACGCGGTGAAGATGCTCGGTTATCCGGTGGCAGACTGGTACGAGCCAAGATTTCTCGCTTCACATATTCATACCGACGATCTGCACTGGGTGCTGGCAGCTTATGAAAAACAGACGCGTTTCACCGAGCACCTCGACCTCAGTTTTCGTATGTCGGCGAGTGACGGCCGGCTGGTCTGGGTGCAGAACTTGATCAGCGTGCGCCCGCAGAGTGACGGCGCCACGAAGCTTCACGGCTTCATGATCGACATTTCTGAACGGAAGCGGGCTGAAGAAGCGTTGAAGGATCTCGGCGGTCGTTTGATTGCCGCTCAGGAAGAGGAGCGACGTCGAGTTGCGCGTGAGCTGCACGACGATTTCAATCAGCGGCTCGCGGTACTTTCGCTCGAGTTGGAACAGCTCGGCGAAAGGATTCAGAAGTCGATCGGGCTTCGTGACTCCGTACGAAAGTTGCAGACACAAGCGAAGGAGATGGCGGCCGAGATTCATCGTCTTTCGTACAAGCTTCATCCCGCGAAGCTGGATCATCTGGGACTGGCGCCTGCCGTGAAGAGCTTGTGCAACGAGCTTACCGACAGTGGCAGGCTCACAGTCGAATTTCATCAGACAGGGTTCCCGGCGGCGCTGAATAGCGACGTAACCCTTTGCATCTATCGCATCGCGCAGGAGAGTCTGCGCAACTGCATCAAGCACAGCGGCGCGGAGTCCGCGCGCGTAGTGCTGACCAGGACACGCCATGCCGTTCGCCTGCTGGTGTCCGACAACGGCTGTGGCTTCAATACCAAAACCGCGGCAATGGACAAGGGGTTGGGCTTCATCAGCATGAGGGAGCGACTCTACATCCTTGGCGGTGAATTCAACGTCTATTCGAAACCCCTGCGTGGCACTCGAATAGAAGTTTCCGTTCCCCTAAAAAATCAACCCGCTTGAGCAAGGGAGGAAATATGAAACGCCCCCGCGTCGTACTCGCAGATGACCACACGCTGATTCTGGATGCTTTGAAGAATCTACTTGAACCAGAGTTTGAAGTGGTTGGCATGTTTGCCGACGGTCGCAGCTTGATGGAAGGCGCTCCCGCGCTTAACCCCAATGTGATCGTGCTCGACATCGGCATGCCGGAGATGAACGGCTTGAACGCAGGCCAGCGGCTTAAACAGGCCATGCCCCTGGTCAAGCTCGTTTACCTGACGATGAACCACGACCCCGACATGGCCGGCGAAGCCTTCCGACTAGGCGCGTCAGCCTATCTGCTCAAGAATTCCGCGGCTACTGAATTACAAAATGCGATCCGTGAAGTCGTCAGAGGCGGCTTTTACGTGACCCCGCTAATGACCAAGGGAATGGACGGTTCGTTCGTTCAAAACTTCAAACTGAGAAAGAGCACGAGCCCGCTGACGCTCCGTCAGAAAGAAGTGCTGCAACTGCTGGCCGAAGGGCGTTCGATGAAGGAAGTCGCCTTCGTACTCAACGTTTCTCCGCGTACGGTTGCGTTCCACAAGTACACGATGATGGACCATCTTCAGATCAGGAGCAACGCAGAGCTGATCGAGTATGCTATGCGCAGCTCGATAGTGGCTGCGTAGCGAAGACGGGTGCGGCACTGGCGCGGGCGTTGGGTGCCGCACCTGTCACTTTTGCCAGTTTTCCTTTCTCGCCGGCTTCTCTATGATTGCGAAGCAATAGCTCCAACTATCTGTGGGCCGGCTTGAAAGGTAGCTCGGGTGGCACGCGCGCGTATTTTAGTGGCGGACGATCATGAAGAAATACGCCAGACGATTGTCCACTTGCTGAAGCAGCAGTTTGACGTAATCGACGCGGTCGCGGACGGACCGGCGTTCATCGAAGCAGTGGCGCGCTTGAAGCCCGACGTCTGTATCCTCGACATCTCCATGCCCAGCATGAGCGGCATCGAGGCGGCGCAGCGGATCAAGCAGAGCGACTCGCCCACCAAGATAATCTTTCTGACTCTCCACGACGATTCCGACTTTCGCGCGGCCGCATTGGCGACGGGCGCTGAAGGTTACGTAACCAAAACCAAAATGGGTGGCGATCTGTTGCTGGCCGTAAAGGAAGTGCTGGCGGGCCGTACGTTCTGTCCTGCGAACTGAGAAAACTTTTGGTTTCCTCCGCGTCTTCAACTGCCGTGCTATAATCCCGCCACCTAAACTCCAGAGCGAAAGCGAGTGAATTCGGAGACACGACGAATGTCAGAGCTCGTCGCGGGTAAAGCAGAAGGGAACCCCGGCAGTATCTTCCACAAACGTGCGGACCTTCTTCGTCTCGCTCTTTGTGCGCTGTCGGTCGCCGTCGCCTATTACGCCGGAGCCAAGGTCGGTTTTGCGTTAACGTTTCAGCCGCATCCTGTCTCGACGCTCTGGCCGCCAAACTCGATCCTTTTTGCAACCCTTTTACTGACGAAGCCACGCCTTTGGTGGTTTTACCTGCTGGCTGCGTTTCCGGCGCACCTGTTGGTGCAACTCAACGCCGACATTCCGACGGCGATGATTCTGTGTTGGTACGTCAGCAACTGTAGCGAGGCGCTGATCGGCGCGTCGATCCTGCTCTATTTGACGAAATCAGAAGTGCGGCTCGATAACACGATTCACGTCTCGATGTTTATTCTCGCGGCGTTGCTCGGCCCGTTTCTCTCTTCGTTTCTCGATGCGGGCTTCGTGATGCTGAATCACTTCGGCGACAGCAGCTACTGGTCAGTTTTTAGAATGCGCTTCTTCTCGAATGTGCTGGCGGCGTTGACGCTGGTGCCCGTGATCGTGACGTGGACACGCAACCGCGACTCCTTAACGCAGATCAAATCCAGGAAAAGATACGGAGAAGCCATCGTGCTGGCGCTGGGCCTTTTGATAGTCGGGCTGGTGAGTTTCAGCTCGCAAGGCGTCGGGCCGAACATGCGACCGGCGCTGCTCTATCTGCCTTTGCCGCTCTTGCTCTGGGCGGCAATTCGTTTTGGGCCCAAAGGCGCGAGCGCGGCGTTTCTCGTCGTCAGCCTGTTTGAAATCTGGGGAGCGATTCACGGCTTTGGCCCGTTCGCTGCGCTGACGGCAGAGATGAATGCGCTTTCAGTGCAACTCTTCCTGAGTCTCGCCTCGATGCCGCTGCTGTTTCTGGCTGCGCTGATCAAAGAGCGTGAACGCGCGCAGGCGATCGCTATACAAAACGGCGAGCGGCTGGAGCTGGCGCTCGACTCCGCTCAGCAATCTTCGCGAGCGCTCCGCGAAAGCCAGCAGGAGCTTCATCGCAGTCACAACCAGATTCGCAAACTGCTCGGCAAGCTGATCGATGTGCAGGAAGGCGAGCGACGGCGCATCTCCCGCGAGCTGCACGACGATCTGAATCAGAAGATCGCGACGCTGTCGATGAGAATCAGCCGGCTCAAACGACAGATTCCACCGCACCAGGAAGAGTTGATCTACGAACTGGACGAGCTGCGGCAGACTGCGAATGGTTTGACGAACGAGGTTCGCCGGTTGTCGCACCAGTTACATCCGGCCGTGCTGGATCATCTCGGGTTGGAGACGGCGCTGGAGTCGTACATCGCGAGTTTCAGTGACGAGGAACGGATCGAGGTGCGACTCACGGTGGAAGTCGGCGACGAGCGCATACCATTTCAGACTTCGATCTGTCTCTATCGCGTCGCCGTCGAGGCGCTCAGAAACGTTGCTCGTCATTCCGGGGCCAAGTCTGCCGCAGTTTCACTGAGAAAAGCTCCTGACGGTTTGGAGCTGCGTGTTTCTGATTCGGGCAGAGGGTTCAACGTTCAGACCGTCCGGCATGGCGGCGGTCTGGGATTGGTGAGTGTCGAAGAACGACTGAGATTGCTCGAAGGTAGTTGCGAGATCCGCTCGACTCCGCAACGCGGGACAACGTTGGTGGCGCGAGTGCCGTTAACAAATTAAAAGATGAAACGCATACGCCTTCTACTCGCAGACGATCACGTGATGTTTGCTCAGGGACTCGAGAGCCTGTTGCGCGACGAGTTTGATCTGCTCGGTACTGCGGGAAACGGTCAGGAGCTGGTCGAAGCGACGCTGCGTTTGGATCCGGACGTGATTCTCGTGGACATCTCGATGCCGGTGCTCAACGGGTTCGACGCCGTTCGCCGTATCAGAGAAGCAGGCAACGAAGCGCGGATCATCTTTTTGACCATGCACGACGATCCGACGCTTTTGGCCGAAGCGTTTCGGTGCGGTGCATCAGGTTATATTTTGAAACAAGCCGCGGGTGAAGAGTTGGTGAACGCGATCCGCGAAGTGGCTGAGGGGAACAGTTATGTATCGCCGCTCGTGACGAGCTTGCTTTCTGACACCTTCAAAGTTCCCAA
>JBKPPP010000282.1:0-22057 GCA_046733615.1 Acidobacteriota bacterium | reverse complement strand
AGCGGCGTGATCGTGTTTTCTTCTCGCCCGTCGCCCGCCCACCAGCCAAGCGGCGCACGCCGATCATCGGCCAGAGGACCGATGACGGCGATCGATTTCACACTCTTCTCGAGCGGCAATGCGCGATTGTCGTTTTTCAGCAGCACCATCGAACGCGCGGCGATCTCTCGCGCCAACGCAAGACTCGCCGGTCGCAGCAACGAGTTTGGCTCACGCGTTTCGTCGGCGTACGGATGATCAAAAAGTCCGAGGCGATACTTGATGCGCAGAATGCGTCGCACAGCCTCGTCGATCGTTGCCAAAGAGAGTTTGCGTTGATCGAGGAGCTGTGGCCCAGACTGGTTGAAGCTGCGGCTCACCATCTCCATGTCGACACCGGCGCCGAGTGCGACTGCCGCAGCCTGCTCTTCGTTTGCGACGATCCCGTGATTGATCAACTCTTTGACCGCGGTGTAGTCGCTGACGACAAACCCGTCAAACTTCCACTCGCCGCGCAGCACCTTCGTCAACGTGAACTCATTCGCCGATGCCGGCACTCCATTGATCGCATTGAACGAGCTCATCACCGTACCGACGCCCGCATCAACTGCGGCCTTGAAAGGCGGGAAGTAGATCTCGCGCAACGTGTTCTCCGAGAGGTCGGTGGTGTTGTAATCGCGGCCGCCTTCCGCCGCGCCGTATGCAACCCAATGCTTCGCGCACGCGAGAATCTTGTCGGCGGCACTGTAATCACTGCCCTGGAATCCACGTACGCGCGCCGCGGCAAAAGCAGCGCCGAGATACGGATCCTCGCCGGCCCCTTCTGTGATGCGTCCCCAACGCGGATCGCGCGCAATGTCGAGCATCGGCGCGAACGTCCAGCGCACGCCGGCGTTATTCGCTTCCTGTGCGGCAACGGCGGCTGAACGTTCCGCCAACGACGGATCCCAACTACTCGCCTCCGCAACGGGAATCGGAAAGATCGTGCGGTAACCGTGGATGACGTCGAAGCCAAACAACAACGGTATCTTCAGCCGCGACTCATTGACCGCCACGCGTTGCAGCTGATTCGTGCGCTGCGTACCACGCACGTTCAGCGTCGACCCGAGCAATCCCTTCCGAGCGAGGTCGAGATGTTCGGGGCGGAAATTTCCATTACCTTCGCCGTCGAGTTGTTGCAGTTGTCCCAGCTTCTCTGCGAGTGTCATGCGCGCGAGCAGCGCGTTGACTTCCGACTCGACGTTGCGCTGCGGGCGCGCCGGCGCCGCCGAAGGTGGTCGCACGGAAGCTACGGCCACCGCCAGGAAGCAGGCCAGTGTCAAACCGACCGAATTGATTCGTCTCATCTGTCGCTAAAAATTGAAGCGCGCTTGTAGCTCAACTACGCGTCCGGCGAGCGCATTCTTCGCGCGTCCGAAATCGGCGCTGTCGACATTCGGCGAGAAGAAACCAAACGGCGCCAGGTTCAGGTTGTTAAAAATATTGAAGAAATTTGCCTTGACCTCGAGAAACGCGCCTTCACCGAGCGCATGCGGCAAACCCGTTCGCTTCGCCAGACTCATATCGACTGCGAAGTAGCGTGGTCCACGAAACGAGTTGCGGCCGATGCCCGGCAGCGACGCGCCATTCGGATTCGTCGTGGCAAAGTAGAGCTTTCCACCGCCCGGAAAATTTCCGCCCGGCCTGGTGAACGCTTCGTTGTCGGTGTCTGTCAGGTTGCCGCCGAAATACGCGGGCGGACGCGACGGACAAACAAAGTCGAGCGAAGCGGGAGTACGAACGCATTCTCCGATATGCGGCGTCCAGGGAAATCCCGTGTGCCACTGGAGTATGCCATCGATGGACCAGCCACCCAAAGCCTTGCCGACGAAATCGTGGCGATTGCGAAACAGCGGCAGATCCCAAAGACCCGAAACAGTCAGATTGTGCCTGACATCGAAGTCCGATGGCCCACGCTCCTGTCGCAAGTCTTGCGGAAACGTCTGGTTGGTTACAGCGCCCGGTCCCTCGTTGGACAGCGTGTCGATGCTCTTCGCAAAACGATAAACCATGTCGAACTGGAAACCGCGTGAGAAACGACGAGTCAGGCGTGCGTTCAGCGCGTTGTAGTTCGCGTTCACGTCCGGTGTGGGAATGAACACCGCCGACGCGAAGAAGTTTGCCGGAATCGACGACTGCACGAAGCGCTGATTTACTAGCCGGATGAGTTTGTGACTGGAGCTGCCCTGGTATCCGACCTCCGCCGTGAGGTCGTAGGGCAACGCATATTGGATCCCAAACGAATAGTAGTAGACGTACGCGGTCGGAGTGTCGGGACGCGCGCCGTAAATTTCAACTGTGCGATTGAGCGGAGCGCCTGTTGCCGGATCGATCCCGACCGCGAGCGCCGGATTGGCCGGGTAGCTGAACGGCGAATTGCTCGAGCCGAGCACGTAGAGAATCTGATTGTCGGCGAAGGGAGACCCGAAATCCGGATCGGCAGTGCCGCAACAGATCGCATAGCGCGCGAAGAATGGCGGGTTGCCGCGCGTGTTGGTGAACACAACTTCCGGAATGCGGTTGTAGGCGACCCCAAAGCCGCCGCGCAGCACCGCCTTCTCCTGTAGCCCAAACTGCTTCGGACTCCACGCAAAACCGACGCGAGGCCCGAAGTTATTCCGATCGGGCTGATAAAGTTGTCCCGTCGGTTCAACTCTCGATCCAGCCAGGCCACCGTTTGGACCAAAGACGAAGTTCGACACCTGGTTGTCGCGCTCGGTGAGCACGTCGAAGTATTCGTAACGAAGACCGAGATTCAGCGTGAAGTTCGGACGTACTTTCCAATCGTCCTGAACGAACAGACCATAGCCGCCCGAACGAAAATGGCGTTGCGCATTCGCGATGCCGCCAGTCACCGGATCGGCGTTGATCTGGTAGAACAACGGCGCGTCGTTCGCGAAGTTGAAGAGACCCGGGAAGGTATACAACGGGCGCGAACCGCCGTTGAGATTGTCGTTGTTGTACTCCTTGCGCAGCTCACCGCCAAATTTGAACGCCTGGTTGCCCCGCACATAACTGAGCACATCGCGAAACTCAAACGTCTTTTCCGAAAATATGCCCGGCGTTGTCTCCGCCTGCTTCGCGCCGAAACGAATGCGGCGCCCCTGCGTCAGCAGGTTTTCGATCTCCAGTCGTGGAATACCGAAATTGGTGCTGGTTGACGACTCCACCTCGTTGAAAGCGAACTTCGTAAAGTTAACGCGCGCTTCGTTCAGCAACGTCGGCGAGAGCGTCTTGGTGTAGAGCAGAGTGACCGCGGAGTTGTGCGGCGCCGTGGTGATGTCAGTCTGCGGCCGGGCGCCTGCGCCGGGGTCGCTGCCGATGAAGAACGTTCGGGTGAGATAAGTGCTGAAAACGATCTGATCGTTTGCGGTCGGACTGAAATCAAAGCGCAGGTTGTACTGGTTCGGTTTGTTGGTGGTGGGCGCTGCGACGATCACCTTTTGAATGTCCGGTATGCCGTCGAGACCTCCGCCGCCGAGATTCGAGAACAAAAGGTACTGTCCCAAACCCAGCGCCGGCGATCCAACATCGAGAGCATTGCCGATCACCTGGCAGGGAATTCCGCCTTGTATGTCAGCGCAGGTCGGCGTCACGACGCCGGCGATGCGCGGTACGATACCCGGATCGGCCAGCACTCTGGCCGTAACCCCACCCGGCCGGCTGTTGATGATCAACTGGCGAAACTGCGGCGTCTCAACAAACTCAGTAGACGGAAGCGTCGAGTTTTCACGTAGACCTTCGTACGAAAAGAAAAAGAACAAGCGATCCTTGCCGCTATAAACCGCCGGTCCACCTTCGCCGAAACGCGGCAGATAGAGCGGTCCGCCGACGCTGCCGCCGAACTGCCGAAACAGTCGCTCGACGCGTTCAGTGAAGCCGCGGCCAAAATCATTCGGGTACTTGTTAAAGGAGTTCAGCTTCGGGCTGTTGTATTTAAAGAACGCGCTGCCGTGAAAATCGTTGGTGCCGTTCTGTGAGACGACCTTGATCTGCGCGCCCGAGTTTCGCCCGTCTTCCGCTGAATAGGTCGACGATGAGATCTGAAGCTCTTTGACCGACTCCTGATTCGGCGTGATCACCGCGGCGCCGCCGTGCGTCAGACTATTCACGCTGACGCCGTCGATCTGAAAGTTGTTGGCCGAGATGCGCTGGCCGTTGGCGCTGATCTGCGGTTGGTTTTCTGCCTGGAAGATCGAATTGTTTGACGCGCCTGGGCCAGTGTCTCCGCCGGCATTCGGCAGGCCGGCGGAATTGCCGTTCCCGCTGCGGCCGGCGTCGCCGAAAACGCCCGGTGTCAGGCGCGCGAGTTCGTACGGATCGCGTCCGGTTTGCGGCAGACGCTTAACTTCCGGCGTGGTGATTCCTTTGAAGATGTTTGGGTTCTCAGTTTCGAGCTGTTGGACGGCTTCGTCGTTGATGGTGACGGTCGCCGTGATCTCGCCCGTCTCGAGAATGATGTCAACACCCTGAACCGTCTCGGCCGCGACGCTCACGTTTTGCGCGAGGCTCTTCTTGTAGCCGGCTTTCTCGACGGTCAACTCATACTTGCCGGGTGCGAGACCGGAGATGCGGTAAAAGCCCTCGGCGCTGGTGGTCGTCTCCTGGACCTTACTCGTTTCCAGATCCTTGAGCGTGACTTTCGCATCGGGCACAAGTCCGCCGTTTGAATCGGAGACCGTTCCCTGGATACTCGCGCGAAACTGCGCCTGCGCAGTAATCATCGCGGCCAAAACACAAAGCCCGCACACGATGGCGCGGGTCAAACTGAAGGTAGTGCTCGGCATTGCAAGACCCTCCCTCGGTCCATGAAAGTGCTCGAAGTTTTTCGCAAAATTCGGGAGACGTAAATCGAAGTACCCTCGCGTACACTACATCCGCGGGCGCGATTTTTTGTGTAGGTCTGTACACAAGTGAGTGTTCTTTTTGTGACTGCGAGTTAAGATTGCTCGGTCCATGTGGTCGCAGCCGCCATCATCCGTTTCCTTGAGAGCCGGCGAGGTCCACGTGTGGCGCGTCGCGTTGGAACAACCGGCCGAACGGCGCGCCGGATTTTTGCAGACCCTGAACGATGAGGAGCGTGCTCGCGCCCAGCGCTTTCATTTCGACAAACACCGCCACCACTTTATCGTCGGGCGCGGCGTACTCAGAGCGCTGCTCGGCCGGTATCTCGCCATGAAGCCAGAGGCCTTGCAATTTCGCTACGGTGCTTACGGCAAGCCTACGCTGGACGGCGAACACCGGCAGAGCCCGTTGCGTTTCAACGTCTCGCATTCACACGAAACGGCGCTGTTTGGGTTTGTTCAGGAGCGGGAGATCGGCATCGACGTAGAATACATCAGGCGAGACTTCTCCACAGAGGATATCGCGCGTCGCTTCTTCACGCCGAACGAGGTGGAGAGCATCGAAAGCAATCCGGAAGCGGAGCGGGTGGCGGCGTTCTATCGCTGCTGGACGCGGAAGGAAGCTTACATCAAGGCGATCGGGTCGGGTTTGTCGCAGCCGCTGAATCAGTTTGACGTGAACTGCCTGCCCGAGTGGTCGCTGATCGATCTCGAGCCGGGAGAAGATTACGTCGGAGCGCTGGCTATTGAAGGAGCGGTTGATCAAATACACAGATGGAACGCGTAAACATAGATCCGGTGTGCGGCATGACTGTCGATCCCGAGCACGCGGCGGGATCGTTCGAGTACGAGGGCGAGACTTTTTACTTTTGCAGCACGCATTGCCTGCACCGGTTTCGGCAGGATCCCAAACAATTCCTCCAAAACGATCTCCTGAAAGAGGAACCCGCGGCACGTGAGTACACCTGTCCGATGCACCCGGAGATCGTTCGCAACGGTCCGGGAAGCTGCCCGATCTGCGGCATGGCGTTAGAGCCGCGCGTCATGACGCTCGATACCGAGGAAGAGAACCCGGAGCTCGCGACGATGACGCGGCGGTTCTGGGTCTCCGTCGTGCTGACGCTGCCCGTGCTGGCGATCGGCATGAGCGAATTCATTCCCGGCCAGCCGCTACAGCGATCAGTCGCCATGTCGACCCTCGCGTGGGTGCAACTAGTACTCGCAACGCCGGTCGTTCTCTGGGGCGGCTGGCCGTTCTTCGAACGTGCGTGGCAGTCCATCGTCAGTCGCAACCTCAACATGTTTACGCTAATCGGCCTCGGCGTCGGCGTCGGCTATGTCTACAGCTTACTCGCCGTGCTCGTGCCGCGGATCTTTCCCACGTCGTTTCGCGACGAGATGGGCAACGTGCCTGTCTACTTCGAAGCGGCGGCGGTCATCACGACGCTCGTGCTGCTGGGCCAGGTGCTCGAGCTACGCGCACGCAGTCAAACCGGAGCCGCGATCAAAGCGCTGCTCGGTCTAGCGCCCGCCACCGCGCGACGCATCAGTAACGGGCAAGAGCAGGACGTGCCTCTGGATCAGGTGCGAGTTGGCGATCTGCTCCGCGTGCGCCCGGGAGAGAAAGTTCCGGTTGACGGCGTGATCGTCGAGGGAGCAAGCGCGATCGATGAAGCGATGGTGACGGGCGAGCCGATCCCCGTCGAGAAACAGCCGAGCGATCGAGTGATCGGCGCGACACTGAACACTACGGGTTCATTCATCATGCGTGCGGAGCGCGTCGGATCGGAAACGCTGCTGGCCCAGATCGTGCGCATGGTTGCAGACGCACAACGGAGCCGCGCACCAATCCAGCGGCTCGCCGACGTCGTCTCGGGCTACTTCGTGCCCGCGGTCGTGATCATCGCCGTCGCGACGTTCATCGTCTGGAGCATCTTTGGACCCGAGCCGCGCATGGCTTACGGATTGGTCAACGCGGTGGCGGTGCTGATCATCGCCTGTCCCTGCGCGCTCGGACTCGCCACGCCGATGTCGATCATGGTTGCGACGGGGAAGGCCGCGCACAACGGCGTGCTCTTCAAGAACGCTGAAGCGATCGAGGTGCTGCGCAAGGTCGACACGCTCGTCGTCGATAAAACGGGAACGTTAACGGAAGGGAAGCCGCGTGTCGTCAGCGTCACCAGCAATGGATTTGATGAGGAGCTGCTGTTGCGGTGGGGGGCGAGTCTGGAGCGTAGCAGTGAACATCCGTTAGCGAATGCGATCGTCGGCGCCGCGCAGGAAAGAAACCTACAACTGACAGACGCCAGACAATTCGAATCGTTCACCGGCAAAGGTGTTGTCGGTGAAATTGACGGTCATGCAGTCGCGCTTGGGAATCGTGCGCTGCTGGATCAGTTGAAGATCGATTCCGGCGAGTTGAGCCTGCGGGCGGAAGATCTGCGAGCAGACGGCCAGACCGTGATGTTCGTTGCCATCGACGGAAAACCGGCCGGCCTAATCGGCGTCGCCGATGCGATCAAGGCAACAACCCTCGAGGCGATCAAGCAGTTGCACGCCGAAGGCATGCGCGTCGTGATGCTCACGGGCGACAATCGCACCAGCGCCGAAGCAGTGGCGCGCAAGCTGAACATCGACGAAGTGCTGGCGGAAGTCTTACCCGATCAGAAAGTCGATGCTATCAAGCGACTGCAAAGCGCCGGCCGCATCGTCGCAATGGCGGGTGACGGCATCAACGATGCGCCCGCGCTCGCTCAAGCCGACGTTGGCATCGCGATGGGTACGGGCACTGATGTGGCGATGGAAAGCGCGGACGTGACGCTGGTGAAAGGCGATCTGCGCGGCATCGTGCGCGCGCGTGTACTCAGCCGCGCGGCGATGGCGAACATCAAACAGAATCTCTTTTTTGCGTTTGTCTACAACTCGCTGGGCGTGCCGGTCGCGGCGGGCGTGCTCTACCCGGTCTTCGGCATCCTGCTGAGCCCGATGATCGCAGCGGCCGCGATGAGCTTCAGCTCAGTTTCCGTGATTGCAAACGCGCTGCGCCTTCGGTCGGCGAAGATCTAGTTAAGACGGTAGGCGAAGATCCGATTGTCGGCGGCGCCAAACATCAACCCCAGCACTTCATCGGTCACGAAACGTTCATCGAGCTCCGGCAAACGCACTTCGCGGTCGGTGCGACCGTCGTTGACGTTCACGCCCGCGAGTCCATTGCCGTCGCGTGTTTTCAGATCCGTGTAGAAGTACATCCATTGGCCCTGGAGTTCGGCGAGACGCTGACGGTGCCAGAGATAACGCGCGACACGATCGAGTTGCCGCCCGGGATCGAGGCGACTAATGGCCTTGTTCACGATGCGCTCTCGGCGTGAATCGCTGCGCCGGTGCGACGCGGTCGCGAGCGTTTGCAAGTTGGAGATGGCGGAGCGCGCGGTTAATCCAGACCAACTCAGACCGCTGACCGCCTGGGCGATCTGCATCCCGCGATACGCCGTCATCGCAGTGCCGCCAAAACGAAAGTAGAGCGACGCCGCACGCGCAGCGATCGCCCCGATCGTGCGCAAGATTCCCCGGCCCGGTGGCGTGTGCCGGGCGCGCCAGAACTCCCGGCCACTCAGCGAGTCAAACGCCGCGATCTCCGATTGTCCGCCGATGACGATGTCGCCGCGCTCGTTGAGCAGCCCGAACGAGGGACGCTCGATCCGGTGCGACACGCGCGTTATTCGTTTACCTGTTGCCGCATCGATGAAGATCAAATCGTCGCGATCCGCGACGGCGAGAGTGTGCGGTCCGGGAATCAGCAGATTCGTAATCCCTTTGTCCGCCCCTTTGTAACGCCAGAGCACTTTACCGTTCGCAGCGTTGATCGCGCTCACGCCGTATGGCCCACGCTCGGTAATCTCGCCGTCTTTCAGACGCGTGAACTGTCCACCGGTGCGCACGTAGAGCACGTCGCCGGCGAGCACCATCTCCGGCGTGAGACCGAGATCCTTTGCTTCCCACTCGGTGTCGCCGGTGGCGCGCGCGATTGCGCGCACACGCCCGTGGCCTGAAACATAGATGTATGAGTTGGCGAAGATCGGCTCGGCTTCCGTGAGCGCCAGGCCGTCTTCATTCACGCGATACTTCTCGCGGAGACGCGCTTTGCCGTTGCGCGCGTCGAAGGAAGTGAGTCCTTCGTAGAAGACATACAAACGGCCATCGATGAAGACGGGCGGGTAATAATTGTCGAGCGAGTAGTCGACCTCTTTCCCCGAATCATCCGGCCAGCGCATGGGCATCATTTCAACTTCGCCCACTTCGTAATGCCAAAGCTCGTCACCCGAGCCGAGATCGAGCACGTGCAGCAGCGGGTGGCGTTTGAAGCCTTCGCGCGCTCGGCTCTTCGCGTCTTTCGCCAGCACAACCGCCAACAGGTTCGTCTCCGGGTCGACGGCGATGTGCATCACGCTCCCTTTGACCTTGTCGCTGCGCCAGATCGATTCGCCGCTCAACAGGTTCACCGCTTCGATGCGGGCCTTATCGCCTTTTTCCAAACTCAGCAGCAGTAACTCAGTCGCGGGAACGGGCGCCACGTCAGTCTCACCCAGCGACACGTCTTTGCGCCGCCAGAGTGTGGCGCCATTAGCAGCGTCGATCGCGTAGAGCGATTTTTCAGTGCCGACGACGAGCACGCCGAGGTCGGTCGGCAGGTAGAAGCGCACGTCTTTATCGAGTTTTGTTGTCCACGCTTGCGCAAAACAGGTAGCGGAAAAGAGGAGAAGTATCACCGGCGCAAGCGGCAAGATACGGGATGACTTCATGCGACTAGCATAACCCAGATCTGTTATGCTTTGCCCTCGAAATGAGTCGTTCGCCGCAGTCGCACAACAACCTGATTCGCGCTTTGTCGTTGCTCTTCCTGCTGTTTCTGACGGCCGCATCGGTGTGTGCTCAATCGCAGGATGCGAGCGCGCCGACCCCAGTGCACAGCAACACGATCACCGCCCGGATCGCCGCGCGCGACCTGGGCGACGCGCGACTGACCGATCATTATTACGCACTTACCGGCACGCCCGGCGATCTTCTGATCACGGTCCAAAGCGATAACCTCAACGGCGATCTCGACGTCTTTACTGCCGGAACGCTACGTCCATTGCTGAAGCTCACACTCTACGCTGAGAGTAGCGCGCCGGTGACGAAGGGAATCTATCTTCGCCGCCGTGAGGATCTGGTTCTGCGTATCGAAGCGCGTACTCCAAACGACGACCGGGGAACGTATCGCGTGTTTTTCGGCGGCTCGTTTGAACCGATTCCCGGCGGGCCGGACATTGTGGATGAAGAGACGGCGGCGGCTGCACCAAAGACGGAGACGTCCGCGACGGGTCACAAGACGAAGCGCGTGTCGTCAGTCGGAGCGAGAATCGAAGAACCGGAGCCGCCGCCGACGGAAGTTGCGGCTGCGCCCACGCCCGAACCAACTCCTGAGCCGTCGCCTGAAGCGAAGCCGGTCGAGTCTCCGAAATCCGGTGCCGAAACGACTGAGGCGACAAAAACTCCGCGGCGTATCCCGCCGGGACGAAGGTTGCCACGCCGCACCACAACTGCAACGACAGTCAAACCAAAACCGGCTGAACCCGAAGCAAGGGAACCAAAACCCAAACCCGAGCCGAAGCAGCCGCCATCAGAAGCGGGACGAGAAGCGGAACCGGAAACTGGCCCACGCCTCGTAATCGAGACTAACGACGGAACGTTAATAAACCGTCCGATGAGCACCGTGCGGAGAGTGACGGTTGAGAACGGTCAGGTGGTGGTGACGGGCAGAGACGGAAAGATTCAGCGGTTCCTGCTGGCCGACGTGATTCGCATGTCGATCTCGCCTTAGACTATTTTCCCGATTTCAAACTCGCCAGCTTCTCCTTGAACTGCGGCAAATCCTGACTACTCGGATCGACCTTCTCGAGCTGCGCGATCGCGTCTTCGGCTGACTTCGCGTCGCCTTTCTGCAACGTCGCGGCGGCGAGACCCGCGAGCACGCGCACGTCGTCGGATTTCATCTTCATTCCCGCGCGATACCATTTCTCAGCCTGGTCGAAATGGCCGGCGTCGAGATTGACCATGCCGAGAATCACGACGGTTTCGTAGTCGGTCGGTTTGAGCTGGTTGGCCTTGAGCAGATACTCGATCGCCTGATCGTAGCGTTGAATCTGGTAGTAAAGCTCGGCGGCTTTGATCTGGGCGTCGAAGTTCTTCGGCTCGTTGCGCGCCTTCTCGATCGACGCCGTGACTTCGGCCCGCATCGCCGCGGGATCGGCGCCGCCGCTCTGTGCGCCGACGGGCGGATGATCGGCCGGCAGTCCTTGCGAGGCAGCGGCGTTCGCCTGCGACATCGCGGCTTTCTGGCTCATCGAGCTCGCGAACATGAATCCGACGATGAATCCGAGCAGTAGACCGATAATAGCGAAGAGTATGTTCTCTCTGTTCATGGTTGTTTGTTGGCGGCCAGCGACTTGGCTTCTTCGATACGCGACTTGATTGTCTCGGCGATTTCGGAGTTGGGCGGCACCTGCTTCAACACTCGTTGCCAGTAGCCGACGGCCTTGTCGTAATTCTTTGCCTCGAAGGCGGCGGTGCCCGCGAGTTGAAGGGCTTTCGGATTTTCCGGCTCGAGCTTCAACGCGCGATCGATGAACTCCATCGGGCGCCCTTCGAGTTTCTGTCCGTTGGCCATCGCGGTGGCGAACGCATACTCGGCCCACAGATCCGCTTCCTTCGGCGACAGCTCCGTGGCTTTCGCGTAAGCGCCGGAAGCCTCGGCGAATTTTTCCATCGAGCTGTAAGAACGCGCCAGCATGGTCCAGCCTTGCGCGTCATTCGGATTTGACTTCAAACGTTCGGCGAGCTTCGCAACGTTCGCTTCGATCTGCGCCTGCGTGCGCTCGCCGGACGGCGCAACAGATGTCGCGGGCCCGCTTGGTGGGGCACTCGCGTTCGCCGCGTTGCTAATAGCTTGCGGGTTTCCGAGAGCCAAATAAAGAATAACTGCCACTAGCGCAAGAATGACTCCGAGGCCCACGACTGTGCTCCGTGGGGTCATCGGAGCAGGAGTGGTTTTTTTGTTGCGCAAATAATAAGTGAGTCCGACCAGCGGGTTCGCAAGTGAAAACAGCAAAGCCCTGTTGCGCACTGTAGGTGCAGCGGAGACAGGCTCTTTCGATTTTGCCAGAGCGGTGTCTGCGAGCAGGTTGCGTTCGATGTCCTCCCGGTCCTGAGCGTACTGCTCCTGGCTCACGATGCCGTTGCGTAGATCGGCTTCGAGTTCCGTAAGCTGATCTCGGTAGATGGCAATGTTTGTTTCTCGTCTCGCTTCTTCGTCCTTCGCTTTCGAAGTTTCGGAGCGCAACGCCGGAGGCAAAATGTACAGCAAAGCAAACGAGAGCATCGCGGCGCAGATGAGCCAGAAGAGAATCACGCCGTCTCCTTTTCCGATGAGGCGGCCAACATTGCTTCGGCGCGTTGCCGTTCTTCCGCCGTCAACGGTTTATCCGAAATGGTGTCGCGGCGCTTCTTGATGTAGTGAAAGAGCACCGCCAGACCCGCGAGCAAAAGGACGAACGGACCGAACCACAAAAAATAAGTTACCGGCGTCACGCGCGGACGATACAGAATGAACTGTCCGTAGCGATCCGTGAGAAACGCGATGATCTCCTTGTCGCTCTTGCCGGCTTTCATCTGCTCGCGAATCTCATCGCGAAGGTCTTCCGCGAGATCGGCACGTGAATCGGCCAGCGTCTCGTTCTGGCAAACCAGGCAGCGCAACTCCTGCGAAAGCTTCTTCAGTCGTTGCTCGATCGCCGGATCGTTATTCACCGCCCTCTCGCGCCGCACCTGCGCTGTCCCAAAGAGAGCACTGAGGCAAAGCAGAAACAGCAGCAACGACAACCTGCGCGCGCGTTTCATTTTGCCGCCCCCTCGCGATTCAGTTGCTGCACGAGCGGCAGAAACTTGTCCCGCCAAACGTCCTCGGTAACCGGGCCGATCTGTTTGTAACGAATGACGCCGCTCTTATCGATCAGGTAGGTTTCCGGCGCGCCGTAGACGCCGTAGTCGATCGCGATGCGCCCGTCGAGATCAGACGCGCTGAGCACGTAAGGGTCGCCCAGCTCATCGAGCCACGAAAGCGCGTCTTCGCGTTTGTCTTTCCAGTTGAGCCCGTAAATCGGCACCACGCCCGACTTCGCATAATCGATCAGCAACGGATGTTCATCGCGACAACTCACGCACCACGAGGCCCAGACGTTGAGCACCCAAACCTTCCCGCGCAGGTCCTCCGCGGAAAAAGTTTTCGCCGGATCTTTGAGTTGCGGCAAGCGGAAGGTGGGCGCGGCCTTGTTGATTAGCGGCGAAGGAACTTCGCGCGGATCGCGTCCGAGGCCAATCGCCAGGAACACAACCAACACCAGAAACAGGACGAGAGGGATCAGATAACGCAGCATCGTTTGTCCAAAAGCTTACACGGATTCAGTGCTGGCGGCGACTGTAGCAGGCACTTCAGGAGACGTCTTTATCGCTTCACGCGCCTCGCGCTCTTTGCGCGCCGCGAGCGCGTAGCGCCGATCGCTGAGCGCGAGCCCGCCGCCGATCGCCATCAGCAACGCGCCACCCCAGATCCAGCCGACAAAGGGCTTGTAGTAGACGCGCACGCTCCACGCGCCGTTACCGACCGGCTCGCCCAGCGAAACGTAGAGATGGCGCAGCAGCCCGCTGTCGATCGCAGTCTCGGTCATGACGTTCCCGCTCGCGGTGTAGTTTCGCTTCTCCGGATACATCCGCTCTTTCTCGACACCGTTGCGACTGACGACGATCTCGGCGCGACCAGCCATGTAGTTCGGTCCCGTGACATTGCTCACACCAACGAACTGAAAGTCATATCCGCCGGCTTTAACGACGTCTCCGGGTTCCATGCGCACGTCCTGCTCCGTTTGATAACCCGTAACCATCGTCACGCCGACGATAAAAACCGCGACGCCGAGATGCGCCACCTGCATGCCGTAATAGCTGCGACTCTGCGCGCGAAACTTCTGCCACACCGTCAACTCACCAGTCTTCACTCGCACGCGTTCCCAAAGATTGACCAGCACGGTCGTCACGATCCAGATCGCCAGCAGCAGTCCGAGACTGACAAGCCACTTCCAACCGCCGCCCAAAACAAACGGCAGCGTCACCGCGCTCAAAACGCTGACGGCAAATGCCCAGCGCAGTCGCTTCGCCAGTTCCGGCAGACTTGCTTTTTTCCAACGCGCGATCGGTCCGATGCCCATGAGAAACATCGCCGGCGCCATCAACGGCACGAAGACGAGGTTGAAATACGGCGGCCCGACGGAGAGTTTCGCGCCGCCAAGCGCATCGACGATCAGCGGGTAGAGCGTGCCCAGCAACACCGAACCCGCAGCCACCGTCAGCAAGACGTTATTTGAAAGCAGCAGCGACTCGCGCGAGACCACGTCGAACTTGCTTCCGAGTCCCACGTGGCTGGCGCGCAACGCGAAAAGAAGCAGCGAGCCTCCGATCACAAAGCCCAGAAATACGAGAATGAAGATGCCGCGCTTCGGATCGGTCGCAAAGGCGTGCACCGACGTCAGCACGCCCGAGCGAACCAAAAACGTTCCCAGCAGGCTCAACGAAAACGCGGCGATCGCGAGCAGCACAGTCCAGTTCTTGAAGCCGCCGCGCTTCTCAGTGACCGCGAGTGAGTGAATCAGTGCCGTGCCGACGAGCCACGGCATGAACGACGCGTTTTCAACCGGATCCCAAAACCACCAGCCGCCCCAGCCGAGCTCGTAGTACGCCCAGAAACTTCCGAGTGCGATGCCGCAGGTGAGAAACATCCACGCTACGGTGGTCCACGGGCGAGACCAGCGCGCCCACGTTGCATCGAGACGGCCGCCAATCAACGCCGCAATCGCAAACGCAAACGCGACGGAGAAACCGACGTAGCCCATGTAAAGCATCGGCGGATGGGCCACCATCGCCGGATCCTGTAGCAACGGATTCAAGTCGCGTCCGTCGGGGGGCGCCGGAAGGATGCGCGCAAAAGGGTTTGACGTGAGCAGCATGAACAACAGAAACCCGACGCTCACGATCCCCATCACGCTCAACACCCGCGCCACCATTTCATCCGGCAGATGCCGGCTGAAGAGCGACACCGCGACAGTCCAAAGCGAAAGCATCAACGTCCAGAGCAGCAACGACCCTTCGTGCGAGCCCCACGTAGCTGCGAGGCGATAGTGCAGCGGCAGTTGCGAGTTGGAGTTGGTGGCGACGTTGAGTACTGAGAAATCGTTAGTGATGAACGAGTATCCCAGGCAGCAGAATGCGATCGTGACGAAGATAAACTGCGCCTGGCCCGTGGGCGCGGCGAGCGCGATCAACGTACGGTTGCCGCTCGAAGCGCCAATCAGCGGCAACGTGGCCTGGGTTAACGCGAGCAGCAGCGCGACGATGAGTGCGAACTGACCAATCTCTGGAATCATTCTATTAAGACTTCAGGCAAGATTAATTCGGAACGACGGTTTTCGCGGCTTCGCGCTCGTGCTTCGCGGCATCGATTGCGGCGCCTGCTTCCGGCGGCATGTAGTTTTCATCGTGCTTGGCCAGCACCTGCTCGGCCTGAAACACGCCGTCTGCGCCGATGCGCCCTTGCGCCACGCAACCGCGTCCTTCTTTAAAGAGATCGGGGAGAATGCCTTTGTAGACTACGGGAATACTCGCGGCGGTGTCAGTCACCGTGAAGCGTACTGTCAAACCATCCGGGTCGCGTTTCAGCGTGCCGGTCTGAACCAGCCCGCCGACACGAAACGCGCGGTCCATCGGCGCTTCTTTCGCCACGACTTGAGTCGGACTGAAGAAGAAGACCAGATTCTGACGAAACGCACTCGCCACGAGATAGGTAGCGATCCCCAGCCCGGCGAGTCCGACAAGAATAATTCCGATTCGTTTATGACGTCGTTTCATTAGTACCTCTTAAGACTGATGCCGGAACACGATCACGCTCCGCTCGTTCCTGCTGCGTCAACGCCTTCTTGCGATTCTTCAGGCTGACCAGCTCCCAAACAATCGCGACCAGCGCAAACAGGTAAGATCCCCAAACGTAGAAACCGTAACCACCCATCGATAGATCTGGCCAATGCATGATTAGACGTTCACCTCCGCAAAGCGGGCGGCGTTCTGTTCCCGCTCCAAGATAATGCAACGCAGCCGCACAAGCACGACCGCCACCGAGTAGAGCCAGCAGGCTGCCAGCATGATCAGCATCGCGGCGACCATCGGCGGCGCGATCGACGGTTTGCCGAGGATGCGAATGGTTGCGCCCTGGTGAAGTGTATTCCACCACTGCACCGAGAAGTAAATGATGGGCACGTTAATGACGCCGACAAGCGCGAGCACCGCCCCGGCGCGATCCGCGCGCCGCGGGTCGTCTATCGCCGCTTGCAGCGAAATGAAGCCGACATAGAGAAACATCAGGATCAGCGTCGACGTCATGCGCGCGTCCCAAACCCACCAGGTGCCCCACGTCGGTTTACCCCAGAACGCGCCTGTTACGAGCGAGAGTAATGTAAACATCGCGCCGGTGACTGCGATCGCCGAAGCCATCATCGATGCGAGCCGCGCGTTGAACGCCCAACCGACGCCCGCGTAGATCGCCAGCAGCACGTAGAGAAACATTCCCATCCAGGCCGCCGGGACGTGAATGAACATGATGCGATATGCGTCGCCCTGCTGGAAGTCGGTCGGCGCGATGAAGAACCCGACGTACAATCCAGCCGCAAACAGCAGCGCGGCCGGGATCGCAAACCACGGGATTATCTTGCCCGCGAGTGGATAGAACATCGTGGGTGATGCGTATTTGTAGAGGTTCATCTTAGTAACTCATTCCAACGAGATCCGTAACGCTGCCGCCGACGCCCAGGGAGAGAAGAGCAACGAGACGATCGCAAAAGCCGCCAACAGGTAGATGTGCGGCGCCGGGCTCGTGCCTATAATGCTTGCCTCGACTGCTCCTGCTCCAAAGATCAGCGCCGGAATGTAGAGCGGCAGGATCAAGAGCGAGATCAGCACGCCGCCGCCTCGCAGTCCCAACGTCAACGCCGCGCCAACCGAACCGATCAAACTCAGAACCGGTGTTCCAATGAGCAGGCTCACAAACAAGACCCACAGAGTTTGCCGGCTCAGATCGAACTGCACCCCAACCAGCGGCGCAATCAGCACCAGCGGAATCTCCGAGACGATCCAGTGCGCCAAAACTTTCCCGAGCACCACGAGAAAAACCGGCTGCGGCGTCAACAGCAACTGTTCGAGCGTGCCGTCGTGATAGTCGTTCGCGAACACTCTTCCGAGTGACAGCATCGACGCCAGCAGCGCCGCCACCCAAACCACGCCCGGCGCGATCGTCCGCAACAACTGCATCTCCGGCCCGATCCCCAGCGGAAACAGACTGACGACGATCACGAAGAAGAAGACCGTCGAAAGCATGTCTGAGCGCCGACGCCACGCCAGCGTCAGATCGCGCCAAACGATCCAGCGCAACATCGAAAGGGCCGAGGGTGCGTTCACGTCGTGAGTTCGAGTCGCTTGGTTATGCCTGCCGACAGCTCCAGTTCCTGGTGCGTCGCGACAATGGCCATACCGCCGCGGTTCAGGTGTTCCTCAATCAAAGATCTAACCAGTCCGACCGCGCCTTTATCGAGCGAGGTCATGACTTCGTCCAGCAACCACAGGTTCGTGTTGCAGAGAAGTAGTCGCGCGAGAGCCACTCTTCGACGCTGACCTTCTGACAAGAGCCGTGCCGGAAGAAACTCGCGGCCGCTGAGTCCCATTCGCGCGAGCGCCGCGCGAGCCGCGTCCTTGCTGACTTCGACGCCGTTCAGCGCATTCGTGATTCTCAGATTTTCAACCGCCGTCAACTCGTCCTTCACGCCGGGCCGATGACCGAGGTAAGTGACAAACGTGAAATATTCCTCAGCGAGCGAGCGAATGTTCGCACCGTTCCAACGAACCTCGCCTTGCGCCGGCGCTAGTAGCCCGCACAGTATGCGAAGCAAACTAGTCTTGCCGCTTCCATTCGGTCCGGTGAGTTGCAGGAAGTTTCCCGGCGCTAACGAAAGATCGAGCCCGCTAAAGAGCCGGCGATCTCCGCGCACGCACCCGAGTTTACTGACCTCTAATATAGTCGGTCATCCTCCGCGCGCTTATTGTATGGGAGATTCGCCGGAAAATCATTTAGCCCTTGGCGCGTGGCTGGACCGGACCGTTTACTCGCAACCACTCAGTCCATCCGCCCTGAAGCACTCTCACCCGCGTAAACCCGCCCTCTTTCAGAATCTGCGCTGCCGCGATGCTCGACTGATCTTTCGGACAGGCGCAGTAGGTCACGATCTCCTGGTCGCGCGGCAAGCTCTTCAACGGCGGATACTGGAGCCGAGACTTCAGTTTTCTCACTTTGTAATGATACGAGCCTTTGATCGTCGTCGTGCTCGCGGCAAAACCTTCAGGCGAGCGCACGTCGATGATCGTGACCGGCTCATTTTTCGCAACCTTCGTCTTCAACTCTTCGGCCGAGATCGTCTCCACGGCCGCCGGCTGTTGCGCCTGAACCGCAATCGCACTCAGAACAGCAATCGAAAAAAGCAAAATGATGCGCCATTTACCCATGTAACCTGTTTACCTCCTCGTCGCATTGCGGCCGTGAAAGGCGCCGGCTTCCGTTTCGCCTGCGAACGTCTTCGGGTCATACCAGTTGTAGGTCGCGGCATTGTAATAAAGATAGCCGGAAACTCCCTGAACAGTTTCGCCGATCAGATCGCCCTGCGGGCGCGGCAGCTTGCGGCCGGTGTTCTGCGTCACGAATTCTTTTCCGTTTTGCACGCGGAAGTCGGAACCGACGACATTCTTGAGCAGGAACGTTTGCGTTGCTTCCGGATCGCGCCAATCGTTCGCGCCGTAACCGTGAATCACGGCCAGCAGCGTTTCGTCTTTGTCTATGTGAAGTTTGACTGGATGATTTCGATCGCCGCGCGGCTCGCGCAGCAACCAGCGCGGGTCTTCGTTCAGGTCGCTGAGCTTCTCCGGCACGGGCTTAATCACCACCGCAAGATCCTGCGAAAGGTCGCCGTTGAAATCGCCTTGGAGAAGAGTCGACTTGTGACTCGGATCAACCACCGCCATGTCGTGAAACACTCGCTTCACCGCATCTTCAACTTCGGAAAGCTTCGGCGCGCCGGCGGGCGCGGTTCGCGCCGGCGTCGGTTCGGGACTCGCTTGCGCAATGTGCAGCGTCGTTTGTTCGGCGCCGGGCTGTTTTGCACCGCCGCTACAAGCGCACAGCAGCAGTGAAACTACGGACACGAATAAAGCCGGTAATATCGTTTTATTGAACGTCATCGTTTTTTTATCCGGGCTGCGGAAGGAAAGGGAAGCTCGCCGGATCGCGCCCGGCGAGCTTCGGGATAGTGGCTGTTCAACGTTGCTGGCGCGATCTTACAACGACAGCACGAATGCGATCAGATCGTTTCTCTGGGCCGCAGTCAACGCGTTGAAATTATTTCTCGCAGTCGTTGCCTGACCGGCGTGGAGTTGGATCGAATCGAAAATAGTGACGTTCAGACCTTCGTGCATCAGCCTGTTGCGGCCGCGGATGCCCCACAGCGGCGCGGTACGCAGCATGTTGGCTGAACCCTGTCCGGCATTCTGAACAATGCCATCGCCAGTGCCGATGTTGTGGAGGGCAAAGTCACTGAACGGGTGGATGATCTTGTTGCCGAGAGCTGCCGGCACCGTGAACGCTCCGCCGTTAATCGAAGTACCGGGTGCGGCAGTGGTGAAAGTGCGCGTATGGCAAACATTGCAGCCAACGGCATTGAACAGCGAATCGCCACGAACGGCGGCGGCGGGAAGCGGATTTTGACGACCGGGCGCGCGAGTCGCGGCCATGAAGTCGGCGAAAGCCAGCACGTCGTCGCCATCATCTTCCGGATCCGCTACCGGATCGAAAACCGACGGGAACGTCACGTTGATTACGCCTTCAGCGGTGCTGGCCGGATTCTCCGTTGTACCGGCAGCTGGGTCATTCGAGCTGCGGCCATTGGATCCGTCGAACTTATTGGTGATGCCCATTTCGTTGAGATAGGCGTCGCCGGCAAACGACAATAGACTGGCTTGTTGTGCTTTCCAGCCGAACCGGCCAATGCGCAGTGTGTTGTTCGCCTCCGTAACCGGAACGGCGGTCAGCGTTCCCTGTTGAGCGGCTGGTTGAGCGGCCACGTTGTTCTGAAGTGTTTGGTTGGCAAGGGCCTCGACGAAGCCGTCACCGATGGTGCTGGTGGTGACACGAAAAGCTTTCACATTTTCGGCGGTCGAGATGTGTTCGACAATATCTGAGTCGGTCCCGCGAGCGTGAATCAACTGGCCGCCCGGCGCATCAACGAACGCGCCGTTGGTGATGTGACCAGCACGGAACTCCATCTCTTGACTGAAAGCTCCGACGTCGACGGACTGGTGGCAGGAAATGCATGCTACGTCGTTGTAAGTCGGTCCAAGGCCATCTTCAATAGTCTCCCGCTCGGAGAAGATGGCTTTGTTATCTTCGAATCTGCCATTGCCGCGTGCGGTGGGTGCAACGGGTTCGTTTACGCACTCTACAATGGGTGTGCCCTTTACCCCGAAACCATTAAACAGGTCGTCGGTCTTGGCATCGTTATCGGTGGTGGGTGCTTCGGTTGCGGTCTGACCTTCGACCGGCTGCGGCGAGTGCAAGGGCAAGACAAGCGCCAGCGCGAACAAGATTAGAGTTAGGATAGGCAAAACTTTCCTCATGTGAACTTACCTCCTAGGAGCTGCAAACGGGATGGACAACAAAACTGACAATTCACCCGTCGGTAAACTGTATGGTTCTGCTATGTTGAGACCCTGCTTGAATGGAGAAAGAGGCAGCTCAAGTCTATGGGGGTGACGTGAGTAATATGTCCTCTCACGAAGAAGTGAACTAAGTTCGGGGCCTTAGTTGTGAGAGAGAGTGGCAGAGAGAGAATCTCTACCTCAAACAAACGCAAATTAGCTGGGCGTTGCTTTTGACTGCCGGGAGTGTCGCGCACTCTAGTCTTCTTTGTACCCAAAGTCAAGAAAATTATCCGGCGATTTGGACGTTTGCACGGAACCCGCTTTTCCGCTAAAAGACCTGAGGATTCATGACCTATCCATTCACAGCTATCGTCGGCCAGGAAGAGATGAAGCTCGCACTGATTCTCAACCTGGTCGATCCCTTGATTAGCGGCGTTTTGATCATGGGCCATCGCGGAACGGGCAAGTCTACGGCCGTGCGCGGGCTCGCTGGGCTGCTCCCGCCGATCTCCGTCGTGGAAGGCTGTCCTTATAATTGTGATCCGGCGGCGCCGTGCGATGAGTGCCGGCAAAAGAAACAACGCGCGACGAAATCTGTTCCGGTTCCGGTAGTGGAGTTGCCACTGGGGGCTACGGAAGATCGGGTTTGCGGCACGATCGATATCGAGCGGGCGTTGGCGTCAGGTCGGAAGGTGTTCGATCCGGGGTTACTGGCACGCGCGAATCGCGGATTCTTGTACATCGACGAAGTGAACCTGCTTGAAGATCATCTCGTCGATCTATTGCTCGACGTGGCGACCACCGGCAGGAACCGGGTGGAACGCGAAGGGATTTCGATCGAACACCCGGCGAGTTTTGTTTTGATCGGTTCGGGTAATCCGGAAGAAGGCGATCTGCGGCCCCAGTTGCTCGATCGTTTTGGACTGCACACGGAAGTCACGACCGAGAATTATCTGAAGAATCGAGTGGACATCGTCGAACGCCGCGACGCGTACGATCGCGATGCGAAGGAGTTTTGCTCCTGGTTCGCGGCGGACCAGACTCAGCTCGCGGCGCGGATCACGCGAGCGCGATCCGGGCTTAGAAAGGTTACAGTCGCGCGCCCGATTCTCGAAAAGATCGCGCAGCTTTGCGCTGACTTGAAGGTTGACGGTCACCGCGGCGAGCTGACGATCATGCGCGCGTCGCGGGCGCTGGCGGCATTTGACGGGCGGCGGGCGGTTAACGAAGAAGACGTGAGAAGAGTCTCGGCGATGTCTCTGCGGCATCGTCTGCGGCGCGACGCTTTGGACGAGACCGCGACGAGTGAACAGATCGAGCAGGCA
>JBKPPP010000281.1:0-2908 GCA_046733615.1 Acidobacteriota bacterium | reverse complement strand
CGGTGCCAGCCCGACGCGAACGAAATTCCGACGCGCCCTTTTGAAAGGTTGTCGACGACGGCCCACTCCTCGGCGACACGGATCGGGTTGTGCAGCGGCAGGGCAACGCTGCCGGCTCGAATCTGAATGCGTTTGGTCTCGCGTGCGAGCGCCGCTGCAATCACCGACGGGTTTGGTGAGAAGCCGCCAAACGAATCAAAGTGACGCTCGGGAATCCAAATGGCTTCGAAGCCGTGCTCGTCGGCGAACTGCGCCGTTTTGAAGATGAGATCGTACTTATCGTGGCTGAACTCAGGGGAATAATTCCCGAAATAGTAAAGACTGAATTTAAGGCTTCGGTTCCTGGTTGCCGGAACAGCTAAATCGGACACGCGTGACACCGTTACCACAGACTCTTTGTGCCCGTTGCCCGAAGGCGTCTCCGCTTGCACAGGCTTCGTCGGTCGCGTTGGGCCATCAGGCCGGTGCGGGAGAAAACCTCCGCGCCGGAGATCTTCAATCGTGCTCATCACGGCGTCGACGACTTTCCGAATGTCATCTTGCGAATGAGCGGTCGAGAGGAAGAAGTTTCCGCCGTCCCAGATGTGAATGCCTTTGCTGAGCAGGTGGTAGCCGAAGAGTTCCGGATACTTCAGCTCGCGGCCAATGACGAATCGAAACAGCGACGCGAAATGAACGACGCGAATAGGCGCCGCTTCGCGTTCGAAGAAAGCGTTTAGCGTGGCGGCGAGCTCTTCAGTCTGGCGATTGATACGTTCCTGGAGCGCCGGACCATCATCTTTCAAACGCTTCAGCACGGCCAACGCGCCGGCCATCGCGAGCGGATGTTTGAAGAACGCAGCGGCGAAGAACGTCTTGTCTGCTTGCGGATAGGAATCGTCGCCAAACTTCCAGTAGCCGCCGTCGAAGCAATCCATGAACTTGCTCTTGCCCGCGACGACGCCGATCGGCAGGCCGCCGCCGACAATCTTGCCGTAGGTGACGAGATCCGCTTCGACGCCGAACCAGTGCTGCGCGCCGCCCGGATGAACACGAAAGCCCGTGATCATCTCGTCGAGAATCAACGCAGTGCCCGACTCCTCGGTGATCTTTCTGAGCTCGTGCAAAAACTCGCGCGGCTGAAGATCGGGTCGGCGGCTCTGGACCGGTTCGACCAGCACGGCGGCGAGCTCGTGCGCATGCTGTTTGAGTAGTTCGAGAGACTGCGGCTCGCCGTAGTCGAGTATCAAAACGTCTTCAACCGTCTTCGGATCGATGCCGGGAGCGATCGGCGCCGCGCCAGACTTGTCTTTGAGACTGCGCGCCATCGTCAGGTCGGACCAGCCGTGATATGAGCCGGCAAACATCGCGAAGCGGCGTCGCCGCGTTGCGACACGCGCAGCGCGCAACGCTCCCATCACGGCTTCCGTGCCGGAGTTGCAGAAGTTGACGCGCTCGACGCCGGTCAGCTCGCTGATAAGCGCGGCTACTTTTCCCGTCAGTTCAAGTGCGGGAACAAGCGCGACACCGTCTGTGAGCTGCTGATGGATTGCTTCGTTGACGAACGACGGCGAGTTGCCGAAGAGGTTCACGCCATAGCCCATCGAGATGTCGACGTACTCGTTGCCATCGACGTCCCAGATCTTCGAACCCGCGGCACGCTGGCCGTAGATAGGATAGACAATTTCTTTCAGGCGCAGATTGAAGCCGACTGAGAGTCGGGAGTCGGCGAGCGCCGCGCGGCTTTCCTGCGCGATGCGCTTGGAGTTTGGCGTGCGCGCGATGTAGCGGCGCATGAAGTCGTCGAGATAGTCACGCTGTTCGGCGGTGAGATCGTTTGTCGCCCTGATTTCCAACGGCTTGTAGGGCAGAAACGATTCCGGGTTGGCTCGACGTTGCAATGCTTCAAGTTGTTGAGTAAGCAGACGCACTTGTTCCTGAAGATCCGGGGTTGGGGCTGGATTAGTCTCCTTAAGTTCTTCAATCTCCTGAGCAAATACCTCAGGCGATAATTGCTCGTCGAGGTAACGCGAGACGCTATCCAACGTCGTCAACTCTTCAAACAGCAACCGAAACGGGATCCTCAAGCCACACTGCTCCTGAATCGCTTGCGTGAACTGAATGATGAGGAGTGAGTCGACGCCCAAATCGAAGAAGCTGACGTGAATATCTTTCTCACTCGCTTCCACGCCGATCAGTTTCTCGACGATGCCGTACAACATTTTGAGGATCGCATCGCGTCGTTTCGAGTTGGTGGGAATTGAAATAGAACTTTCAGGCATAACAACCTCCGGTTTTTGCTCGCTCAAACTTTCCGTCTCTTGACTGGTTTTAGTTGACGGCGGCGGCACCCAGTACCGCTGCCGTTCGAAAGGATATGAGGGTAAAGCGACGCGCCGGCGTCTCGCGCCACTGTGTAAAGGGGACCAGTTAACGGGCGTTCCGAGTAGCCACAGCGCACCGAGCGTCTGAAGCAGGAACGCGGACGAACTCTCTTCGCTGCGCGCCGCGGGCAATGAAGTCAGCAGCGGATGCACGCGTTGGCGATCCACCTGCTGCGCGAGCGCGCACAGCGTTCGGCCTGGACCCACTTCGAGCAACACTGCATCCGGCTCTTCGAGCAGGTGCTCGACACCTTCGGCAAAGCGCACTGTCTGGCGAAGGTGTCTGGCCCAGTAGCTCGGACTGCACGCTTCAGCCTGCGTGATCCACGTGCCGGTGACGTTTGAGATGTAACGAATCTGCGGCGGCCGCAGCGTCATTCGCTCGACGTACTCCGTGACGGAACTCATGATCGCGTCCATCGTGGGCGAGTGCATCGCATGCGACGTGTTGAGCCGGCTACAGGCAACCGCTTGCTCTTCCAGCTGCTGCTGGAGCTTAGCGATGGCGGCGCCGTCGCCGGCCACAACACACTGTGAGGGTGAGT
>JBKPPP010000280.1:0-15520 GCA_046733615.1 Acidobacteriota bacterium | reverse complement strand
AGCCTTAACAATGATGGGATAACCGATCTCACGCGCGAGTTTGCGGCCCTCTTCCTCCGACGTGATCGCGTCCGGACTGCCCGGCACGACCGGCAAGCCCGCTTCGTGCATAACGCGGCGAGCCTGAATCTTGTCCCCCATTAAACGAATGACGCTCGCCGGCGGCCCGATGAACTTGATGTTGCACGCCTCGCAGATCTCCGCGAAGTAGGGCGACTCCGCGAGAAAGCCGTAACCCGGATGAATCGCGTCGACGTTGAAGATCTCGGCGGTGCTGATGATCGCGGGGATGTTGAGATAACTCTGCGCGGACGGCGCCGGCCCGATGCAAGCAGCTTCGTCGGCGAAGCGAACGTGCAGCGAGTCGCGATCGACGTCGCTGTGGACCGCGACCGTCTTGATCCCCATCTCCTTGCACGTCCAGATGATGCGGCAGGCGATCTCGCCGCGGTTGGCGATCAGGATCTTCTTGAACTTGCGCGGGCTGAAAGCCATCAAAATAAAAGCGGTGAACAGGTCACCGCACTCCAGAGCCGACTTATTTGTTAACTAACTTCTGATTCCGAACAACGGCTGCCCGTACTCCACCGGCTGGCCATTCTCGACATAAACCTTCACCACTTCGCCTGAAGCCTCCGCCTGTATCTCGTTCATCAGTTTCATCGCTTCGATAATGCAGACGACAGTTTCCGGTTCGACATTGCTGCCGATCTTGACGAACGGTTCCGCCGCGGGCGAGGCCGAGCGATAGAACGTGCCGACGATCGGCGAGGGAATGATGTGCAGATCCTGGTCCTGCGAAGCAGCCGTCGATGCCTGCGCGCCCGGATGCGAGGTGGAGGTGGATGTAGCGCTGGCGGACGGCGCAGGATTAGCAGCAGATACTGGCGCTTGAATCGGAGCGGGCGCAGCGGAACTGTGATCGCCGGCAGTGTAGAGACCTTCACGACGCAGCCGCACGCGAAAGTCCTCGCGCTCGAGCTCGAGCTCCGCCAGGCCATTGTCACGCAGCAACGCGATCAGCTCACGCAGCTCGTCCATGTTGACCGAAGCTTTTGCTGCCTTTTCGTTCTCTTCTTTGCGTGCGGCCATCAGTCTCCAGCCAGCCTCAGATTACGCAGACGCCTCCGGGTTATCCGTTTCTTCCGTCGATTCGGTCTTAGCTTTCTTGGAGGCCTTGCGCTTCGAGCTCGCAGACTTCGCTCGTTTCTTCGCCGCTTCCGCCTGTTCGATTTCGCGCCGGTTGTCGACCAGCTCGATGATGGCGAGCTCAGCGGCATCGCCGTCACGGTGGCCCAGCTTCAGGATCCGCGTGTAACCGCCGGGACGATCCTTGTAACGCTCGCCCAGTTCGGTGAACAGCCGCCGCAGCGCCGCCACACCGGCAGTCCGCTCCGGCTTGATCTGACCACGCCGGCCGGTCAAAGCGCTGGCAGCCATGTTGCCCGCGTGAAAGAATCCCGCCGCCTGGCGTCGAAGATGCAGCGCCTGCGCATCCGCGCCGTCGCCCACCAGGTTTCGCGCGCGGCGCGACAACGTGATTGCGCGCTCGACGAAGGGCCGCAGCTCTTTCGCTTTCGGCAGGGTGGTTACGATTCGCTCGTCGCGGGAGTTGATCAAAGAGGTCGCCAGGTTGCGCAACATCGAATGACGATGCTCGCTGGTCCGGCCGAGTTTGCGATGTGCCTTTAGGTGTCGCATGACTGACTACTGTTCCTCATCACCTTCGAAATCGGAGAGATCGGCGGTGTCGCGACCTCCGGTGCCGGGAATCGGGTTACCCTGCTCGTCGAACTCCATTCCGAAGTCGAGACCCATGCCGTTGAGGATCTCCTTGATCTCGTTCAACGATTTCTTGCCGAAGTTCTTGGTCGCGAGCATCTCGCGTTCAGTGCGCTGGACGAGATCGCGAATGGTGCGAATATCGGCGTTCTTGAGACAGTTGTAAGAACGAACCGAGAGCTCGAGCTCGTCGACTGAGCGATCCAACTGGTCGTTGCGCGGCAGCGGCGGACGCTCCATTTTCGCGTAAGCAAAGTCGTCCGTGTCTTCTTCGAAGTTGATGAAGATCGACATGTGGTCCTTGATCAACTTCGCCGCGAGGCCGATCGAGTCTTCCGGTTTCACCGAGCCGTCGGTCCAGACTTCGATCGTCAGCTTGTCAAACTCGGTGTTCTGGCCCAGACGCGCGGCTTCGACGTTGTAGTTCACTTTCTTGACCGGCGTGTGGACGGAATCGATCGGGATGTAACCGAGCGAGAGGTCCTCGTCGAAGTTGCGGTCGGCGGAAACGTAACCGCGCCCGCGCTTCAAACGCATCTCGACGCGCAGCGAGCCCCCCTCGCTGACGGTCGCGATGTGCACCGAAGGATCGAGAATCTCGACGTCGGCGTCGACTTCGATATCGGCGGCGGTGACTTCGCCCGCCTCTTCCTTGTTGATGCGCAGCGTCTTTGGCTCATTGCTGTGGAGCTTGAACGGAACCTGCTTGAGATTGAGAATCACGTCGGTCGCGTCTTCGACTACGCCCTTGATCGAGGAGAACTCGTGTTCCACGCCCTCGATCTTGACCGCGGTGATCGCGGCGCCCTCGATCGACGAGAGCAGCGCGCGGCGCAGCGAGTTGCCGACGGTGGTGCCGAAGCCACGCTCGAATGGCTGGGCCGAAAAGCGCCCGTACCGTTCCGTCAGGGTCTCCGCGTCTGCCGCCAGACGGCGCGGCATTTGAAAACCTGTCCAAAGATTATTTTGATCCATAGCCATAAGCGTTCTCTGAGTCCTAAGTATTACTTGCTATAAAGTTCGACGATTAACTGCTCGTTGATCGTCCGATCGATATCGTCGCGTACCGGCAGGCTGGCGACTCGCGCGCTCATGTCGCCGCCGTCGGCCGTGATCCACGACGGACGACCACGACCGGAGGCAGTTTGCCACGCACCTTCGATGTGAGAGTTTTTCCTGCTGGCTTCTCTCACACTGATCGTGTCGCCGGGCTTCACTTGATAAGAGGGAATATCTACTTTGCGATCGTTCACCACGATGTGACCGTGGTTGACGAGCTGTCTGGCCTGTCGCCGTGAGGTCGAGAAACCGGCGCGATAGACCGCGTTGTCGAGTCGTCGCTCCAGCAGAAACAGCAGGTTCTCGCCCGTGATTCCCTTCATGCGCGCGGCGCGTTCGAAGTAGTTTCGAAACTGGCCTTCGAGGATGAAGTAGATACGCTTAACCTTCTGCTTCTCACGCAACTGCTGGCCGTAACCGACCAGCGCCTTGCCGCGGCGCAGCGAGTTTCCGTGCTGTCCGGGCGGTTGCGTTCCACGTTTCTCAATCGGGCAAGCGGGTTTGTAACAACGATCGCCCTTCAAAAAAAGCTTTGCGCCTTCGCGACGGCAAAGGCGGCACACCGCATCTCTATACCTAGCCAACTATTTGCCTCCAGTCTAAACAGTCTAAAGATTAGACGGAAAAGTTTACAGGTTGTGCTCTGAAAGCACAGACCCTTCATCCTTTGGGTTGTTTCATTGCCAAATGTCGATTGCGGATTGCCGATTTGTCACTCTTTGCGAAAGCCTTGGCTTAAATCGGCAATCGGCAATTGGCAATCGACAATACCTACACTCTGCGCCGCTTCGGCGGCCGGCAACCGTTGTGCGGAATCGGCGTCGTGTCGCGGATCGTCGTGACGCGGATACCGGCGTTCGCGATCGCGCGAATGGCCGACTCGCGGCCGCCGCCCGGACCTTTCACACGCACTTCACACTGGTGCATGCCCGCTTCGTGCGCCTTCTTCGCCGCCTCGTAAGCAGCCTGCTGCGCCGCGAAGGGAGTACCCTTGCGCGAGCCGCGAAAGCCGCGCGCGCCCGCGGACGATTGCGCGATCAGGTTTCCTTCCAGGTCCGTGATCGAGATCATCGTGTTGTTGAACGACGCCGCGATGTGAACGATACCGTTGGGAACGTTCTTCTTCTCTTTCTTGCGAAAGACCTTCTTCTTTCCGCCTGCTTTTGCCATAAGTTATTTTCGATTTCCGTTTGCCGATTGCCGATTGCTCGTTGCCGAGTAACTTCTTGAAATCGGCAATCGGCAAGCGACCATCGACACTGTCGTCACTTCTTGCCGGGCGCCTTCTTCTTCGCGATGGTGGCGCGGCGCGGACCTTTACGAGTGCGAGCGTTGGTGTGGGTTCTCTGTCCACGCACCGGCAGCGCACGGCGATGCCGCAGCCCGCGGTAGCAACCGATGTCCATCAAACGCTTGATGTCCATCTGCACACGCTTGCGCAGGTCGCCCTCGATCTCACCCTGCGCTTCGAGGATGCCGCGAATGCGGCTCAACTCGTCTTCACTCAAATCGCGCACGCGCGTGTCGAGGTTGACACCCGCTTCCTTCAGCACCGAGTTCGAGCGCGAGCGGCCAATGCCGTAGATGTAGGTGAGACCAACCTCGGCTCGCTTGTTCGGTGGCAGATCTACTCCAGCTACACGTGCCATCTTATTTCTCGCTATCCTTGTCTCTGTTTATGCTTCGGATTGACGCAGATCACGCGCACCACGCCTTTGCGGTGGATGACCTTGCACTTGTCGCACATCTTTTTCACTGACGCACGGACTTTCATAACGAACCTCGTTGACTATTTATACCGATAAGTAATGCGGCCCCGGTTGAGATCGTACGGCGAAAGCTCTACCAAAACCCTGTCACCCGGAAGAATGCGAATAAAGTGCTTCCGCATCTTCCCGGAAATATGCGCAAGCACCTGGTGCTGACTCTCCTCCAACTCAACCCGAAACATAGCGTTAGGCAAAGTCTCCAGCACCTTTGCCATGACTTCTATCGCCTCTTCCTTCGCCATATCCTCTCAGGTTGAAGTTACGACGCCGCCGACAAACTGCGAATAATAGCACGCGGTTTTTGCCTTTGCCAAGCCGAGCCAGGGCCATCAGTTAGCGGCAATTGAATACGGCTTCCGACTCGCCTCCGCAACCGTCAGGACTTCGGGACCATCCTCTGTAATCGCGATTGTGTGCTCGACGTGGGCGCTCGGCTGCCCGTCGACCGTCACCACCGTCCAGCCGTCAGACAGGACCTTCGTGTGATGCGACCCCAGGTTCACCATCGGCTCAATAGCGAAAACATAGCCGGTCTTGATTTTCGGGCCCAGGCCCGGCCGCCCGTAGTTCGGAATCTGCGGGTCCTCGTGCATCCGGCGGCCAATGCCGTGCCCGACGTAATCGCGCACCACTGAGTAGCCATTCGCCTCGGCGTGCTCCTGCACGGCCCAGCCGATGTCGCCGAGGTGGTTCCCCGCCAGGCACTGCTGAATCGCGCGTTCGAGGCACTCTTCCGTGATCCGGATCAGCTTCAGCCGGTCTTCACTGACCTTGCCCACGGGCACGGTCGTCGCCGTGTCTCCCACGTAGCCTTCGAGCGTGGCGCCACAATCGATCGAAAAGATGTCGCCGTCTTTCAACTGGTAATTCGAGGGAAAGCCGTGGACGATCTGTTCGTTGACGGAAGCGCAAATCGAATAAGGAAAGCCGTTGTAGCCCTTGAACGTCGGCAGCGCGCCCCCATCGCGAATCATCTGCTCGGCCGCATGGTCAATCTCCATCGTCGTCACGCCGGGCTCGACCATCGTGCGGAGATGCGCCAGGACCTGGCCCACCAGCCGGCCGGCGGCGCGCATCTTGTCCAACTCCTTTTTCGACTTCCCGATAATCATTTAACGATTCGTTCGATGTCCGCGTAAATCTCTTCCGGCTCGCGCGTGCCGTCGACGGTGCGCAGCAGTCCCGCCGCCTGGTAGAACTCGATCAGCGGCCGCGTCTGCACGTCGAAAGTCGCGAGTCGCGCCCGCACTGTCTCCGCATTGTCGTCCGCGCGCAGCAGCAACTCAGCTTCAGGATGCAGGTCGCAGCGATTATCGTTGCGCGGCGGCTTGAAGTAGACGTTGTAAATCTCACCGCAGACCGGACACGTGCGACGGCCCGTCATCCGCTTCTCCAGCAGCTCGAACGACACATCGATCAGCACTGCGACGATATCTTTCTGCTGTTCGGCGGCCAGTAGTTCCAGGCTGCGCGCCTGCGCCGGCGTGCGTGGAAAACCGTCGAGGATGTAGCCGTCACGGCAGTCGTCCTGCGCGGTGCGTTCCTTGACCACGCGAATTGTCAACTCATCGGGAACCAGTTGTCCCCGCTCCATGATATCTCTGACTTCTTGCGCCAGGGGAGTGTGGGCATTCTTGAGCGCGCGAAAAATGTCGCCGGTGGAGATCTGGGGGAGATGCAAACGCTCCTGAAGCAAGCGCGCCTGAGTGCCTTTTCCGGCACCAGGCACCCCCATCAGCACGATGATTTTGGACATACGTCAGGCTCGGCGTCCGCGCAACCGGCCTCCGCCGCCGAGGAAACCTTCGTAGTTGCGCATCACCAGTTGGGCCTCGATCTGGGCCACGGTATCCATCGCGACACCGACGAGAATTAGCAGTGAAGTACCACCGAAGTAAAACTGATAACCCATGCCGTTGGGAATCCACGACATACCGGGCGTCGTACTGATAAACGCGTCGAGCCAGCCGCCAATCAGGGGCAAACGCGCCACCTTGAATCCGCTCAACATGAACTGCGGCACAAACGCCACCAGCGCGAGATAAACAGCGCCGACGGTCGTCAGCCGCGTCAGTATCGTGTTCAGGTACTCGGCCGTCGCTCTGCCGGGACGAATGCCGGGCATGAAGCCGCCATGCTTGCGCAGGTTGTCAGCCACTTCTTCCACGTTGAAAACGATGGAGACGTAGAAGAACGTAAAGAAGATGATTAGCGAGAGAAAGATGAACTCGTAGTACGGATCGCTGGCGTGAAACGTCTGGAAGAACGTCCAGACTTTGGCCCACGCGGAGTTCATGTTGTTCCTATCCGGTGGAAACGCCGCGAACAGACTCTGCGGCATCGACAACACCGACGACGCAAAGATGACGGGGATCACGCCGCCCATGTTGATCTTCAGGGGCATCGTCGTCTGCTGGCCGCCAACGAGCTGCCGGCCGACGTGTCGTTTGGCGTAGCTCACCGGGATCTTCCGGCGCGCGGCTTCTACGAACACGATAAACGCGATGATCAAAATCAACGCGACTATCATCGCGATCACGCCGAGCGTCTCCATCGTGTCGCCTTCCGAGACGCGTCCCCAAACCTGCTGCACGCCGCGCGGCAGACCAATCACGATGCCGGCGAAGATCAGCAGCGAGATCCCGTTGCCGACGCCGCGCTCGGTGATCTGCTCGCCCAGCCACATGACGAACATCGTTCCCGTGGTCAGCGTGAGCACGGTCGTGAACAGGAATCCCCACGTCGGAGCGCCGACGCCGTTGACCTGTAGCCAGTGGGCCACGAACCAGGTTTGAATCCCAGCGAGGCCGACGGTCAGGTAGCGCGTCCACTGGTTGATCTTCTGCCGCCCCATCTCGCCCTCTTCCTGCAACTTTTTGAGCTGCGGCGAGACGACTGTCATCAACTGCAAGATGATCGAGGCCGTGATGTAGGGAGTGACGCCGAGAGCAAAGACGGAGATGGTGCGAAAGTTTCCACCCGAGAAAAGGTCGAGCACGCCGAGCAGCGTTCCGGCAACGTCGCGCCAGACTTCGTCGAGGCGCGCCTTGTTGATGCCGGGTGCCCCTACGTGAGCGCCGAAGCGGTAGACCGCGAGCAGGCCCAGCGTAAAGAAAATGCGCCGGCGCAGATCCGGCACATTGAACATGTTGCGAACGGCGGCTAAAAATTTCTCCATAACCCCTCCGGGTAGTGAGCGCAGGTTATCCGGCGATCTCGACTACGGCGCCGCCGGCTTTCTCGATCTTCTCGCGCGCGCTCTTCGTGAAGCGGTGCGCGGAAACACGCAGCGGTTTCGAGACTTCGCCGTTACCTAGAACGACGACGTCGTGCTTCGCCTTCTTGATCAACCCGCGATCGTGCAACACCTCGGGCGTGATCTCTTCGTCGGCATTGAAATGCTGCTCCAACGCCCCCAGGCTGATCTCGACCCAGCGCTTCTTGAAGATATTGGTGAATCCGCGTTTCGGCAAGCGGCGATGCAGCGGCATCTGTCCGCCTTCGAAGCCGACCTTGCGCGAGTAGCCTGAACGGGACTTCTGTCCCTTCTCACCACGACCGGCGGTTTTGCCCAAACCGGAGCCCGGCCCGCGGCCGACGCGTTTCTTCTTGTGAGTCGATCCCTTGGCAGGCTTGAGCGTATTAAGACTGATGGCCATCTCTTTTTTACTCCACTATCCGCAGCAGGTGCGGAACCTTCGCCACGGCGCCACGCATCGCGTCTGTGTCCGGCCGCTCCACGATTTGATTGAGCTTCCGCAGACCGAGACTGCGCACGATCGTCTTGTGTGTCTTCGGCGAAGCGATAAAACTCCGGTAATACTGGATCCGGATCTTCTGTGATTGGTCGTTGTTCTGTTTGCGTGGCATTGACTCTCCTTACATGTCCTCGACTTGCTTACCACGCAGCCGCGCGAGCTCCATCGGATCCTTCATCCGCAGCAACGCGTCGAACGTCGCGCGCACAACGTTGTGCGGGTTCGTCGATCCCAAAACCTTCGTCCGCACATCACGCACGCCGACAGCCTGCATCACGGCACGCACTGCGCCACCCGCGATCACGCCCGTTCCTTCCGACGCCGGTTTCACTAGCACGCGGCCCGCGCCGTACTCGCCGATCAACTGGTGCGGCAGGGTGTTATTGATCAGCGGCACGCGGATCAGGTTCTTCTTCGCCGACTCGATGCCTTTTTTGATCGCCAGCGGAACTTCTCGCGCCTTGCCCGTTCCGAAACCAACGTGGCCGCCTTCATCGCCGACGACGACGAGCGCCGCGAACGAAAGGTTCTTGCCGCCCTTAACGACCTTGGTAACGCGATTGATCGAGATTACCTGGTCCTTCAGATCGAGCCCCTGCGCGGGAATACGTTGCTTGGGTTGTCTCATATTCTATTCTTTACTTTTCTTCTTGCTCTTCTTTTCCGGTTTCGGTTCCGGCGCTGCTTCTGCTTCCGGTTCGGCTTCCGCTGCGGCGACCGCTTCATTCTTGTTCAACCCGGCGGCGCGCGCGGCGTCAGTCAACGCCTTGACGCGGCCGTGGTAGAGATAACCGCCGCGGTCGAAAACTACCTGTTCGATTCCCTTGGCGATCGCACGTTCGGCGATTACCTGGCCGATGCGGCGCGCCGCGTCGAGATTACCGCCGCTCGTGGCGCGCAGGTCTTTCTCGGTGGTCGACGCCGAAACCAGCGTCTGTCCCTCGCGATCGTCGATCACCTGCGCGTAGATATGGTTCAGGCTGCGATAGATTGCCAGGCGCGGCCGCTCCGTGTCGCCTTTAACTTTGCGTCGGATCCGCGCGTGAATCGCGGTGCGCATTTCTGCTCTGTTTGTATTAGCCATGACTATTTATTTACCCGGCTATTTGCCAGTCTTGCCCGGTTTCAACTTGATCGGCACATCGGCGTAACGAACGCCTTTTCCCTTGTAAGCATCGGGCTTGCGCAGCTTGTGCATCTCGGCTGCGACCTGTCCCAGCTTCTGCTTGTCGATACTCGTCAACGTCAACGTCGTCTGGTACTGCTGAATGCTGCCCTTCGTCGTCAGACGCTCAGCCTTCGCTTCGACTTCCGGCGGCAGCGGAAACTCGATCGGATGCGAGTAGCCGAGCGAGAAGACGATCTTCTTGCCCTGCACGTCGGCCTTGTAGCCCACGCCGACGACGTCCATCTGCTTGCTGAATCCGGTGGTGACGCCGAGGATCGCGTTGTTCGCCAGCGCGCGGGCGAGCCCGTGCAGCGCGGCCTGATCGTCGGAGCTACGCTCGGCGCGCAGCTCTTCACCTTCGACTTTGAAATTGATGCCGCGCGGGATCGGAGTCTTCAACGTGCCTTTCGGACCTTTGACTTCGAGCTCCTGCTCGTGAACAGTGACGGTCACGCCCTTGGGGACCGCAATCGGTTTTTTTCCTATCCGTGACATAGCTATTTCCAGTCTCAGTAGATCTGCGCCAACAGCTCTCCACCGATGTTCTCGCGGCGCGCAGCCTTGCCGCTCATTAAACCCTTCGAGGTCGAAACGATATTGATACCGTAGCCGCCGAGCACTTTCGGGATCTCGCTCGATCCGACGTACACGCGCCGGCCGGGCGTCGACACTCGCTGAAGGTACGTAATCGACGACGTGCCGCGCGCGTCGTAGCGCAGGAAGATGCGAATCGTGCGCTTGAGACCCTCGCCCTTGATGACGAAGTTATTGATGTAGCCCTCTTCCTTCAGAATGCGGGCGATCTCAAGTTTGAGCTTTGAAGCCGGAATATCAACCCGCGAGTGCTTCGCCGCGATGGCGTTGCGGATTCGCGTCAACATATCGGCGATGGGATCTGTCATGAAGTAACTCCGTTAGTTAATTACCAGCTCGACTTAACCACGCCAGGGATCTGGCCCTGAAGCGCCAACTCTCGAAAACAGATGCGGCACAGGTGAAACTTCCGCAAGTAGCCCCGCGGCCGTCCGCAGCGTTTGCATCGAGTGTAGGCGCGGACCGAAAACTTCGGTCTGCGTGCTGCCTTCGCGATTAGTGATTTCTTTGCCATAAACTTTTCTCTGCTCTACGTTCTGAACGGCATTCCCAGCGCTTTAAGCAAGGCGCGCGCTTGTTCGTCGTTACGCGCGGTGGTCACGATCGAGATGTTCATGCCACGCAGCTTATCGACCTTGTTGAAATCGATCTCCGGAAAGATCAACTGCTCGCGAATGCCAATGGTGTAGTTGCCGCGACCGTCGAAAGCCTTCGGCGAGACGCCGCGAAAGTCGCGCACGCGCGGCAGCGCCACCGAAACCAGCCGATCGAGAAACTCATACATGCGGTCGCCGCGCAGCGTCACGACCACGCCGATCGGCATTCCCTGGCGCAGCTTGAACGAGGCGATCGACTTCTTCGCTTTCGTGATGACCGGCTTCTGCCCGGTGATTGCGCGCAGCTCGTCGGCCGCCGTGTCGAGAATCTTGGCGTTGGCGATCGCTTCGCCCATGCCCATGTTGACCACGATCTTCTCGATACGCGGCACGGCCATCGGATTGCCGATGCCAAACTCCTTGGCGATCGACGGCGCCACGTCCTTCTGGTATCGCTCTTTTAACCTTGCAGCCATCCTATTTCTCCGCCCTACTTCTCCAAAGTGTGGCCGCTTGCCGCAGCCACCCTCGTCTTGGAACCATCATTCTCGACCAGGTACTTGACGCGCGTCGCCTTGCCCGACTGCGGATCGATCAGTTGCACGTTCGAAATGTCGATGAACGACTCCTTGTCGACGATGCCGCCGCCGCGCCCCGCCTGCGGGTTCGGTTTCTGGTGCCGCTTGATCATGCCGACACCTTCGACTCTGACCTTTCCCTTCGCCGGCGCCACTTCCAGCACGCGGCCACGTCTGCCCTTGTCGCGCCCCGCGATGACCACTACCTGATCGTTCTTCTTGATCTTCGAGCGCTTTGTTCCTGCCATCTCGTTAAATTACCTCCGGCGCGAGTGAAACGATCTTCATGTAGTTCTTGTCGCGCAGCTCACGCGCCACTGGGCCAAACACGCGCGTACCGATCGGCGTGCCGTCTTCCTTGATCAGCACGGCGGCGTTTTGATCGAACCTGACGTACGTTCCGTCGGCCCGCCGTACTTCCTTGCGCGTGCGCACGATCACGGCATCCTGCACCGTGCCCTTCTTGATGGTGCCGTCCGGAGATGCCTCCTTGACGGTCACCTTGATCCGATCGCCCAGACTGGCAATCTTTCCCGTAGATCCGCCGATCGGCATGATCATCTCCACGCGCCGCGCTCCTGAATTGTCAGCAACCTCCAGCGAGGTCTGCATCTGAATCATAGTTAACCCCTCACTTCGCGGCTTTCTGCACGATCTCGACTACTCGCCAACGCTTGCGCGCCGAAAGCGGCCGCGTCTCGACAATGCGCACCTTGTCGCCGACCGTCGCGCCCAGCTCGTCGTGCGCCATGAACTTCGACGTGCGGCGCACGTAACGGCGATACTTGCGGTGCCGCACCAGGCGGTCCACGCGCACCACCACGGTCTTCTGCATCTTGTCGGAAGCGACCGTGCCTACTTTCTGCGAACGATTAGCGCGGCTCGTCTTGCTCTCCGCGGCGGCGGCGTTCTCGGTTCCTGACGGAATGTTTTCTTGGTTCTCAGCCATCTCGATTTCCTACTTACTCTCGCTACGCTGGCGCGCCAGCGTTTGAATACGGGCCAGCGACTTCTTCTCCTGGCGAATGCGTTTCACCGCGTCGACTTCGCCCAGCGCCAATTTAAAGTTGAGCCGAAACAGCGACTCGCGCAGACGAGCGGCTTCGGCGTGCAGCTCCTCTTCACCCAAGTCGCGAAACTTGTCGAGTTCTTCTCGCTTCTTCATTGCTAGATCGCGCCCCCTTCCTGATCGGCGCGGGTCACAAACTTGGTCCTGATCGGCAGCTTCTGCGCGGCGAGACGCATGGCGTCGCGCGCTGTCGTCTCGTCGACACCTTCAATCTCGTACAGAATGCGGCCGGGCTTGACGACGGCGACCCAGTATTCGGGCGCGCCCTTGCCTTTGCCCATACGCGTTTCCGCCGGTTTCTTCGTGACCGGCTTGTCGGGAAACATCCGAATCCAGATCTTGCCGCCGCGTTTGATGTGCCTGGTCATCGCGATACGAGCGGCTTCGATCTGCCGGTCGGTAATCCACGCCGGCTCCAGACTCTTGAGTCCATACTCACCGAAGCTGATCTCGCTGCCACGAGTCGCGACGCCGGTCATGCGTCCGCGCATCTGCTTCCGGTGCTTAACTTTCTTCGGCATCAACATAAAGTTTTACTCATTTCCGATTTTCGATTGCCTATTGGTTATCGCCGCGAGGTCGTCTCCCGTCCGATCCCCCTTCACGTTCGCGGCGCGTGCGCGGACGCCGCTCGCGCTCGCCGACGCGCGTCTCGTTGATCGGATCGGATCCAGTGCCGCGGGCCATCGCCGCCTTCGGGTCCATGATCTCGCCGCGGTAGATCCAAACCTTGACGCCGATCTGTCCGAACGTGGTCTGCGCTTCGGCGAGACCGTAATCGATGTCGGCGCGCAACGTGTGCAGCGGCAGTTGACCTTGCAGGTGCCACTCGCTGCGGGCGATCTCCGCGCCGTTCAGACGGCCGCTGACTTTGACCTTGATTCCCTGGGCGCCAAAACGCAGCGACTCTTCAACCGCCTTGCGCATCGCGCGACGAAAAGCGATACGCTTCTCGAGCTGCGCGGCGATCTTCTCGGCCTGCAACTGCGCGTTCAGCTCCGGCTTGTGGATCTCCTGGATCGACACGAGCACTTCGCGCCCTGTTTTCATCGAGAGGTCGCTCTTCAGCTTGTCGATCTCCGCGCCCTTGCGGCCGATGATGATGCCCGGACGCGAGGTGTAGATGATGATCTTCAAGCGATTGGCGGCGCGCTCGATATCGACGTGCGACACGCCTGCGCCGGCGAAACGCTGCTTCAGGTCCCGCTTCAGCTTCAGGTCTTCCAGCAGGAACTCGCCAAACTGCCGCTTGGCAAACCAGTGCGAGTGCCAGTCTTTGTTGTAGCCGAGCCGAAAACCGTATGGATGAACTTTTTGACCCACTATTTACTCCTTAAGTCTCGTTTGGGCTCTTTCCCTGAGACTCAGATTCGGGTTTGTTTCTTCTCTTTGAGAACTCGCGCTTGCGAACCTGGCGCGAAATCCTACTCCTCAGTCTTCTTGGTACGCTTGGCGCGCGGTGCGGCAGCAGCGCCACCACGCCTCTTCGCCTTACTCGCCGCCGGCTTCTTCGACGCCTTTGCTTTCTCGACAGGCGCCGCTTTCGAACCGTTCCTGGCCGCCTTTGGCTGCGGACGCTCGTCGTTACTCAACGAGATCGTGACGTGACAGAAATGGCGCTGCTCGCGATACGCCCGGCCCTGCGGCGCGGGGCGCATGCGACGCCGGTTCTTCGTCGGCCCGCGATCGACAAACGCCGTCCTCACCCACAGATCGTCCGGATCGATCGAGATGTTGGCCTTCTCGGCTGCTTCGTTCGCATTCGCGATCGCCGAGCGCATGCACTTCTCGACGTGGGCGGCGGCGCGTTTTTTGGTGAACCGCAAAATCGCCAGCGCCTGGTTAACGTCCTTGCCGCGAATCATATCCACGACGAGCCGCGCCTTCTGCGCCGACCCTCGTAGATACTTCGCACTCGCTGTTGCTTCCATCGTGAGCCTCTTCTACTCCGTGTTAATCCGTGGCCTATTTGGCAGGCGCTGCCGCAACCTTGCTCGCCTTCTCCACCTTCGTGCCCGAGTGGCCCTTGAACGTTCGCGTCGGCGCAAACTCGCCGAGCTTGTGGCCCACCATGTTCTCCGTCACGTAGATCGGCAGGTGCCGTTTGCCGTTGTGCACGCCGAACGTGAGCCCGACCATGTCAGGCGTGATCGTCGAGCGGCGCGACCAGGTCTTGATCACCGGCGGGCGCTGACCGGCCGCACGGGCTTTCTCCACGGCCTTCATGATGCCTTTATCGATGAACGGTCCTTTTTTAACTGAACGAGCCATTACTTGATTCTCCGATCCTTCAGGATCATCTTCTGCGTGCGCTTGTTGCTACGCGTCTTGTAGCCGCGTGTCGGTTGGCCCCACGGCGTAACCGGATTACGGCCACCGGAAGTCTTGCCTTCGCCGCCGCCGTGCGGATGGTCTACCGGATTCATCGCCACGCCGCGAACGTGCGGGCGCAAACCCTTCCAGCGCGAACGGCCGGCTTTACCAAACGAAACGTTCTCGTGCTCGATGTTGCCCACCTGGCCCACCGTCGCCTTGCAGACGAGCGGCACGCGCCGCACTTCGCCGGACGGCATACGCAACTGTGCGTACTCGCCTTCCTTCGCGACGAGCTGCGCGAACGTGCCCGCCGAGCGCGCCATCTGGCCGCCTTTGCCCGGTCGCAGCTCGATGTTGTGAATCTGCGTGCCGAGCGGAATATTGATTAGCGGCAGGGTATTGCCCGGAAGAATGTCGGCGTCGGCGCCGCTCATGATCGTCTTGCCGACTTCCAGACCCGTCGGCGCGATGATGTAGCGCTTCTCACCGTCGAGATAGGTAATCAACGCGATGTGCGCCGAGCGATTCGGATCGTATTCGATCTGCGTGACGCGACCCGGCACGCCTTCCTTGTCGCGCTTGAAATCGACCACGCGATAGAAACGCTTGTGACCGCCGCCGCGACGGCGCACCGTGATGCGACCGTCGTTGTTACGTCCCGAAATTCGCTTCTTCGGCTCGAGCAGTGACTTCTCGGGAACAGCGCCAACGGTTAGCTCATCGCGCGTCAAATACGTCTGGTAACGCCGCGCCGCCGATGTGGGTGTAAGTTTCTTTATGCCCATGACTATTAAATAGCTTCGCCGTAATCGACCGGCTTCTCGCCCTGCT
>JBKPPP010000279.1:0-7436 GCA_046733615.1 Acidobacteriota bacterium | reverse complement strand
GGACGAAGACGAGCCTCCGCCTTCGCCGGTGAAGGAAGAGGCGGAGGTAAACCTCGGCTCAATCGCGCCGGTGATTCACATCGCCGACAAAGACGGCGCCTTGCTGGTGGACTACACGTTTGGACGCGGTCACATCATCCTGCTCAGCGATCCCTACATCGTCACGAACGTCGGCATCCGTTCCCACGATAACCTGCAACTCGCAGTCAACACGCTGACGACTGTCGACGGCCTGATCGCGTTTGACGAGTATCACCAGGGACGCGGTATCACTCGCAACGCGCTCGCGACCTATTTCGCGGGCACGCCGGTGCTGGCCATCGCAGGTCAGATTATTCTATTGATACTGCTGGTTCTCTGGACGAACGCGCGCCGCTTCGCCCGGCCGTTGCCGTTGCCGCAAGTGGATCGCCGTTCGAGTCTGGAGTTTGTCGCGTCGATGTCGGAGCTCCAGGAACGTTCGCGCGCTTACGACCTGGCCATCGAAAACATCTATTCGCGCACGCGCCGTGTGCTCGCGCGCTACGCCGGCGTGAACTACAACAGCTCCAGCTCCGAAATCGCTGCGCGCATCGCCGCGCGCTCCAATATCGACAGGCGCCAGCTGGAAACATTGATGCGCCAATGTGAAGAAGCAATCAGCGGCGAGAAACTACACTGGCAACAGGCTGTCGATCTCGTCAGACGGCTGCGTGAGCTCGAAAGACGACTCGGCTTGCGCATGCGTTCGCGCGATGCTCGGCAGGCTGCGGAACACATTTAATGAAAAGAGGTCAACAACTAACGAATGGCTGAATCTGTCTCCTCTACCGTCGAGCACATAAAGACCGAGCTGCGGAAAGTAATCGTCGGACAGGATGACGCGATCGAGCAGATCCTGATCGCGTTGCTCGCGGAAGGACACGCGCTGATCGAGGGTGTGCCGGGCACGGCGAAGACGCTGACAGTCAAAACTCTCTCGCGAATAATCGGCGCGACGTTTAGCCGGATTCAGTTCACGCCCGACCTGATGCCTTCAGACATCACCGGCACCAACGTCTTCAACATCGCCACGTCAAACTTCAATCTGCGTCGCGGTCCGATTTTTACCGACATCCTGCTCGCAGACGAGATCAACCGCACACCGCCGAAGACCCAGGCTGCGCTGCTCGAAGCGATGGAAGAGCGGCAAGTGACTATCGACGGCGAAGCGTATCCGTTGCCGGTAATCTTCACCGTACTCGCCACTGAGAACCCCATCGAGTACGAGGGAACGTATCCCTTGCCCGAAGCGCAACTCGATCGTTTTCAGTTGAAGATTTTGATCAGTTACCCGGCGGAAGAGCATGAGCGCGAAGTGCTCGCGCGCTGGGACGCGGGTTTCAATTCGAAGCGACTCGATCAGGTAGATATTCGACCGCTGAGTGATCCGGAAGCGATTACGAAATGTCGTGCCGAGGTTGTGCGTGCTCGAATGGAACCGGGGGTGCAGCACTACGCGGTGGATCTGGTCCGACGTACGCGTGCTCATCCGTTCGTTCATTACGGTGCAAGTCCTCGTGCATCAGTGGCGCTGTTGTTGTGCTCGAAAGCGCTTGCGGCGATTCGCGGGCGAGAGTTTGTCACCCCTGACGATGTCAGAGACGTTGCACTCCCGGTGCTTCGTCACCGGCTCACGTTGCGGGCGGAAGCCGAGCTGGACGGAGTGACGGGCGACGCCGTGATTAGCGATATTCTCGGCTCGGCGGAGGTGCCGCGGTAACCTGAAAGCGGGGTGGCGCGCCGTTCAAAAATGTACGCTAACCTTCGAATTAGTGGATATTTGGTGGACCGGCGAATTTGAAAAATTGAAAATTACTTTTGTTTTTTGGATTGGCAGCGGTCCGTTCAAATCCCGATTCTCGTCTCTCCCAAGCATTTTCCTGCCTATGTCCTAAAATCCGGACCTGGGAACATTCCTTGCATAATGGAGACCCGGTTGTCTCCCCGGTGTTCTCTAACACTTTCATCTCACGAATCCGCAACCATGTGAGATCGACGACCACGAGCTTCGGAAGCTGACGAAAAAGTACCTCGCAGCGGAAGAAGATCCTTCAAACAATGTTTCGGGAAGGAGCCCAAATGAAGAAATTGCTTTTCGCCTTCATGCTTGCGACCCTGACTCTGTGCTTCTCCGCTATCGCGGCATCCGCTCAGAGCACCGCTGGTGTGACAGGTGTCGTTAAAGACACCAACGGCGCGGTGATCGCCGGAGCTGATGTGAAGCTTACAGACACCAAAACTGGCGCAGAACTCACCACCAAGACGAATGATCAAGGTGTGTACACATTTCCCAAGGTGGCGCCGGGAACAGGGTACCAGCTGACTTTTACCAATCCAGGCTTTCAGACCCTCGTGATCAATGACGTAGCCCTCGGCGTTGGCAACATTGAAACGCATAATGCTGAGATGACTATCGGCGAGGTCTCGGGCACCGTCGTGGTGACCGCCTCCAACGAAGTCACACTGAACACTACTGACGCGAGTATCGGAAACGTTATTGGCGAGCGGAGGCTCAAAGAGCTTCCAATTCAGATTCGTAATTCACCTGCGGCGCTGATCGGTTTGCAACCCGGCGTCGTCGGAAACAACGTCGGCACGACCACGACCAACCGCGTCGGTTCGGTTACTGGTGCACGCGCTGACCAGGGAAACATCACCGTCGACGGTATCGACGCCAACGATGTGACCACGGGCCAGTTCGCGGCGACTGTCGGTAATGCTCCGATCGATGCGATCCAGGAGTTCCGTACAGTTTCCGCCAATCCCGGTGCTTCCGAGGGACGAAGCAGTGGCGGCCAGATTGAGTTGGTGACCAAGAGTGGCACCAACGACTTTCACGGCAACGTTCGCGAATACAACCGCACCGCGGCGACTGCTGCAAACACCTTCTTTAATAATCGCACCGGGGTTGAACGTCCTCAACTGACTCGCAATCAGTTCGGCGGCAGTATCGGCGGTCCGATTGTGAAAGATGCTCTGTTCTTCTTCTTCGACTACGAAGGACGGCGCGACGCTCAGGGCGTTTCGTACCTGCGAATTGTTCCGTTGAACCATTTCCGCAACGGCGGTTTGGGCTTCATCAACAGCAACGCAGGTTGCAGCGCGTCCTCGCGTCTCAACACGAGCCCGAACTGCATCACGATCCTGACTCCGGCACAGGTTGCGGCGTTTGATCCCAAAGGCGTGGGTGGAAATGCAGCGTTGTTGAGCTTCATCAACAGCCGCTATCCACAGGCGAACGACTTGACGGCTGGTGATGGCATCAACACCGGCGGCTTCCGCTTCAACGCTCCGTCGCAGCGTAAAGACAACACATACACGACGCGCATCGACTGGAACGCAACCTCGAAGCAGAAGTTCTTTGGCCGTTTCAACATCGCTCGCCGCCTGCAGACGGACACGGTTAACTCGGTGGCGCAACAATTCCCCGGCGATCCTGAGACAGCTCAAATCGTCGTTAAGGACTACACCTGGGTTGTGGGCCACACGTGGACTGCCAGCCCGTCATTCGTAAACCAGGCCACAGTGGGCGTCTCGCGTTCGGGCTTGCTGTTCCCGAACAACTTCGCGCCGGCGTTCCCAAACTCGTTCACGTTCGGCATGGGCCTTTCGGCTCCGTTTGCCAGCATCAGCGAGCAGGATCGCTTCGTGATGGTACCAACGATTCGCGATGACGCTACCTGGACCAAGGGAAAACACTCGTTTGAGTTCGGTGGCTCATACAAACCAATCGATTCGAAAACGGGACTCGTTAACGACTTCAATTTCCCGTCGGTAGGACTCGGCGGTTTGCTCAGCGCACTGGATGCGTCTCTGCGGCCTGCCAATATCTTCGGCAATAACACGAACACCACAGTCACTGGCAATTACGACGCGGCATTTACGTTCCTCCTGGGACGCTTTGCTCAAAACCAGACGAACTTCAACTACGACACCAGCGGTACCTCGTTTGCCCCGGGAACGGGTAAGCATCGCGACTATCGCTATGACGAACTTGAGTTCTACGGCCAGGACAACTGGAGAATCCGAAACAACCTGACGCTCAACTTCGGTCTGCGTTGGCATATGTATCCAGCTCCGTACGAGAAGAATGGCTTCCAGGCAGGGCAGGACGTCGATATGCGTGAGTTGTTCGATCTTCGGGTGCGCAATGCGGCTGCAGGAATCCGTGGTGAAAGCGCTGAACCACTGCTGAAATATGACTTGATCGGCAAGGGCAATAATGCTCGGCCACTTTACAAAACAGACTGGAATAACTTCGCGCCGAGATTCGGTTTTGCCTGGACGCCTAACGTCAAGGGTGGTTTCCTGGGCCCGCTATTCGGCGAGAATAGAACCGTGATCCGCGGCGGCGGTTCGGTCGTTTACGATCGGCCCGGCGGCGCAATCACGTTCATTCAGGACCAGGTTTCTTACCTGTTCGATAACTCAGCCACCCGGCAATTCGGTTCGGAGGCGACTGCGTCAGCCGCCTTGTTGAACAATCCGCGTTTCACGGGCGTCACTACGTTGCCGCCGACGGTGACCAACACGGCGCCGGTAATTACGCGTCCGTTCACTCCGTTCCTCGACAACCCGGACTGCTTCGGTCACGTGACCGGTCTGTGCTCGGGTGAATTCAACTACGCCGTTGATGAGCACTTCCGCATCCCGTACTCGATCCAGTACAGCTTCGGATTCCAGCGCGAAATGCCAGGTAACTTCATCCTCGAAGCAACCTATGTCGGACGCCAGGCTCGCAAGCTGTTCTCGCAGGCAGACGTCGCGCAGGCGCTGAACTTCCGGGATCCGGCGTCTGGTCAGTTCATGTTTGACGCGTTGAATGCGCTACAAGCGCAGTTCCTCGCCGGAGTGACCGCCGGTCTTTCGAACGCGACGATCATTGCCGGTATTGCGAACCAACCGTGGTTCGAAAACCAGATGAACGCAGCCGTGCAGGCCAACTACGGTCTCGCTAACTGCCAGGCCTTGCTTGGTGTTTCCTGCACTCGGTTCGTTCTGTCCAATAGCTCGTTGCGCCAGTTCACGCAGCGTGGTGACACTTCCGACGAGGTTCAACTGCTTAACGGGTTCGGATTGCTCCTTCCGAATGTGGGTATGAGTTCGCAGTTCGGCACCAATACCTACATTTCGAATCAGGGCGCTTCGTCGTACGACGGTCTGCTGGTCAGCTTGCGCAAGCGCTTCTCGCACGGGCTCCAGTTTGACTTCAACTACACGTTATCGCATTCGATCGACAATGGATCGAGTGTTACGAACACAGTGACTGGCGGTCTCGTTTGCGACCTGACCAACCTGCGAGTTTGCCGTGGTCCGTCAGACTTCGACATTCGTCACCTCATCAATGCGAACTTCATTTATGAGTTGCCGTTTGGTCGTGGCCGCATGTTCGGCAGCGGTGTGTCGGGTTGGGCCAACCAGATCATCGGCGGTTGGGAAGTGACCGGCATCTTCACTGCTCGCAGTGGACTGCCCTTCGGAACCACGACCACTGCTTTCCCGGTGGGCTTCAACTTCAACAGCCCAGCGGCCCAAAACTTGAGGAATTCACCGGCTCTACGACCCGACATACATGACTCGGGTAGCACGATTCAGTTCTTCGCAAATCCGTCAACGGTGTTCAATCCAAGCAGCCCAACGACAGGAGTCCTGCGCTTCCCGCACCACGGTCAAGTCGGCAACCGCAATTTCCTGCGCGGCCCCGGCTTCTGGAACCTCGACACGGCTTTGATCAAGACGTGGGGAATGCCGTGGTCCGAACATCAGAACTTGCAGTTGCGTTGGGAAGCTTTTAATCTTTTCAACCACAACGTGTTTGGCTTGCCGGCAGTTGGTATTACGGGTACAACGTTTGGACAAATCACCACCACGGCTACCGCGCCACGCGAAATGCAATTCGCGCTGCGTTATAGCTTCTAGCTCGATTTGGTCTTTGATTTTACGGGCTCCTGCGAAAGTGGGAGCCCTTTTTTTTCTGGAGAACATCATGCTGCGAACACGTCTACTCCTTCTTTCGATGGTTCTTGTCGCTCTGCTGTTCCCTCAACCCGCCGCCGCTCAGCGAGGTGGTAATCGTTCGCTCTTCGGCGACGTGCGCATTACCGACCAGAACGGCACTGTGATTTCTAAAGACGTCACGCTGATTCTCCGGCGTGATCCGGACGGCGAAGTCGGACGGCAGTCGGTCTCCAGCCGCGGTCGTTACCGCTTCAACAACCTAGCCTTCGGTGAGTATGAACTGATCATTGAAGCAGACGGGAAGGAAATCGGACGCATGAGTCCGATCTACATGCGCGAGCGGGATATGAGCAACAGCCCGTACGGCTTCCAGGTCGATCTCGACTTTCGTTGGACGCCCAATCAACCGCCAACTACTGCCGCGGGAGTGATCTCCGCTGCCGACGTTTACGAACGGCCCGCGGCGACAAGATCGCTTTTTCAAAAAGCAGAGGAAGCAGTCGCCAAAAAGAAGTATGACCAGGCCCTGGATTTGCTCAAACAGGTCGTGGAAACGGACAAAAACGATTTTCAGGCCTGGACCGCGCTCGGCACGATCTACTTCGCTGATAAAAAACTGGACGACGCCGAAGCGGCATACATGAAAGCCATCGAGGTTCATCCGACTTCGCCTCGCGCACAGTTGAATCTTGGCCGGGTCCGCTCCTCGCAAAAGAAATTTGAAGCAGCAGTTGAACCGTTGACGAAAGCCGTCGAGCTGCAACCTACTTCGGGCGACGCGAACTATCTGCTCGGCGAGTGTTACCTCCAACTCAAGAAAGGCTCGAAAGCAATTCCGTATCTCAACGAAGCCGCGCGTCTTGGCCGTTCGGATGCTCATCTCCGGCTCGGCTGGCTTTACAATGCCGCCGGCATGAAAGACAAAGCAGCGCTTGAATACGAAGAGTATTTGAAAAAGAACCCGGAATCTCCGGATCGAGACAAGCTCAAAGAGTACATCACGGCAAACAAGAAGAGCTGAGCCGTTGCGCTTCGTTTTCACTAAACTCTTTTACCTGCTCGCGGCACTCGCCTTTATCCCGCTCTCATTTTCGTGGGGACGTCCGTGGTTGGCATGGATCGCCCTCGCATACGACATTCTGCTCATCTCCGCCGCGATCATCGACGCGCGGCTCAGCCAGTTACCGAAAGGTTTCAATCTCACGCGCAAGTTCGGCGGCCGGTTTGCCATGGGCGCGGAAACGGAAGTGCGCATCGAGATCCAAAACGCTTCCAATCGTGCCGTGCCGCTGATCATCAAAGACGAATACCCGCCTCAGATGAAACTCAGCGGTGAGCGCGAAGGACACGTTCGCGTCGAACCGCACACGAGCGTGGCCTTGATCTACGGACTGACGCCGCCGCGACGCGGACGGTTCGAGTTTGGCTACACGGTCTTGCGTTTTCGCTCGCGCTTC
>JBKPPP010000278.1:0-10198 GCA_046733615.1 Acidobacteriota bacterium | reverse complement strand
TTGCTGCCGTCCGCTTGCCCGCAGACGCATCGCGCCCTGCCGCAGCTTGTTCATCAGGTTTACGTTGCTGATCTCAAACAAGCCGAGCGCGCCGGCATCGGTCGAGTAACCACCGCCGTAGTCCATCACGCGCGGCTTCTTCTCTTCGACGTCAATGATCACATCGCGACGTTTGTAGCCGCCGGACGTTTCGCCCGCCGGCTCGGTACGGATGATCACCTGGCGATAAGCGTCGGTGAGATAGAGCTCACGCTCTGCATCCGACAGGCGGTCCGCGCGCAACACGTCGTTCTCCGCGATCGGAATCGCCCGGCGAATCGCATCGCGTTTTTTGCGACGGGTGTTGCGGTCGCCGGTGACGCCGTTGACCAGAATCTGGTTGATGAAAGTCTTGTCGCCCTCGGCAGTGATCGTGTAGACCAGCCTGACCTGCTCGTCGCCGTTTTTCTCCGGCAGCTCAACGACGGAATAGTCGACGCGCGCATCGGCGTAACCTTCGCGCGAGTACAACGCCGCGACGCGATCTGCATCGACGCGCGCCTGCGATCGCGAATAGGGAGCGCCAATCACCGTGCGCAGCTCATCGCGAACCCGCTGCTCCGTGTAAATCTGATTTCCTTTAATCTCGACGCCCGCGATCCGCGTGAGCGGACCTTCAGTCACCTGAAACGTGATGATTAGATCGTCGCCGTTGATCGAAACACCTTGCAGCACGTCGGCGTGAGCCTTGCGATAACCCAGGTCGCGCATGAACGCTTCTACCGTGCGGCGATCCTGTTCGAGCAGCGCCATACTCGTGTAGCCGCGCCCGTAGCCCAGAAACGGAATTAACCCGATGGCGTTGGCCTTTTGGGTCTTCAGCGTCCCGCCGACGTCTTCGTAGCTCAGCTTGTTCGTCCCGGTGATACGGATGTCGGCCAGACGAAAGCGGCGGCCGCGTTCGACCTGGTACTCGATCTCGACGTTGTTGCCGGTCAGGTTTGTCGGGTTCAGGTTCTCGCACGTTTCCTTCGTGCCGTTGGGTCCTATGTTCGCCGGCGGATTGGCGACGCGACAGACTTCGGTCACCTCGGCGAAGAAGAAACCGTCTTCCTGTAGCCTGTTTCGAATCCGGCGCTCGCCCTCGATGATGGCTGAGTAGTCGATGTTTCCCTCGCGCTTGACGGGCAGCAGATCGTGCTGCGTCTTCTCGCTCAGCTCGTAATTCGTGATCTTGACGTTGACCTTAGGCCCGACGGCGCCGGTGAGCTCGATGTTGACGCGATTTGTTTCGGCGTCTCGCATAACGCGCGCGTCGTTCAGCACGGGCGAGAGGAAATTCGCGGCGACGAGCGCGTCGCGTACTTTGGCCAGGTCGCTCCCCAGCGCGTCGCGTGTGAACAGCGCGTTCGGTTGCAGTGTGAGCGTGTTGCGCACGGGAGCGGCGTCGAAACCGTTGATGCGGATGTCGAAACTGTTGACTCGTGCCTGCTCGCCGGGCGTGACGCGATAAGTTACCGTCTCGCGCAAGCCACGCGGGCCAAGCTCCTCGATCGGCTCGACAGTGGCGTTGAAGTAACCGCGATCGCGCAGGTAGACCTGGATTTCGTCGGCGTTCTTTGAAATGAGCTGTTTGGAGACGCGCGTGCCGGGTTGGATGAAATTCAGGCGTGCGCGGAGTTCGTCAACAGCGATCGGAGTGCCCGTAACCGGCCCCAACTCGATCCGCACTTCGCCGATCTGCACCTGCCGGTGAACGACGAAGCGAAGTCTGACCGGCCCCGTGCGCGGGGTGCCCTCTTCAATCACTTCGACGCGCGCGTTCGCCACTCGTCCCGAATCAAACAGCGCCTGGAGCGAGTCGCGCACACGCACGGCGGAGAAGGTCGTGTTCGGAGCGACTTTCAGTAACGAGAGAAACTCAGCCTGCACATTGGGAGCGTCAGGCGAACCTTCAAACACAAGCTCGATTGCCGTGATCTGGCGGCCTTCGTAGTCCTCTATCCGCACGTCTTTCGGCGTGAAGCCTTGCGCGTTTCCCAGGAAGAGAAAGACCAGCAGGAACAGCAACAGCAGTCGTATGTTAGGCGCCTCCGGCAACAATTCGTTCAATTACCCCTTGCTCAAAATCGCTTTCTAAACCGGATCTCAAAGTTGAAGTTGTTCGTGCGCGCACTGAGTCTTCTCGTCGACGCCTGTTCGTACTGCGCCACAAACGATAGCCGATCGGACACGCGATACTCGACCGCGAGTATCTGGTTCGGATCCGAAGTGACGTTGGTGGAATACGTGACCGTAACTTCTTTACTGATGCGCCGGCCGAGCGTCAGTCGCGCCGCGGGAGTCGAGCCGGTAGTTCCGCCGATGACCGGACTGATTTCAAAACGCGTCAGACCAAACAGCTTGCTCGTCGCGCGCTGCGCCGGCGCGTTGATAAGCGCGTCTGTCAACAGGCTCGTCGCGGCGCCCACTCCCGATTGCGATAGGATCGACGCGCTGGTGTCGCCCGACGAGAGCTGTCCCGTAGTGATTAATGAAACAACGTCAGCCTGCGGCAGGGCCGGCTCTGAACGCACCGCTGCCGAGGGCTGCGAGAGCGGGCCAGTCAAACTCACGATCACGCGATAACCGCGGATCTGCGATTCACCCTGAATGTTGATGATCGGATCGGCGTTGCGGCCCGGCGGCAAGTCGACCAACGCACGCGTGATGTCGTAGCGATCGTTGCGGAAGTTCAACGTGCCGCTCGTGGCGGTTATTCGCCCGGAGATCGCCGGATCGTTGACCGGTCCGTCGAGTTGCAGCGAAACGGAGCCGACGAGATCGGCGAGATTGTTTCGAACCACGAGCGCGTTTCTGCCCTCGACGCGCAGCGCGGCGAAAACGGCCGTGCGCGCGAGATCGATCTCCGGCCCTTCTTCAATCGACTCGCGCCTGGTGTTGATTATGTCGGCGAGCTCGATGTCTTTCGTGTACTCAGCGCGCCGCAGTGTCACGAGACCGCCGATCAACTGTTCGCGCGAAGAGCCTCTGATCTCGACGTCTGCATCGAGCGTCGAACGAAAGTCCTGCGGAAACGGCACCGTCATGTTCGTGCCATTCAGGCTGATGCGAAACGCGGAAACGCGAAATCCTTCGAGCAGCGCGCCGCCGTTGGCCGTGATCCGGCCGCCGCCGATCGTGCCCTCCAGCGAATCGATCTGCGCCTGGTTGGCGGTGAACCTGACCGCGGTCTTCAGGTTCGCGACGGTCCAGCGCTCGTTCTCGAGCAGCACTGAAACCGAGCCATCGGTGACGGAAGCCGTGCCAATCAAACGCGGATCTTCGTAACTACCGCCGACGCGAACCGCAACTTGCGCAGTGCCTGAAGAGAAGAAGTCGGGTGAAATACCATTGAGCACGCGCAGGTTGAGATCGCCGTTGACGCGCAGATCCTGGTGGCCGCCCGCGCCTGTCGCCAGAGTGCCGTCGAGCACGATGTTGGTGCCCGGACCGGTGAAGCGAGTCGCGTCGAAGGCGATCTCGTTAGGCTTGAAATGCACGGTGAGCGGCGTTGTCGCCGCGAGTTGAATGTCTTCGACGCGAAAACTGAGCTCCGAGAAAGTGGCCGTGCCCGAGAGACCCGAAAGCGAGAAGTTCTCGTCTTCGTCGACGAGGTTGCCGCTGACTTTGATCGTGCCGTTAGCGCGGCCCGAAACGGTAACGCCTGCGCCGGGCAACGCAATCGCGAACAGTTTTGTCAGGTCGGCATTCGTGAGATTCGCTTCGATGGTTGCGGGTAGCGTGCGACTCGCAAGATTAACCTGCGCGGCAACGCTTTGCGACGGCCCAAGCAGATCGGTCGTAAGCGTGAGATTGAGCTGCTGGTTCTCCGTGCGGCCGCGAAGCGCGACGGTGCCCGCGGCGCGTCCGTTGATAACCACGTCTTTGGCTTCACCGTCGACGGTGATCCGCCACGCGGAAAAGTCCTTGTGCGAAAAATTGCCTGAGACGTCGGTGCTGAAACTCGCCACGCCCGTGATCGACTGAAGCCCACGTCTGTTCGCGAGCGCGGCTAAGCGGGCGAGCTGAACGTTCTCAGCCTTTCCGTTGAAGCTGAAGTCCTGGTTGTCAGTGTTGTAGTTGCCGCTGCCGGTGATGCGGCCCGCAACCAACTGAAGATCGACACTCTCGACGTGCACGTTGGAGCCGCTAAAAGTTGCGCGCGCGACCATGCTCTGCAACGGCTCACCCGCCAGTTTGCCTGGCCCAAGCCGCAGATCGGCGCTGCCGTTCATCGCCTTCGGTATGCCGGTGACGTTGATCTTGCCTGACAGATCTCCTTCGGTGTCAGACGCGAGCCGCTCGTTGCTGCCCAACGGCGAAAGCGCCAGCAACGTCCGCGCGTTCACGCGATCGAGCGTGGCTTCAAGAGTCGTGTTGTTCTCACCGCGACGCGGCGCAACGAGCGAGAAACGCACACCGCCGCCGTCTCTCTCCGCCAGTTGTCCGTCTGTGACACGCATCTCGTCCGCGTTCGTCAGGATCGACGCCGAAAGCGCGCCGAACTCGATTCCGTTGACAATCAACGTGCCGAGCGAGAATTTTCCATTCACGTCAGGCGAATCGAGATCGCCGCGAATGTTTCCGTTGAACGCGAGTGGGCCGGCGAGCCCGATGCGATACTCGCGGAGCCGCTCCTCGACTTGCGGCAACAGCCCGGAAGAGATGAGCACGGTTTGCAGCTCGGCGGCGTCAGATGAGTTCAGATCGACTTGCAGGTTTGAGTTGCTCTCAAACGAGAACTGACCGGTCGCACTCAATCGCGTCGCCGGCGTTTGCAGATTCACCTGCTGGATATCGAACAGTCCGCGATCGGCGCGCACTGCGACTGTCCCGGTGATCGGAATGCGGTCTGCGCTGGTTTGGCCGGCTTCGGCTGAGAGCTGGGTCGTGATGGCGCCGGAGGCGAGCTTCACGTCCGTGCCGGGGAACGTGAGATCTACTCGGCCGGTCGCGCGCCCGGTGAGTGGCACCGCACTCTGCGACCACACTGCCAGCGGTCCGGCGATGTCGAGGTTGTTGAAACTCGCCGCGACCTGCGAGCTTGCGCCCTTCACCAGCGCGATGCGCGCGTTGCCGCTCGCGCGCCCGTCAAACACGTCGGCGGTGAAGTTGTTGAGCTGAATCTCGCGGTTAGTGGCGACGACGCTCGCGCGCGCCTGGCCCATGTCGATCTGTCCGAGAATGCCGCCGCCGATGCTCAGATCCGCCGACGCGCGATAGCTTCCCGACGGCGCTACGACAAACACCGGCTTCGTGAGTTTCACGCTGCGCACTTCGCCGTCGGCGAGCTTCACTGTGCCCGCATCGATGTCGGCAGTCGAGCCTTGGATCTGACGGTTGCGCACCGACAGCCGCACACCGGCAATGTTCAGACTGCCAATCTCCGCGCCGGCAGCGCTCGCCGCTCCGACCTGCACGTTTTTCACGACCACGCTCGTGACGCCGCCGCGGTCCAGGATGTCGATGTTGTTGGCGGTGACGCCTTTGATCTTCGCGCCCGACGCTGAAATCGCTCCCGCTTTCACGCTCGCGATGTTTGCCGTCGTGACGTCGTTTTCGTTCTTAACGCGCAAGTCTGAAGCAGTCACGCCGTCGACTGTCGCACCCGACCCTTTGATCCCGTTCGCCGCAAACTGGCTCGCCGAGGCAGTCAGCGTTCCCTGGGCCATTTCCGCGCGCGCATCGCGCAGAATCAGGCCCGTCAAAGTGGTGCCGTAGCTTCGTTCCGCGACCGCGCGCAACTCGCCGACCCAACGGAAGTCGGTGCCGGTGCCCATCACCTGACCGGCAAGCTGTAGCGAATCAACCTGGAAGTCGCCGGCATTGAGCAGATCCGCGACCGCCTTGCCATTGATCTGGTAACTCCTACCCTGCCCCGAGCCGCTCGCGCTGACGTTCAATCCCTGCAAACGTACGCCGTCCGCGGCGAGCGCGTCAGACTTGATCTCGCCGGTGAGCTTGTATTGATCGCCCTCGCCCGTGATCGTGCCGGTGAAGTTGCCGGCGCCACGCAATGCGGTGCTGGGCTTCAACGTTTCGGAGAGTTGCGTCAGATCGACAGTCGACGTGACGTTCATCTGGTAACGCAGCGCGCGCCAGTCGTCCATCGTGCCCTGCAAACGTGCTTCGGCAATCGGCGACTTCAGCACAGCTTCCTGAATCTCGGCGCGCGTCTGATTGACGCGGCCGCGTGCGTGAAAAGCGATGTCGTCGATTGGGCGGCCGTCGTAAGTGAACGTCGAATTGGAAACGTTCATCGTGACGGTGTTCATCCGGCTGTCGGCGGGCGCGTTTGGATCGTCGGGCTGAATCGTCGCTTCGAGATTGCGCGCTTCGCCGGAGATCTCGTGACGCGTGTCGCCGTAGTGGACCACGCCGTTTTTGATCTGGACGCTGGCGGTAGAGTAAGCGAACAGGATGCGTTTGTTCGGCTCGGGCGGCGGCACGTGGATGTTGCGGAAATTGGAACGGCCCTGATCGTCGAACGCGACCCACGCTTCAAAGCCCTCGATCTTCAGGTCTTTGAGATTGATGTTGCGCTGGAGGTTGAGCGCGTAGAGATCTTCGACGCGGATTGTCGCGACCAGCTTGTCGATCTTGCCGAGCTTTTCGCCGGTGAGTGAGTCGTAAAGCTCGACGCCGTTCATCTCGACGGTCTCTGGCGGAAAGCCGGCGTGAAACTCTCTGATCTCGGCGCGGATGCCGTAATTGGAAAACGTTCGCTTGATCTGGCCCGCTACGTAGCGATCCACGTAACCGAGGCGAAACGCCGCCAGGATCAGCAGGATTAACAACGCCGCGCCGCCGCCGAGAATCAGGCCCGCGAGAATCGCATGGCGGCGCGTGAAATATCGCCAGCGCGTTTTCACCGAGGGTTTCGGCTCGTTCGGGCGCTCTTCAGGCTTGCTGGGATCTTCTGCACTCATAGCACATAGCCAGTCGGGAAATCAGGAGAACTCGAATTTTAGAGGGAGAGAACGAAACTTAAAAGAACCCTTGTGTCAGTTTTCGTCTCAAACGGCAGTCTCGTGGTCCTTTCGAGCCGGTTCGCCAAGCGGTACGTTGCCGACGACGGCAAGCTCGAACCCCTCGAGCGCCGCAACTTTGGGGGGATGATTCGAGAGCAGCAGTATCCGGCGCACGCCCAGGTCGTGCAGGATCTGCGCGCCCACACCGTAGTCGCGATCGATTCCGTAACCGGTCTGCAAACTCGCCTCTCGTTTACTTAATCCGCTTTCCTGCATCACGGCGTACGTGCGCAACTGGTTGACGAGATCGAGGCTGTGTTCGCGCTGGCGCAGGTAAAGCACCACACCGCGCGCGGCAGCCGAGATCTTTTCCAGCGCCGTGTGCAGTTGAAAACCCGTATCGTCGATCAGAGAGCCGAACATATCGCAGGTGACGTTTTCCGTGTGGACGCGTACGAGCACCGGCTCGTCGGTCTTCACCTGACCCATCACCATCGCGAGATGCACGTCGCCGTTGACGACGTTTTCGTAAGCGACGGCGCGGAAGCGTCCGTAGACTGTCGGCAGATCGGTTTCGACCACGCGCCGCACGAGCTTCTCTTTGCTCATTCGATAACGTACGAGGTCGGCCACGCTGATCATTTTGAGATTGTGTTGCGCCGCGAACTCTTCGAGCTGCGGCAGCCGCGCCATCGTGCCGTCTTCGTTCATCACTTCGCAGATGACGCCGGCGGGATAGAGTCCCGCGATGCGCGCGACGTCGACGCTCGCTTCGGTCTGGCCGGGTCGCACGAGCACGCCTCCGCTCTTGGCGCGCAATGGAAAGATGTGTCCGGGCCGGGCGAGATCCTGCGGCCGCGACGTCGAATCGACGGCGACCAGGATCGTGGTCGCGCGGTCGGCGGCTGAGATTCCGGTACTAATGCCGCGGCGGGCATCGATCGAGACGGTGAAGGCGGTGCCGAGAAACGATGTGTTGTCGGCGACCTGGGTGGTCAGGTGCAGCTCGTCGCAACGCTCTTCGGTGAGCGGCAGACAGATCAACCCGCGGGCGTGACGCGCCATGAAGTTGATGATTTCGGGCGTGACCTTCTCCGCCGCGCAAACGAGATCGCCTTCATTTTCGCGATCTTCGTCGTCAACGATGATGATCATGCGGCCGTCGCGGATGTCGGCGACAGCTTCTTCAATGCTCGCAAAAGGCACCTGCTGATGGTCCTAACCCAGCGCCTGGCAAGAAATAGCAAAAGCGAGAGTTATGTTAACCGAAAGCCAGTAATCTTTCCACGTACTTGCCGATGACGTCGACCTCGAGGTTGACGGGGTCGCCGGGGTTGAGATGCGAGAGGTTGGTGACTTCCCACGTCTTGGGAATGATGGCGATTTCGAAATAGTCGTCGGTGAGGCTCGCGATCGTCAGGCTAATGCCTTCGACCGCCACCGAGCCTTTGAAGACGAGATAACGCGCGATGTCGCGGGGATAGGCAATGCGGATCATCCATGAGTCGCCGTGATTCTCGACGCCGAGGAATGTGCCGCGAGCGTCGACGTGCCCCTGCACCATGTGCCCGCCGAGGCGCGTCGCGGGCGTGACGGCCCGTTCGAGATTCACCGGCGCGCCGGGTTGCAAGGAACCGAGGGTGGAACGAAGCAGAGTCTCGCGCGAGACATCGGCGGCGAATGAATCGTGGTGAATGTCGAGTGCAGTCAGACAAACTCCGTTCACGGCGATCGAGTCGCCGTGGTTCGTGCCCTCGGTCACGACCTTCGCATCGATGACAAGGCGCGCATTCTCGCCGCGCTCTTCAATGCTCCGGACGCTGCCGAGCTCTTCAATGATGCCGGTGAACATGCTCCATCATCCGTTCAAACACTTCGTCGATCGAGAGACCGGAAGAGTCAATCACGATCGCGCCGTCAGCAACTTTCAGCGGCGAGTCAGCGCGCGTCGAGTCACGGCGATCTCGTTCCACCATCTCGGCCATCGTCTGTTCCAGCGAGACGTCCGTATGCGTCAAGCGATCCTCGTTGAAACGGCGCTCGGCGCGGTCTTCGGGCGACGCCGTGAGAAAAAACTTGATGTCCGCATCCGGGAAAACGACCGTGCCGATGTCGCGCCCGTTGAGCACCGCGCCACGCCGCGCCATCTCGCGCTGACGGGCGACCATCGCCCGTCTCACGCCGGGAATCGTCGAAACGATCGAGGAGACTTCAGTCACGCCGTCAGTGCGAATCACTTCCGTGATGTCGCGGCCGGCGAGCAGCACCTGCAACGAATCGGGGTCGCCGGCGAGATCGATGTCGAGGTCGCGGGCAAGTGCAGCGACGGCTTCGCTTTTAGCCGGATTGAGTTTCGCTTCGATCACCGCGAGCGCAACCGCTCGATACATCGACCCGGTATCGATGTAGAGCAGGTTCAACGCGCGCGCGAGCATTCGCCCGAGCGTCGACTTACCGGAACCGGATGGGCCATCGATAGCGATGATCATACAAACGCGGCAAAGACTTCGTTGGACATCAACGCGCCATTACGTGTCAACCGAAGATCTTCATTCAACTCGATGAGGCCTGCGGCTTGAAATCGTTCAAGCTCGATCGCATGCTCCGCAAGCAAATCTACGCCAAACAAATCGCGGTACTCGCGCAAGTTCACGCCGCGCATCAAACGCAAGCCCAAAAACAAGGCCTCCGCGCGCAGATCATGTTCCGTCAGATCTTGAGTTTCAATTATCGCTGAGGATCCCTCTTCAACCGACCTCACATACTTCAGCACGTCACGCTCGTTGGCCCAGCGCCGTTTTACGCCATCGTAAGAATGCGCGGAACAGCCAAACCCGAAGTACGGCGCGCCCGTCCAATACTTCGTGTTGTGTTTCGAAGCAAAACCCGTGAGACACAGATTCGAGATCTCGTAGTGTTCGTAGCTGGCCTGGGGCGCAGCTTCGAGCATCCACTCATACATCACCGCCGCGAGATCCTCCTCCGGCTTGGGTTGAATGCCGCGGCGAATGTGTTCCGCCAGCGGCGTGCCAGAGTGAACCTCCAGCAAGTAAAACGAAAGATGCTCGGGTCGTAACTCAAGAGCTTCGGAAACATTTCGCTGCCAACCGTCGAGCGTCTGCCCTGGCAGGCCGGCGATCAGATCGAAACTGACGTTCTCAAAACCTGCTGCGCGCAAGTCGTGAAAAGTTCTGCGCGCATCGTCC
>JBKPPP010000277.1:0-4890 GCA_046733615.1 Acidobacteriota bacterium | reverse complement strand
GAGAGTATTGCCGGCAACTTCATTAATTCCACGTTCAGCAAACTCTTTCTCCACTCCCTCTCGCCCGATCTTGTCGAGCTTGTCGAGCGCGATCAGCGCCGCTTCGTGCTTCTCCAACTGCACGCCCGCAACCGCCAGGATCCCCGTCAACGCCTTCCGGTGATTCAGTCGCACGCAGTAGTCTTTGAACCCGAGCTTGGTCAACACCTCGCACGCAGCGGCGCAAATTTCGGCCTCGACAATCATCGACCGCGAGCCAAGCACATCGACGTCGCACTGGTAGAACTCGCGATACCTGCCGCGAGCCGGGCGGTCCGCACGCCACACCGGCTGAATCTGGTAACGCTTGAAAAACTTCGGCAGCTTGTCGCGATACTCAGCCACCACACGCGCGAGCGGCACCGTCAAATCGTAGCGCAATGCGAGGTCGGCTTCGCCCGTACCCTCGTGAACGCCGCGCTTCAGTATCTTGAAGATGAGCTGGTTCCCCTCCTCGCCATACTTGCCCATCAACGTTTCGATGTTCTCGGCGGCGGGCGTTTCCAGCGGCTCGAATGCGTAACGCTCGTACACCTCCTTAATCACACCAATGACGTACTCGCGCTTGCGAACGTCTTCGGGCAAAAAATCGCGCATGCCCCTAGCCGGTTGCGTCTTCGTCGAAGGCATTACTTGAACACCGAGAATCCCGCGTAAATTACAAACTGGTTCAACCCGCGATTCGAGCCGGCGCGATCGCCGTTCGAGATGTGATGAAACCTCACGCCGATGCTCACCGCGCGCTTCTCTGAAGTGAAAATACGAACACCGCCGCCGGCTTCGCCGACATACGCAAACGATCCGGCATCCTCGATCGGAACTGACTTATTGAACCATAGCAAACCGCCGTTGACGTGCGCGAACGGATGCACTTTCGAGCCGTTCGCAAAATCGAGCTGCAAACCCAACGGCGTGACGCCGCCGCCATACGCTGTTTCGCGTTGAAACGTCGTGACGCCGCCGACAGTCGTGCGACTGACGATCGTACCGGTGGCGACCGCGACGGGAACAGCATCGAACGTGTATTGCAGCGCGAGACTGTTGTTTGCCGCAAGCGTGCGGCCGTAGCGAAACGCCGCGATGAAGAACTTCCGATCTTCGGCTTCATCATCGTGCAGGCCGCCGAAGATCGTCGTCGCTGCGGGAGAAAAGCCACCCCAAAAGCCAAATTCGTTATCGCCGCGTTTGAGCAGAAACGGGTTATCGTCTGACTGTGCGAAAGCGGATGCGTTGAGAAAGAGCGTGAAAACGATCGCGAAGATCAGTTTGCCGAAAAGTTTCATTCAGTGCTGTTGTCCTTGTTGGGATTGTTCTTTCAAATACTCATGCGTGTAGTTGACGTAGTTCTGCCAGAACATCGCGAGGCTGGCGACTTCCTCGTCGGTCAGCGGGCGTTTCACTTTCGCCGGGTAACCCATCACGAGCGAACGTGGTGGAATCACGGTGCGCGGGCTCACGAGCGAACCGGCCGCTACGAGCGAGAACTCGCCGATGCGCACGTCGTCCAACAGAATCGAACCGATGCCGATCAGCGATCCGCGTTCGACGTAGCAACCGTGAAGCGTCACGCTGTGTCCAACCGTGACTTCCTCTTCGAGAATGGCCGGGTGCGTGCCGTTCTGCACGTGCATGACGCAGTTGTCCTGGAGGTTGGAACGGTCGCCGATGCGAATGTAATGAATGTCGCCGCGCACGGTGCAGTTGCACCAGATCGAGGCTTGCTCACCCAGATGTACGTCGCCGATAACTTGAGCGCTTGGGTCCACGTACGCGGTTGGGTGAATCTGCGGGTGAACCCCACGAAAAGGTCGAATCATGATTTTTTGGATAGTAACATAGAGCCACAGATCAGAACGATTATGCTAAATTGCACGCATGACCCGACGCCTCAGGCTATTGGGCCTTTTATTCGCGCTGACTGTGACGACCTCATGCAGCGGCTCGCTGTTCAAAGTTAAGCCGGCGACAGAGCTGCCGCCGCTGCCCGCCAACTCGCGCACTGCTGATGCAGGCGGCGTGATGGTGCGCGTCGCTCCCTTGCTGACCGACGAACAGAGCCAGGAACTGTTTGAAGCTAATCTGCCGTTGAGCGGAGTGTTGCCCGTACGGATCGAGCTGGCGTTTCCGAACGGCGGAGTGCCGCTCGAGTTGAAGAAAGCGCGGTTCCACCTGCGCGATAATCAGAACCAGGAGTGGAAACTGTTGTCGCCGAAAAGCGCTGTCTCGCGCATCATGAAGGCTAACGGCGTGACGCTCTACAATCCGAAGTCGCGGAAACAGTTTGAGCAGGAGTTTGGCGCGTATGCGATCGATTTAAAGACGCCGCTCTCGGCGAGCGATTCGCGGCGACAAGGCTACCTCTTTTTCCAAACGCCTGATAAGGGCCCGGTCACTTCCGATCGACAGTTGACGCTCAGTGTCGAACGGCTGCCCGGCAACGCAACCATAACCATAAACTAAAAACGGGCGACGCTCTCACGCCGCCCGTTCTCATGAATGGTCCAACTTGCTTTACCCGCGTGGACCAGTCGCTCTGACAGTTACCTCGGTCCCGGATTGCAGCTCAAGATCGTTTCGACCCTGAACGTAGACCGAGCCTGCGCCGGCGCCGGCGCCAATCACCGCGCCAATCGCCGCGCCTTTGCCACCGCCCGCAATCGCGCCGATGATCGCGCCCACCGCGGTACCGATGGCGGTGCGGGTCACCGTCGTCTTGGTTTGATCGCTGTCGCGCACCGCACCCTCGTTGTCGACGCGAACCACGTCGCCTTCGGCAGTGCGAACACTCTCGAGAATGCCGGCGAAGCGATAACTCCTGCCGTCACGCAAACGGATCGTGTCGAAGTCGAGCGTCATCTGCGAACGGCCGCTGACGCGTCCGCCGCGATCGACGTTTACGACCCGGCCCTCGATCGTCGCGCCTTCATACTGCCCGGGCGTCCGAACCGTCATCGTGAAACGATCGCCTTCGTGCGCGTTCTGCGTCGTCAGGTCATTGTTCAGCACGGTGACCAACTGCGTTCCGTCCGGAACGACGAAGCTGCCGGTCGCGACGTCCCCGCCACCAACGTTCACATCTTCACGATTCGTGTCGTAGATGTTTAGCTGAGCAGTGTCGGCAGTGCGATCGTAGTAAGTACGGACCACCACCGGCTGATTTACACGGTCGCTGTAGAGCGTGCGAGTTACCAGCAACTGGCGGCCGTTATCGGTCGGATCAAACGTCACCGTGAAATCGTTGGCACGTTCGCCCGAGCGAGTAATCGTCAACGCATCGCCACTGAAAGCAGCGCGCACACGGACCTGGCGTCCACCCGGCGTTGTTTCGACCTGTTCGCGCCCGTCGGCAGTAAAGTTGATCTGCGGCGCACGCGACGAAGCGATGGTTACGGACTGCCCACGCCGATCGATCGCCAGCATTTGCGGCGGATCGAGCCGTCGCAGCAACTGATCGTAAATACGCTGCCGCTCGGCGAGTGACAAGTTCCTCGTCGCTGCATCGACAGCCTGTCGCGCATCATCACCGCGGCTCGTGTTCAGACGGAATGTGCCGGTCAGATCCCGGCGCCGCCCATCCTGGTAACCCGTGTCGCGGCCCGGAGTGTCCGGCGTATTCGTCCAGTTCCACGCCACGTTGAAAGCGTTCGAAAGCTGATCGAGATCCTGGCGCAATGCGGTCCAGTTGTTCTCAGTTTGATACGACAACTGTCGATCGCCAACGTAGGTGTTGAGATAGGAAGCGTGGTCGAGCACGCTGCGCACGTCCGACTCGCTTACCTGGCGGCTGTTAACACGATTGCGAAGCTGCATCTCCGCGGTCTCAAACTGGCTCAGGTGATCGCGAACGTTGTTCACGCCGTAGCGATCGTTCACGTTGAGCCGGTTGAGATCCGCACGCAGGCTGCGGCTGAAGTAAGCCGTGCGAGTGTCGATCCGCTGGAGCAACTGCCGCATCTGGACGTCGCTCAGGTTGTAACCGGAATTGTTGTTGTTGCCGTAACCCGAATTGTTGTCGGAACGCCAATTCGTGGAAAGATTGTAGTAGCTTGCGAGTTGATCCAGATCGGCGCGCAACGCCTGCCATTCGCGTCCCGTTCCCGATCCGATTCTGTTACTGGCAAAGAAATTGTCGATAGTCGCCGCACGATCGAGCACCGTACGCACGTCCGATGAATTTGCTCGACGCGAGGCCAAACGTCGATCGAGCTGGTTGGTGGCCGCCTCGAAATCCGAGATGGCCCGGTTGAGATCTTCTACTCGATAACTGTTTCGGTCGGAAGCGTTCTGAACTGCGCGTTGAAGTGAATCGGTGCGAGTTTCGATACGTCGAACAAGGTCACGAATAGTGGCGTCGTTTGTGCCAAACTGCGCCATGCCGCTGGTAGCCAGTCCCGCGAGGACAAGACCGACCAGCAAGGCCTTGAATGCTGCTTTTCTAATAGGTTTCATACTTCTCCCCTCCTTCGCTCCGCAGAGGCCCTCTCAAACCTTGTGCCAACAGCGTTGTCGCCTTTGATTAGGTAATTTTTCGGAGGGAGGCGAGAGGCGCGTGAGGCTGGAAACCGTACGTCTGTCTGACTCAATAGCCGACAAAATCGTGCCGTTTCAGACGTTTTGGAATGTAATTAGGTTACGTGCCCGTCGACCCGAAGCCGCCCGCGCCACGTGCGGTTTGATCGAGGTCGGTAACCCAGACAGCTTGCGGAGTGATGATCTTCTCGACGATCAATTGGCAGACCTTGCTGCCGGCTGGGAGCGTGATCGCGACGTCTCCACTATTGAAGAGCACGCAGCAAAGCTCGCCACGGTAATCGGAGTCGATCACGCCGGCGAGCACGTCGAGACCCAGCC
>JBKPPP010000276.1:0-5610 GCA_046733615.1 Acidobacteriota bacterium | reverse complement strand
AAGGACGCCGCGTGCTCTTCTCCGGAGACCTGGGCCACTACGATCAACCCATCATTCGCGATCCGGTTTCGCCGCCCGCTTGCGATTATCTGCTGGTCGAGTCGACGTACGGTGATCGACTGCACGATCCGGAAGATCCGAAAGTGGCGCTGGCGCGAATCATTAACGACGCCGCGACGCGTAATGCGCCGGTTTTGATTCCGGCGTTTGCCGTCGGGCGCACGCAGGAGATCGTCTACCTGATTCGCGAGCTGGAAGACGAGAAGGCGATTCCAATCCTGCCCGTGAGTGTCGACTCGCCGATGGCCGCCGCGACGACGAATGCCTACGCCAATCGAAAAGAAGAGCACGACGAGGACTACACGAGTATTCTGACGCGACAGCGACATCCGTTGCGCACGCATTCGATGGTCACAGCTTCATCGCGAGAGGAGTCGAAGCGATTGAACAACGCGACGGGCGCGCGCGTGATCATCAGTGCGTCGGGAATGATGACGGGCGGCCGCGTGCTGCATCATGCGCTGCGGATGGTTCCCGATCCGGATGCGACGATCGTGTTCGTTGGGTATCAAGCTGCGGGCACACTCGGCCGCCGCATACAAGACGGCGAGCCGGAGGTGAAGATCCTGGGACAAATGGTTCCCGTGCGTTGCCGGATCGCGAAGATCGGCGGCTTCTCCGCGCACGCGGATTGGAAAGAGGTGCTGCACTGGCTCGAAGGATTGCAGCAGTCGCCTCCGAGTCGCGTCTTTCTAACTCACGGCGAGCCGGAAGCCGCGAACGCGATGGCCGGCCACATCAAGGAGCGCTTCGGCTGGACCGTCGAGGTGCCGCAGTATGGCGAGCGATTCGAGTTGGTATAGGTGATTTCTGACACGTATTAACTGACAAGGAGCATTCATCGTTGAGCGTTCTGGTTGATAAATCTACCCGGCTCGTTGTGCAGGGCATTACCGGAAAAGAGGGGACGTTTCATACTCAGCAGATGGTGGAGTACGGGACGAATATCGTCGGTGGCGTGACGCCCGGAAAAGGTGGAACGACGCACGAGGGCATTCCCGTTTTCAATTCGGTCGTCGATGCGGTCAGGGACGAAGGCGCGAATGCGTCGGTGATCTACGTGCCGCCTGCGTTCGCGGCGGATGCAGTCATGGAAGCGGCGGACGCCGGTATTCCGGTCGTCGTTTGCATCACTGAAGGTATTCCGACGCTCGACATGGTGAAGGTAAAGGAATATCTGAGCGACAAGTCTACCCGATTAATCGGTCCAAACTGTCCGGGGATCATCTCGCCCGGCAGGTGCAAGATCGGAATCATGCCGGGGCACATTCATCGCGAAGGAAATATCGGTGTCGTGTCGCGCTCGGGGACGTTGACGTACGAAGCAGTGGGCCAGCTGACCGCGCTCGGCCTGGGTCAGTCGTCGGCGATCGGCATCGGAGGCGATCCGATCGTCGGGACGACGCACGTCGATGCGCTGCGGCTCTTCCAGGAAGACGACGAGACGATCGGGATCGTGATGATTGGCGAGATTGGCGGCAGCGCTGAAGAGGAAGCCGCTGCCTTTGCGAAAGAGAACGTGACTAAACCGATCGTCGCGTTCATCGCCGGACAGACGGCGCCGCCGGGACGGCGCATGGGCCACGCCGGCGCGATCATCGCCGGCGGCAAAGGAACTGCGGCTGAGAAGATGAAGGCGCTCGATGCGGCGGGAATTCACGTGGTGAAGTCGCCTGCCGAAATCGGGCAAGCAATGAAGGACGCACTTTAGAGAATATGTCTAACTTAACTTTCGGAATCGTTAAGCCTGACGCCGTGAAGGCCGGGCATACAGGATCGATAATTCAAAGAATTCTTAACGGCGGATTCAAACTCCGCGGCCTGAAACTGATTTACATGACGCGCGAGCAGGCCCAGGGCTTTTACGCCGTGCATCGCGAGCGGCCTTTCTTCAGCGGGCTGACGGAATTCATGTCCAGCGGCCCATGCGTCGTGATGGCTCTCGAAAAAGAGAGCGCTGTCAAAGCGTGGCGCGACCTGATGGGCGCTACCGACCCGGCGAAAGCCGACGCCGGCACGCTGCGAAAAGAGTTTGGCGGCTCCGTCGGCGAGAACGCCGTTCACGGCTCCGATTCAGACGAAAACGCGGCGATCGAGATCTCCTACTTCTTCAGCCGCCTCGAGCTCGTCTGATTTCGCCGGCGGCGACGATCAGCAGATGAAGTTTTGTCCGCAATGCAACAGGCAGTACGACGAGCCCTGGATCAGCTTCTGTTCGGACGACGGCACGATGCTGATCGAGCAACTGTCGCCGCCTGCGGATCCAAACTTCGACCCGCGTATTCGCGGACCGAAAGTAGAATCCGGCTCCGAACAGGAGACGCAGTGGCGGTCAGAACAGGAAACACAGTGGCTGCCGCGCGAGCCATCCGCGCCGCGCGAACCGGCGCCATACGAACCGCCGGCGCCGCGCGCCTGGGTTCCGCCTGACGAGCGCCCGCCGCTGAGGCCGCCCGCATCGCAACCGCCACCTGCGCCCTGGCAAACGCCGGTCGCCGCTCCTCCAGCGCCGTGGCAACCGCCACCGCCGCCGCTGGTGCGCCCAAACAAACAGCCGGCCCAGGGTCTCGCAGTGGCGTCGATGATCGTCGCGATTGTCGGACTGCTCGCGGGAAGTTGTTTTGGCCCGGTCCCTGCTATTGTTGCGTTGATTCTCGGGCTCGTGGCGCTGCAACAGATCAAAAAGTCGCCGGATAAGAACACCGGCAAACCGTACGCGGTCGCCGGCATCGTCATTTCCAGTCTGACCATCGCCTTCTACGTGCTCGTGCTAATCTGGTTTCTGCTGACGCTCGTGTTTGGGAACTCTTGAGAGACGGATTAAACTGATCGCATGTCAATCATCACCGACGTAATTGAATCGACGAAGGCGATTATCCAGGGCATGGGGGTGACACTTTCTTACATCCCCAAACGCAAATGGACGGTCGAGTATCCCGATGAGCCGGTCACGGTGCAGCCGCGCTACCGCGGTCAGCACCTGTTGCACGTCGACGAGCTGGGCCGCGAGAAGTGCGTCGCCTGTTATCTCTGCGCCGCCGCCTGTCCTTCCGAGTGCATCTACATCGTCGCTGCTGACGATCCGCGTCCGCCGGAGGAGCGCATCGGCGTCGACGAACGTTACGCTGCCGTTTACAACATCGATTACGGCCGCTGCATCTTCTGCGGATTCTGCGTCGAGGCTTGTCCGAAAGACGCGATCACACACGGTTACAACTTTGAGCTCTCGGTTTACAGTCGCGCGGATCTCCTCAAGACCAAAGACGATCTGCTGATCACGAAGCAACTACAGTCGAAGAACTACCGCGTCGCACTCTCGCATGAAGATGTGGATTCCGAATACAAAGAAGTCTAGCAAATTGCCGATTGCCAAATGCCGATTGCCGACTTTTTGACGCACGCCGGCTAGAGGCAAATTGGCAATCGACAATTGGCAATGTGTTCACATGCCTCTTCGCGAGTATCACAAACGATGGGAGTTTGATCTCAAGTCCAGCCCGGAGAAGCTCTGGCCCTTCGTGGCCGATACCAACCGCTTCAATCGCGACACAGGCGTGCCCGAAATCGAAGTAGACCGCGCTCACAAACGCTTTCGCAACGCGCGTCGCAAACTCCGGCTCTCTTTGTATGGATTGCCGATCGAATGGGAAGAGCAGCCGTTCGAGTGGGTGAAGCCGTCGCGCTTCGGCGTGGAACGGATTTACCAGCGGGGGCCGCTGGAGCGCTTGCGAGTGTTGGTGCAGTTAACTCCGAAATCCAGCGGCGGCACGCATCTGATCTACGAAGTCTGGTCCACGCCTCGCAACGCGGCGAGCGCGGTTGTCCTGCCGATGCAGATGAGTCTCGTGGTCGCGCGGCGTTTCCGCGAAGCGATTCTCAAGTACGACAAAGAAGCCTCGAACAGCGCCGCGGAAAAGGCGACGCAGCCGGACACTTCGAAATCATCGTTCGATCTTCCGCGGCTCACGTCGCTCAAAGAAAAACTTGTGGCGGATCTCGAAAGCGCCGAGCGGCCCGAGCAGAAGCGCGCCATCGCCGATCGCCTCGTCGACTTTCTCGAACACGCCGATGACTTCGCCGTCGGTCGCATCCGCCCGTACAAGCTCGCCGACGACTGGAACGAGCCGCGCCGCGACGTGCTCGAAGTTTTCCTGCGTGCGACGCGTGTCGGTCTGCTCGACTTTCAGTGGGATCTGCTTTGCCCGATGTGTCGTGGCCCACAGGAGTCGGGCCAGTCGTTGAAAGATATTCACACGTCGGTTCATTGCGAGGGCTGCCAGATCGACTTCACAGTGAACTTCGATCGTTACGTCGAGCTGACGTTTCGGCCGAATCCGGCCGTGCGGCGCGTGCAGATGTTGTCGTACTGCATCGGCAGTCCCGAGTTGACGCCGCACATCGTCGCGCAGCAACTGCTGCCGCCCGGCGAGAAGCGCGTGTTGAATCTGCCGCTCGAAACGGGCAGCTATCGTTTGCGCGCGCTGGAGCTGCCGGGCTCGCAGGATCTGAACGTTTCCGCGGCCGGCGGCGAGGCGGCGGAAGTGGTGATCTCAGAAAACGGTTGGAACCGAGAGCCGTTGCAGGTCAGCGAGAAGTTTGCTTTGACGCTGCAAAACGAGACCGGCGCTGAACAGTTGTTGCTGCTCGAACGCATGGCTTGGAACGATCAGGCGACCACGGCGGCTGAAGTGACAGCGTTACAGATGTTTCGCGATCTGTTCGCGGCCGAGGCGCTGCGTCCGGGCGAACAGATCTCTGTCGGCACTCTGACCGTGCTCTTCACAGACCTGCGCCACTCGACCCAGTTATATCGCGAGATTGGCGACGCGACTGCATTTGGCCGTGTGATGAATCACTTCGACGTGTTGAAGAAATCGATCGCCGAGCACGACGGCGCGCTGGTGAAGACGATTGGCGACGCAGTGATGGCCGTGTTTCGCTGCGCCGCCGACGGTGTGGTAGCGATGCTCGAAGCGCAGCGTGTGCTGGCCGAGCCGGCTGACGGCGGCCTGCCGCTGAAGTTGAAAGCGGGCCTGCACACCGGCCCGTGCATCGCGGTGACGCTGAACGACCGGCTCGACTATTTTGGTTCCACGGTGAATCTCGCGGCGCGTCTTGAAGGTCTCTCGTCCGGGAACGACGTGATAATCTCGCGCTCTGTTTTTGAAGACACGGAGGTTCGTGAGCTGCTCGAGTCGAAGAGATTGTCGGCAGAGGAGTTTGACATGCCGTTGAAAGGATTTGAGGACCAGCGATTCGATCTGTGGCGAATCAGCGAACCCCGATGAGCGCACTCTTAGCCGCGCAGGAAGTTTCCAAAATCTATCAGATGGGCAGCAACAGCGTTGCTGCGCTCGACGACGTGTCGCTCGAGATTCGCGAGGGCGAGTTCGTCGCCATTCAAGGCACTTCCGGTTCGGGAAAATCCACATTGCTGAACATGCTTGGCGGACTCGATCATCCGACGAAGGGTGAAGTGTTCTTTGCGTCGAAGCCGCTGGGACCGTTTACCAAACGAGAGATGGCGCGTTACCGGCGCTTCTCCGTCGG
>JBKPPP010000275.1:0-9973 GCA_046733615.1 Acidobacteriota bacterium | reverse complement strand
GCGCTGCGCGACAACCAGTTCGTCGATCTGCTCGAAAACTTCCTCCACTACAAAACGGACACGGCGCCGGGTTCGTCCGGCTCGCCCGTCTTCAACGATCAGTGGGAGATCGTCGGGCTGCATCATTCCGGAGTTCCACAGCGCGACACAAGTGGGCGGATCATGGCCCGGAGCGGCGGTCTGTGGCAGCCTTCGATGGGTGAGTTCCAGATTCTCTGGATCGCGAACGAGGGAATTCGCGTCAGCCGGCTGATCAAACACATCAAGCAGGTGACGCTGACAAACGACGGCCAACGACGCCTGCGCACGGATCTGCTGGACAAAGAGCCACCGCTCGAGTTGTCGAAAATCGAATCGAGTGATCCCGGCAGCCTGGCAAATGCGGTTGCTGCGCGTCAAAGCGCAACGCCGAGCTTCTCGTCTCAACCACGAATCGAAAACGGAAACGCGATCTGGACGTTGCCGCTCGAGGTAAGTGTTCGCATCGGCGGCAACTCGGTCGAATCGCCGCTCGTCACTAAAACGCCGACCGCGCCCGACAAACCAGCAACCAACGGGATCGCAACGAATGGCAACAGCGCTGGACACGGCGCCGCCACGAAACCAGCTTCAGCGCCGGATCCAACCACAAACAGCGAGCTGGCCGACGCGCTCGCGGAAGTAAAGAAAGCAAAATCGAAGAAGTACTACGACGCGGCTCAGGACAAAACCGACCGCAACCAGTATTACAGCGACGTCCCGAACGGCCTCGCGGCGGCCGAAATGTATAGACGTCTCCACAAGCTGCTCGAAACAACGCACACGACGCAGCCTAAGTACAAGCCCGCCACGCACGTCTACCCGTGGGTCGATCTGCAACCGAACCTCAAGCTGCGCAGCATCTACTCAGGCATGGAGTTCGAACCGGAAGTGATCATCCAGGAAGACTTCCGCATCGATCAGGAGCGCGCCAACAGGCTACAGGAAAAGATGATGACCGAATCGTTCTTTGGCGCCGAACGAATGCACGAGGAGCTCGATTTTCTGGAGGCCATGCTGCCATACAACTGCGAGCACGTCGTGCCGCAGTCGTGGTTCGAAAAACGCGAACCCATGCGCGGCGACATTCATCATCTCTTCGCGTGCGAGTCAGGCTGCAACAGTTTCCGCGGCAATACTCCGTATTTCGACTTCACGGATTTCAATGAAGTCGTGCGCCAGAAATGCGGCAAGCGAGAAGAGAACAAGTTTGAACCCGGCGCGGGCAAGGGCACTGTCGCGCGCGCGGTGCTGTACTTTCTGCTGCGCTACCCCGGCGAAATCAATCGCACAAATGAGGAATACAAGCCTGATCGCATCGCGACTCTGCTCAAGTGGCACAGGGACAACAAAGTCACTGACCACGAACGCCATCGCAATCAGGCAATCTTCAAGGTGCAGGGCAATCGCAATCCGCTCATAGATCATCCCGAGTGGGCGGAGGACATCGACTTCTTGAAAGGCCTCGGTTAATTACGAGGCCTTTTTTTCAATCCTCACAAATCTCTCCCACTACAAACTCACGCATGTCAAACGGTACGTAGTCGTACCGATCCTCATCCGTGCATCAGCTAGTTTCCGCACACGCAAAATTACACCAGGCAAGCAACACCAAGGAGCGACATGACTCTCGATATTTTCAAGGAAAAGGGTATACGTCTCGATAAACAACAGTTCACCTGGCGCGAGCTCGTGCAACCGCCAACCAGCAAACTAGACGACGACGCGTTTACGCGCGTGCGCATCATTCTGATGAACGGCCTCGAATCAGAAGCACTGCGCTTCTCGCACGCAACCGCGCGCATGATGAACGGAGAAATGCGACTCCCACTCGCACAAATACGCCGCGTTGAGCAACACCAGCAGACAATGGTCAACTGGTTGTTGCCCGCGGATCTCTCACCGTTGGAAACAACGATCGGATTCGAACAAGTGGCGATTGAAGTCACCGCCGCCGTCGCGCAGCATGAGCCTGACGAGTATCTCGCGCAGGTTTACCGTTTCGGACTGCTCGAAGACTTCGATCACTTGTACCGGTTCTCCGCCCTGATGGATCGCATCGCCGGAGCCGACGCGAACAACATAGTCCAAAATTATTCAGACATAATGCCGGGGAGACCGACCGTGATCGAACATCGCGCACCGGAAGACAACCTGCGCGATCATTACACTTCAGCCACTGCCGACCCACTCACAAAGCTTCACGCCATAACCATCACGGCCGCGGAAAACCAGACGCACGATTACTACATGACGATCGGGCCGATGTTTGCAGATCCCATCGCGCGCCAACTCTACGCGGAGATCGCGTCCATCGAGGAGCAACACGTCACGCAGTATGAATCGATGATCGATCCCAACGAGACGCCGCTCGAGAAGTGGCTGCTGCACGAGGCGATGGAAGTCTACAACTACTTCGGTTGCATGCAGTACGAAACGAATCCGCGCATTCGCGAGATTTGGGAACGCTTCTGCGATTACGAGCTGGGACACCTGCACCTGGTCATGGATCTGTTCAAACAGATCGAGAACCGCGATCCCGCCGAGGTTTTGCCCGAAACACTGCCGGAACCGATCGATTACCAGAGTCACCGGCAGTTTGTGCGCGAGACACTGAACCGCGAAGTGGATCTACGTGCCGCGGGAACCGCGTTCATTCACAAGGACGAGGAACCGGATCGCGCGCCCAAGTCGATCGCGTATCGCGAACAGATGAACTCCGAGGGCTCGCCGTCGGAGATTGTCGCGGCCGGTTACACCTGGACGCCGGGAACGGAATTGACGAAGCAGAAAAGCGCATTTGCAAAAGGAGCATCAGCATGAAAGGCACAGCAGCACAGATGGCCGGGAATCGCACCGGCATGCAGACGTCGCCGGAGCTCGCTGAAGAGCTGATCGAGGGCGCGACCAACGCGACTCCGAGTTCTGAGGGCGGCCCCGAAGATATTGCGGAGTATCGCGGCGAGTATATCGCCGAAGGTTTCCCGATTGGCTCGATGCCGATGGTGCCGGCGCCGGAAGAGGAAGACGCTGAAGAAGACGAAGCGGGGTTGGCGGTGCTGTTGGACAAGCTGGGCGAGCGTTTGGCGTTCGAGCGAACGGGTGTTCGCTTGTACGAAGCGCTGCTCAATAAGTGTGAAACGCTCGGCGAAACCACGCCCGGGCCGACGCTCGAAGAGATCGAGCACATCGGGCGCGAAGAGTTGGAGCACTTCCTGCTGGTCAACAGCGCAATCACCGACTTGGGCGGAGATCCGACGATCCAGACGCCTTGCGCGGACGTCGCCAGCGTAGCGTCGATGGGCATCATGCAAGTGCTGACCGATCCGCGCACGACGATGACTCAGTGTCTCCAGGCAATGCTCACCGCCGAGCTCACCGACAACGACGGTTGGCGGCTTCTGGTAAATCTCGTCGACAACCTCGGCTACACGGAAATGAAAACTCAGTTTGAAGAGGCGCTGCGGAACGAGGAGGAGCACTTGATCGATGTGCGCACCTGGGTGTCCGAGTGCGTCCTCGACAGCGCACAGGTTTAGATTCAAGTTCGAACAAAGGGGAGAAAACGAAATGAGCACAACATTGGGACAAATGGGCGGCGGCCAAATGGCGGACCGCGGCGGTTCGCATCAGGAAGGTCCAATCGCGCGTACACTCGAACAACAAACAGCCAAGCTTCCGTCCGACACCTTCCTCTGGGCAGCGGTGGGATCGATGGGCGTCTCGGCGTTACTGCAAGTGATGGGCAAAAAGAAGGCGAGCCTGTTCGTGGGAGACTGGGTCGCACCCATGCTGCTCTTCGGCGTCTACAACAAGATCGTCAAGCTTCACGGCTCGGATGGCGGCCACTAAGATCGGATTGGTGAGTTAGCCCTGCTGCGACGACAGCATCCACAGATTGCTGCGAGTGTCGTGCAATCTGTGGATGCGTCGTTTGTTGACCGAGTCGCTTCAGTGAAGCAGCTCGTCGACGTTATCGTCTGACAATGAGCGGTTGTGGGAACCGTTGTGGCCGTTCATCCCAGGCTTCAAGACGACCTTGATGCAGCCGTCCTTTTTCTTCTTGAACATGTCGTAAGCGTACGGCGCCTCGTCGAGACTCATCGTGTGCGTCACGACGAACGACGGATCGATGTCGCCGTTTTCGATCATTTGCAACAACGGACGCATGTAGCGTTGCACGTGCGCCTGTCCCGTCTTGATCGTGATCGACCGTTGCATCACCGAGCCGATCGGAAACTTGTCGATGAACCCGCCGTAGACGCCGATCACCGATACGGTGCCACCGTTACGGCAGCACATGATCGCTTCACGCAACGCGTGCGGGCGATCTGTCTCCAGCATCATCGCCTGTTTCATGCGATCGTAAGCGAAGATGATCCCCGGAGCGTGCGCTTCCATGCCCACGTCGTCGATGCACGCGTCAGGACCGCGGCCACCCGTCATGTCCATCAACGCCTCGTAAACGTTCTGCTCTTCGTAGTTGATCGTTTCTGCGCCACCCTCTTCGGCCATCGCCAAACGCTCCGGCACTGCGTCGATCGCAATCACTCGGTCAGCGCCCAACAGAAACGCACTGCGAATCGAAAACTGACCGACCGGGCCACAGCCCCAGATCGCAATCGTATCGCCGGGTTTGATGTCGCACAGCTCCGCTCCCATGTAGCCGGTTGGAAAGATGTCTGACAGAAACAGCACCTGCTCGTCGTCCAGCTCGTTCGGCACCTTGATCGGACCGACGTCCGCAAACGGCACGCGCGCATACTCAGCCTGCCCGCCCGCGAAACCGCCGGTCAGATGTGAATAGCCGAAGATTCCGGAGGCAGCATGGCCAAACATCTTCTCGGCCATCCAGGCGTTCGGATTGGAGTTTTCGCAGAGTGAGTACATCTCATCCTGGCAGAAAAAGCAGTTGCCACAAGCGATCGGAAAAGGAACTACCACTCGATCGCCGACTTTTAGGTTCGTCACCTCGCGCCCGATCTCCACGACCTCGCCCATGAATTCGTGACCGAGAATATCGCCGCGCTGCATCGTGGGTATGAAACCGTTGTAGAGGTGCAGGTCGGAGCCGCAAATTGCCGTCGAGCTGATCTTAACGATCGCGTCTCGCTGGTTAAGTATCTGCGGGTCGGGAACTTCTTCCACGCGCGTCATTGTTTTGCCGTACCAACAATTTGCTCTCACCGCATCAACCTCCCTTCGTCCGACTCGTAGTTCGTTCCCAGCTCACTGGGCAACGACTCAGCCTCTTCGAGCTCGCTCGCTTCGGCCGGCCGCGCGGGCCGCTGAGCGAAGTAACCCGTGCCGAGCAGCGTCGCGTCAGACACGACCACTTCGCCAACTTCCAGCACCTGTTTGAACCGGCGCAGATCGTCATCCAACTGCTGCTCCGGCTCTTCACCAAAGAGTTTCGCGACAGTCGCGCCGACGACACCGGCCGGCGGGTTGTACTCGATGTTTACTTTGACGATCGTTCCTCTTCCGCCCGGAGCCTGCTCGAAGCGCACGGCGCCTGCGTGATCGACATCGGAATTCTCGAGTGAGCGCCACGTGATCACTTCGCCGGGAACGTCGGCGATGATCGTCGCGTCCCATTCGACTTTCGTGTTCGCCGGACCTTTTGCGACCCAGTGGGACCGGCCGTCGCCCAGCTCGGTAACCGATTCGAGATGTTTCATGAAGCGTGAAAGATTCGAGAAGTTCCGCCAGAAGCTGTAGACCTCTTCCGGCGAACGGTTCACGACGCAACTCGCTTTCGCATGAACGCCTTTCGCGCCGGCGCTCAGTTGTTTCGCGCACACCAAGTCCAGTGCGGTGACCGCGAGCACGTTGGCAGTCGCGAACGCAATGCGACCCTTTTTCGCGTCGGGCGCCGTAAAGGCCACACCGAGGCTCGCTAGATCCATCGCGTCGCCGGCGACACGCGACCAAACTGCTTCTGCTGGCTTCTGTTGAACGAAGATGCCGATGCCGGCGGCGAGTTCACGCAGGCCGTACAGCCGTATCAATCCCGTGCGCCTGTTTGAAACACCGGTAATCTTCGCGATTGTGTTGGGGGCGAGCAATTCAGTGAGGCCGAGTCCAATGCTGAACCAGCCTAGACCGTTTGCCAATTTTCTTGCGTTTGCCGTCGGCAAGCCGGGGCGCGCGCGTTCTGCCGCGTAAGACGTTCCCTCAAACGTTGACGACCCGCCTTGCGCCGAGCTCGACGCGGACGAGGCGCCGTCGTCCATTCTTGCTGCTTGTGGTTTGCTACTCATACAACTCCCCTTCTGATCTTAATTCTGCATGTTGGTAGTTTTGCTCTTTCGAGGAAGAGTAGACAAACAGCATGCCCAAGCGCCGAAGGCGCGTTCAGAAGTATAGTAAGGGAAGAAACCGTGTTATCCGGGCTACTTCAGGACGGCGGCTTGGGCGCTGAGATTGAGCAGGTGCCAGCGCTGGAAGGTATTGATCGTTTCGCCCGGCATGAGACGCACGTAGGCGGTTTGAAGGTAGAGAGTTTCAGGCGAGGGCCACTCGAGTTTCACAATCGGATTGAAAGACGGCGGCACTGAAGGCGATGACGCCGAAGCGGGCGTCGACGCGGATGAACCCGGATCATGCGCCGGGGCGCCGCGCGCCGACGCGCCCGTATTCGTATTGGCCGCCGGCTTTCGCGCCGCGGCCTTCTCTTCATATGCCACCGACGCGGCGATCAACTGATCGCCGAGCGGCACGCGTCCCTGCGTCGGCCTAGTTCCCGCGGCGTCGTAAATGGCGACGTCCGTATCAAAAGCCGTTGCCACTTTCGAAGCATCCGGCGACCATACGGGCAGCGCGTCAGTCAGCGCGTCGTCAAGCAGCCGCTCATTCCCATCAGGCAAAATCAAACGCGGCCGCCCCGCCGGCAGCTTGTACTGCTTCTCGCGCACATTCCACTCTTCTTCCTTGCACGCAAGCGCGACCAGCGCGTGACTGTCAGGCGCCCAGGAGAAGTAGAAGTAGATCAAACCCTCCCGCAGAGTGAGCGGCTTGAGATCGAAACCGTCACGATTGCAGATGTAAATCTGTTCCGTGTTGAAGCTGGCAACCGGCGCGAACAACGGAGCCACTGACGGCGAAGCTAACGGCGTGGCCAAAGGCGAACCGGCGGCTTCCGGCTGTTGCTGACTGGGCGGTGTCGGCGTTGGACTGGGCGCGAGTCGCTTGTGCGCGATGAAGCTGATCAACTTTCCATCAGGCGACCACGTGACTGTTTCCGGAAACACGCACGAGATGTCAGGCGGGATCAGGTTTCGCAGAAAGTTGCCGTCGCTGCCGTAGAGATCGATGCGAAAGTCGGAGCTCGGCTCGTGTTCCGTGCCGTAAAGCGCGAGCAGGCGCTTGCCGTCCGGCGACGGAATCGTGCGCAACAACGCATCGTCCTGCCGTTTGGCGGCGAAGTCGTTCGCGACATTCACGTCCTTGTCCGTTGGATCCTCCTGGTGGAGATTGCTCGGCAAGGAAACATCGGGCGACAAACGGTAGGCGAGGTTTCGGGCGGGCACATCGCGCAGCACGCGCGGCCGCACGTCCTGCCGCTCGATCACGGATTTGCAGCCTGCCGCAAAAATTAGAGTAAAGAGAATTGGCAGAACCGAGGGAGTCGTAGGTCGTCTGCTCACTTTCGCCCTCTACAATTTACGATCCGGTGTTCGTTCTTCGCGATCGTTGATTAGCTCCCGCACGAGCGCGGGATTGAGTGCGAGCAAAGCACGAATCGTGTTGCGCGGCGACAGGTGATCTTCGTCGCCTTCGTCCAGCTCGACGCAGTTGTGTTGAATGGAACGCGCGACTCGCCTGGCGATCGATTCGTAACCCGGCGTGGTCGTGATGTAAGCGCGCGCGGCCATCGCGCCGATCAAGTCGCAAGTGATCTCTTCACCGCGCTGCCCGCGAATGTCGAGGCCCGTAAGATCCGACGCTTTGCTGCCGATTGCGTTGACTAACGGCCGCAGACTGTCGTTGTCGCCGTCGGCAATGTGCATCAGCTCATGGGCCAGCACGCTGATCATTCCTTCGTCCGAACGCAGTCCCGCGAGAAAGATGGTGCCGAAAGTGATCACGTGCGGCTTGCTCAGAAACACCGACGCGTTGTCACGCGATTCCATGTCGGGCCTGACGCGCTTCACGGCGCTGACGCGCGCCGTCGCCTGCGCGAGCCGTTTTTCAAACTTCGGCGACTTGTCGAGACCATACTCGACGACGAGCTGGCGCAGCGAATTGATCATCAGCTCCTGCGCGATCGGCAGTAAACGTTGCGCGCGCTCAGCGCCCGCTTTGGCTTCGGGACTCTGTACCGGCAGCGAAGGACGCGCCTGCATGTCGTCGATCGCAATGCTGCTCTGCGGATCGAGTTTGGCCTGCGTGCAAACGACGCCGATCGCGTTTTCCAGTAACGCTTTGGCCTCGGCCGACATCGAGGCACGGCCGCGCGTCGAGTGCGAGCCCGACTTCTGCGCCGGAACCGCCGGCGCCAGCAGCAGCAAAACACAGATGACTAGAATTAAAGGCCTGAATCTCATCGGTGCCGCCAAACAGGTTTACGTTTTTCCATGAACGCTTTGATGCCCTCGTTCGCGTCCGCGGTCTTCATCAGCTCATGCAAATAGATATTCTCCTGCGCGGTCAACGCCGCGTCGAGTGTTCGGCCGCGACCGAGATCGAGCGACTGTTTCGCAAACTGAAGCGAAGTTCCCGACAGGTCGCGCAACTTCCCCAACACTTCCAGCAGTTTCGCTTCTAAATGCGCGGCGGGCACAACGTGATTGCACAAATGCAGCCGCGCCGCTTCCGTCGCGTCGATAATCTCGCCGGTCAGAATCAACTCGCGCGCACGCTTCTCGCCAATCACGAGCGGCAGCAGCACGGCGGCCACGGGCGGAAACACACCCAGCTTGATCTCGGGCTGGCCGAAGCGCGATCGATCGGAAGCGATCACGATGTCGCACGCGGCGACGAGCTCGCAGCCGCCGCCCAGCGCCGCGCCGTCGACCAGCGCAATCACGGGTTTCGCCAGTTGCTCGAGTAAGCGAAAGATCGCGTGAAACGCGTCGAGCATCTGGTAAATCGTCTCCTGCACGTGCTCTTCGATCGCCACTCCCGCACTGAACGCGCGGCAATCCTTGTCGGCGTCAAAAACGATGGCCACGTTCTCGCGCTCCGCCGACTCGCCGAGCGCCTGCGCGACCTCGCGCATCATCGCGATGTTCAGCACGTTGAGCGGCGGACGCGCTAGCGTGATCCTCGCGACGCGATCGTCAACCCGGAACTTGATGTGTTGATAACCTTCAGCCATCCGTCACGCGCGCACCCCCAACCATGCTCGATAGATCTGCTTCTGCGCCGCGGTCTGATTCGGCAACGGCGTGATGCGATACGTTCCTTCCGTGCGTCCGCCGAGCTTGATCAGCAGCGTGCTCATGTCGTCGAAACGGAAGATCGTCAGGTTGATCAGATCGCCCGGCTTCTTCTCCGCAAGGCGCGCGTTGAAAAAATCTCTCGTCACGCGCATGTTGTCCAGCGCCACGATCTGATCGCCGGTGTTCAAGCCTTGATCGTACGCGGGCGAACCGGCGTAAACGCGAGTGACCATCAGGCGATCTTCCTGCTGCGCCAGGTCCGCGCCGAAGAACGCTTTCTCGACGGTCTTGCCGGCTTCTACCGTCGCGCCGGTATCGAGCCGAAGTCCCGCGGCTTCGAGCGCGGCGTTGTAGTCGAGCTCTTCCCTGCCGCGAACGTAGCTCGCGAAGAAATTTTCCAAACTCGAGCCCGCCGCCAGCTCAGCCGCCTTCTGAAAATCGGAGGGCGTGTAGTTGCGCCCTTTTTTAAAGAACTCGGTGTATAGATAGCGCATCACGTCGTCGAGCGACTTCGCGCCGCTGGATCGTTTGCGAATCTCCAGGTCGAGCAGCAGGCCGAGAATCGCGCC